>JAAZAA010000146.1 GCA_012514535.1 Myxococcales bacterium | reverse complement strand
CCTGGCGATCCTCTCCGATTCCGTGCGGGAGGTCGCAGGCTAGGGCCGCGCTTCGTCGAGCCGCGCTGCCGGGGCGATCGTCGCGGGCGACTTCGAGTCGCGCCGGGCCACACCGTACTTCCGTTGTGCTCCGCCGTGCTGGGCGATCGGCTCCGCGGCGGTGCTCGGCTCAGCGGCGGCGTCCGGCTCAGCGGCGGCACCCGCCCCGGGCGCTGCATCGGCGCCCTTGACGGATCGGCGGGGGGGCGGCACGACAACCACATCCATGGCTCAGCGGAAGCGCTACTTGTTCGTGTGCGTCAACCGGCGTCCCGACGGGACCCCCAAGGGTTCCTGCGCGGCGCGCGGGGCCGTCGAGCTCCATGCGCGGTTGAAGGAGCGCCTCAAGGAGCGGGGCCTGGCGGCGACGGAGGTGCGCGCGTGCACCTCGAGCTGTCTCGACGTGTGCTGGGTGGGGCCCGCCATCGCGGTGGAGCCCGATCACTTCATGTACGGGCGCGTGCGCCTCGAGGACGTCGACGAGATCATCGATGGGTTCGTCGAGGGGAGGCGGGTGGAGCGCCTCGTGTTGAGCCCGGACGACTACGAGGAGCCCCGGGAGCTCCGCAAGCGCGCGGCCGGGAAGGAGTAGCTCGGGTTACGCGCCGCGAGGGCCAAGGGGGGCTCCCGTCGGGGGTGACAGGGTGACCCGGGCCGGATGCCACATTGGCGACGGAGCCGAAACGGGCCGCTTCCGGGCCCTGGGCCGCTTACGGCAGGGGCGAAAAAACATGGAATGGCTGGTTCGGTGACCCTATACTTCGCCATAGTCATCCTTCCTGACCGTCCAGACACCTACATCATGCGCTCCGTGCTTTTCCTTGGATTCTTGACCTGCATCACCATCGCTTGTGCCACCGCGACCGACGGCCCGGAAGACGGGACGGGGGGCGGGAGCTCGGGGGGCGCCGCCCCGGGAACCGGGGGTGAGGATCCCGGCCCTTCGACCGGCGGGGTGATCGGGAACACCGGGGGACTCGGGCAGGGGGGCGCCGGGACCGGCGGCACGATGTCGACCGGCGGCGACACGGCGACTGGCGGTGCGGCCACGGGCGGGGCACCGAGCGGCGGCTCGGGGGGAGGCACGATGCTCGACTGCGAGGGCGCCGTGGAGTGGGTGGCCGACCAGCACAGCGTCAATTACCCGCCCGGGCAGCTTTTCACCTACGAAGGCGGGGTGTACCGCTACGATGGGCAGGTGCCGATGACCTACGTGAACGGGGATTGCCCCCCTGACCGAAGCGGGGCGGACTGGTGCCAGACGGGCCAGTACCCCTACTCCGAGGTCACCGACTGCTGAGCGCTCTGCGCCCCCGCTGACAATCTGTCACTCCAGGGCCCTCTGAACCCCGTCCCAGTGCCAAGCTGGCGACGGGGTTCGCGCATCTGGCGAGAAAATCATTGGAAAATCAGCTGGGCGCGCCCATTGACCGCTGGCACGGCTCTCGCTTTAAGGGGGGCGGCGCGATCCAACCCCGCTCTCCGGGCTGATCGTCCGTTCCGGATCTGTCAGGCTCATGCCCGTGTCACTCGACGCTCTGCTCAAGAAGTACTTTCCCGCCGTCGTGCTCGGGTTGTTGGCGCTCGCCGCTTACTTCCAGGCCGCGGGGTTGAGCCAGCTGCTGGGGAGCGCCCTGGCGCCGCAAGGGACGGAGGGGGCGCAGCCGAGCCCCCTGAGTGCGCGCTTGCCCGCCTTCGAGAAACCGAAGGCGACGGCGATCCTCGAGCGCAACCCCTTCGACTCGGTCACGGGGCCCCTGGTCGGTGAGATCGACGTCGAGTTCCCCCAGGCGGAGGCGAACCAGGTCGACGAGATCCACGAGCCCCTGACCGCGCCCGCCTGTGAGGGTGTGAAGGTGCACATCATCACGGAGTCCACCGATCCCCTGTGGTCCTTCGCCGCCATTCAGGGGCCTGGAGACAGCCACCCCACGCTGCGTCGTGTCGGCGATCCGGTGGGTGAGCGCAAGGTCGCTTACATCGGCTTCAACCCCCTCGAGGCGAGCCCCGCCGTGTGGCTCGAAGGGGGGCCGCTCTGTCAGAGCTTGATGTTCGTGGAGCAGCCCACGGCGCGCCCCGCGGAAAAGAAGCCCGCCCAGGCAGACGACGCCCCCGCGGCTCCGAAGGGCGGCCCGAGCACCGTCGATCCGGACATCAAGAGCCGCATTCAGAAGGTCAGCGACACGGAGTTCAACGTGGATCGCGGGGTCCTCGACAAGATCCTCGAGAACCAGGCGGAGCTGATGAAGTCGGCGCGCATCGTGCCCGAGCAGAAGGACGGGCAGGTGGTCGGCATTCGCCTCTTCGGCGTGCGGCCGGACACGCTGCTCGGCACCCTGGGCCTGCAGAACGGCGATCGTCTCGAGTCCATCAACGGTTTCGACATGGGCAGCCCCGAGAAGGCGCTCGAGGCCTACGCGCGCCTGCGTACCGCGAGCAACATGAGCGTGAAGGTCAATCGCCGCGGTCAGCCCATGACCATCGAGTACAAGATCAAGTGAGTCTTTCGTGAGCGCATCCCCCACCTCCCCCTCATCGCCTCACCGCCCGCCGGCGCGCGCCCCCTCGCGCCGCGGGCTGAAGGGCCGCGTCGCGCTCTTGGCGCTGTCCTCCCTCTTCGTCCACGGCATCGCGAGCGCTCAGGCGGGACGTACCCGTCAGGCGCCGCGGCCCGCCCAGGGTCAGGCCGCCCCGCAGGCCCCCGCGGATCGAGATCCGCCGGGCGCGCAGGGCGAGCTGCCCAGCACGATGGAGAAGATCGCCCAGGCCACGGACGTCGAGTTCCGTCCCAAGCCCGGCGGGCACCGGGTGAAGTTCAATCTCCAGGACGCGGACCTCGCCGAGCTGGTCAACCACATCAGCGGCATGACCGGGCGGCGCTTCATCTACGGCGCGAAGGTGCGGCAGATCAAGGCGACGGTCGTCGCCCCGGAGCCCGTCACCCTGGACGAAGCCTACCAGGCGTTCCTCTCGATCCTCGAGGTGAACGGCATGACGGTGGTGCCTCATGGGCGCTTTCTGAAGATCGTCGACAGCGCGGGCGTGATGAACCAGGCGACGCCGGTCTACTCCCGCGGGGCCCCCGTCCCGAACACGGATCGCTTCCTCACGCGGCTCTATCGGCTGCGGCACGTCGACGCGGAGGAGGCGGCGGCGCTGCTCACGAAGTTCAAGAGCAAGGAGGGGGACGTCTCCGCGTATGCGCCGGGGCAGCTCCTGGTGCTCACGGACACGGGCGCCCAGGTCCAGCGCATGCTCCGCATCCTCGAGGAGATCGACGTCGGCGGGGCCGGGCAGCAGATGTGGATCGAGCCGGTGAACCACGGGTCCGCCGTGGACATGGCCGAGCGCATCAACGAGCTGTTCGAGGTCGGTCAGGGCGGCGGCAGCGGCCTGAGCAAGGTCGTCGCCGACGAGCAGACGAACTCCCTCGTGGTGGTCGGCAACGAGGAGTCTTACGTCAAGCTGCTCGAGGTGATGAAGCGGCTCGACAATCGGCCCGGTGAGGGCGGCAAGGTCCACGTCTTGCCGCTCCAGCACGCCATCGCCGAGGAGCTCGCCCAGACCCTGCAGCAGATGCTGACGGGGCAACGCACGGGCCAGGGCGGCGGCCGAGGCAACCAGGCGCAACAGGCGGCCGTGACGGCGGGTGGCGCGGGCATGTTCGAGAGCGAGGTGCAGGTCACGCCGGACGTCGCCACGAACTCGCTGGTGATCACGTCGTCGGCCCGCGATTTCGCCCAGCTGCGGCTCGTCGTCGACAAGCTGGATCAGCCGCGCCGCCAGGTGTTCATCGAGGCGGTCATCATGGACGCGGGGGTGAGCGACTCGCAGAACCTCGGCTTCTCCTGGCATGGTGGCGCCCAGACGGATCTCGGCGGCCCCGGCGACTCCCTCGTGCTCGGCGGCTTCAACGCGCGCAACTCGGTGTTGTTCCCCACGGATCCGAACATGCTGCAGGGCCTCGCCGCCGGCGTGCGCGGCGCGGAGCTCCCCGGGACGAGCAACCTCTTCCAGAACGGCCTCAGCATCCCGGCCTTCGGCGTCGTGATTCAGGCCATGGCCAGCTCGGGGCGGGGCAACGTGCTGTCGACGCCCCACGTCATCGCCACCGACAACGTCGCGGCGGAGATCAACGTCGGCGAGAACATCCCGCTGCAGACCAACCTGGGCGGGCTCAGCAACCTCGGCGGCCTCGCCGGTGCCGCCGGCCAGCAGGGCATGATGGGGGGCCTCGGCATGATGGGCATGATGGGCGGCTTCGCCGCGCCCCGTCAGGACGTCGGCAACCGCATCCGCGTCACCCCGCACATCAACGAGTCCGATCAGGTGCGGCTCGAGATCGAGCTGGAGAGCAGCGCGCCGGGCACCCCCGTCGGCGCCCTCGGCGCGGTGCCGATCACGCGCAGGACGACCACGACCACCGCCGTGGTGAGGGACCAACAGACGATCGTCATCGGCGGCCTGATGCGTGACGAGTACGTCACGTCCCGCGACAAGGTGCCGGTGCTCGGCGACGTCCCGGTGCTCGGCTTCTTGTTCAGCTCGACCCGGCGGGAAAAGAAGCAGAGCAACCTGCTGTTGATCCTCACCCCGCACGTGATCCGCGAGCAGGCCGATCTGCGTCGCATCTTCGAGCGCAAGATGCGCGAGCGGCAGGAGTTCCTCGATCGGTACTTCGTGTTCGCGACCGATGGCTGGAAGCCGCCCATCGACTACTCGCGCGCCAACGGCCTCGTCGAGGACATCCGACAGGCGTACTTCGAGATCGACGAGATCCGGAGGCTCGAGGAGGAGCTGCGCCCGCGGGAGCTCCACGAGCACGTGCCCAGTGAGCCGATCGATCTCCCCGCGGGGGTGCGGACGGAGGGCGGCGGTCAGTCGGCGCCGGCCTCTGCCCCGGCGCAGCAGCGTCAGCGTCGTCAGCGGGCCGCCCCGGCGCGGACGAGGAGCAGCGTCGACTCCGCGAGCCCCGCGCAGGGGGTCGCCTCTCAACCGCTCCGCATCGCGCCCGTGGCGCGCAGCGTGGACGTCCAGCGGGTGGAGTGAGGATGGAGGAGCAGCGCGCCCTGGGGAACATCCTGGCCCGCCACGGCGTGGTGAACGCCGAGGTGCTCGAAGGGCTCTACAGCCAGCAGCGGGAGAAAGGGGCCCCGCTCCTCGAGCTCGTGGTCCAGGCGCGCGTCGCGAGCGAGGCCGACGTGGCCCGCGCCTTGGCGGCCGAGTGCGGGCTCTCCTTCGTCGACAAGATCGACATCGCCGCGGTGCCGCTCGAGGTCGCGACGCGGCTGCCCATCTCCTACGCCAAGAACCAGAAGATCCTGCTCATCGCCGATCACGAGGACCACGTCGAGCTCGTCTGCGCCGACCCGCTGAACGTCTCGGCGCTCGACGACGTGCGCGCGCTGATGGACAAGGACGTCCTGGTGCGCGTGGCGGCTCCGGGCGTGCTGGTGGACGCGATCAACCGTGTCTACGAGCGCCAGGACACGATGAGCGAGCTGGAGTCCGACAACCAGGCCGTCGACGACGACCAGGCGGACCTGCTCGACTCCGACGACGACGCGCCCATCATCCGCTGGGTGAACGCGCTCTTCTCCCAGGCGGTGAAGGAGCGAGCCAGCGACATCCACATCGAGCCGGAGGAGAAGGAGGTCGTCGTGCGGTACCGCATCGACGGCCAGCTCTACGTCGCTCGTCGTGCCAGCCGTCAGTTCATGGGCGCGGTCATCGCGCGCGTGAAGATCATGGCGGGGCTGAACATCGCCGAGAAGCGCCTGCCCCAGGACGGCCGCATCTCGCTGCGCATCGCCGGGCGCGGCATCGACGTGCGCGTCTCCACGGTGCCGACGAGCCGCGATTACGAGCGCATCGTGATGCGCTTGCTCCAGAAGACCAACGTCCTCTTGGATCTGAGCGATCTGGGGTTCGCGGCGCGCGACTACGCCGTCATGGATTACCTGATCCGGCGCCCGAACGGCATCATCCTGGTGACCGGGCCCACCGGTAGCGGCAAGACGACGACGCTCTACGCCTGCCTCAACAAGATCAACCGGCCCAACATCAACATCCTCACCGCCGAGGATCCGGTGGAGTACGAGATCGGCGGCATCCACCAGGTCGCGGTGCAGCCGAAGATCGGGCTCACCTTCGCGAGCGCTCTGCGCGCGTTCTTGCGCCAGGATCCGGACGTCATCATGGTCGGCGAGATCCGCGACAAGGAGACGGCGGAGATCGCGATGCACGCGTCGATGACGGGTCACTTGGTGCTGAGCACCCTGCACACCAACGACTCCGCGGGCGCGGTCACCCGGCTCGTCGAGATGGACATCGAGCCCTTCCTCGTGCGCTCGACCGTCATCGGCATCCTCGCCCAGCGGCTCGTGCGCGTGCTGTGCGAGCACTGTCGGGTGCCCTACGAGGCGACCCCCTACGAGCTGCAGCAGCTCGGCATCGACCCGGAGCGCACGCGCTGGCGGGACAACCGCAAGATCTCACCGCGGTATCAGATGCCCGGTGTGGACTACCACCCCGTGGGCTGGCGCGAATCGGCCATGCCGACGTTCTACAAGCCGGGCGGCTGCGAGCAGTGCGACAACAAGGGCTTCACGGGGCGCCGCGGCATCTACGAGCTGATGGTCGTCGACGATCTCGTGGGGTCGCTCGTGCTCAAGAACGCGGACGCCCAGACCATCAAGCGGGCAGCGCAAAACTCCGGGATGGATACGATGCGTGACGACGGGGCGCGAAAGGTGCTCCAAGGTCGCACGACCGTGGAGGAGGTCGTCGCTGCGACGCAAGAGGACGTGATCGTCGACGAATGACGTGTCAGTAAGCGGGGCCTGGCACCCGGACGAGAGCGATGGCCGTATTCGAGTACAAGGGGATTCAAGTCAGCAGCGGTAAGCCCGTGAAGGGGTACCGTGATGCGGAGAATCCGCGCGCGCTCCGCCTCGTCCTGCGCAAGGACGGCATCCTGCTCACCTCCGCGCAGGAAGACTCCGGCAAGAAGGCCGCCGCGAAGCGGAAGGAAATCGATCTGCTCGCGCCCCTGCGGCGGGTGAGCACGGCGGACGTCGCCGTGATGACGCGGCAGCTGGCCACCCTCGTGCGCGCGGGCATCCCCCTGGTGGAGTCGATCGCCGCCCTGACGGAGCAGCTCGAGAAGGAGCAGTTCGTCCGCGTGATGTCGGAGGTGCAGGCGAGCCTGAAGGCGGGCACCAGCTTCGCGAAGAGCCTCGAGCAGCACCCGCGGGTGTTCCCGCCGTTGTACGTGAACATGGTCGCCGCGGGCGAGGCCTCCGGCATGCTGGAGGCGGTGCTCGAGCGCCTGGCGGACTTCATGGAGGGGCAGGCCCGCCTCAAGGGCAAGGTGATGGCGGCCCTGGCCTACCCGGTGCTGATGTCGATCATCGGCACGGTGATCGTGGGCGTGCTCATGGTCACGGTGGTGCCGAAGGTGACGAGCATCTTCGACAACCTGGGCCACGCGCTGCCCTGGTACACGCGCCTGCTCATCTTCACGTCGGACTTCGTCTCCGGCTTCTGGTGGCTCCTCATCGCGGTGGCGGTGGGGGGAGGCTGGTGGTTCCGGAGATGGAAGGCGAAGCCCGCGGGGCGGCTGCGTTGGGACACGCTGCGCCTGCAGTTTCCCATCTTCGGGCGCCTGACGTTGCTCGTGTCGGTGGCGCGCTTCTCCCGCACGCTGGCGACGCTCCTGGCGAGCGGGGTCCAGCTGCTCCAGGCGATGGAGATCGGTCGGAACGTGCTCGAGAACGCGAAGCTCGAGGGGGTCGTGAGCGAGGCCATCGGGTCGATCCGCGAGGGCGAGAGCATCGCCGAACCCCTGAAGCGCAGCGGCGCGTTCCCTCCCATGGTGACCCACATGATCGCCGTCGGGGAGAAGTCGGGCCGCCTGGAAGAGATGCTCGAGAACGTCAGCCGGGCCTACGAGTCAGACGTCGACACGAAGGTCGCCGGGCTCACGAGCTTGCTCGAGCCGTTGATGATCTTGGCCTTGGGCGGAGTGGTGGGCTTCATCGTGATGGCCATCCTCATGCCGCTCATGCAGATGAACACGATGGTGCAATGATCGGAGACGACGCGCGCTCAGAGAGCCGGTGGGGGCGTCGCGACCCAGGAGCACCCGTGGGGGGCGGCCCTCACCACGGAGGCCTTCACCAGGAACGTCTTCGCCGGGACAGCTCTCACCCCCAAAGCGCCGCGCAGCTGCGCAGTCGGGAGGCTCCCGTTCCCTGCATCGGTCCCGTCTCGATCGACGCCGTCCTCGACGAAGGGGGCGCGGCGGCAGCGGCGTGGAGGGCACCCGAGGGCCTCACGGGAGGGGCTGCGCGTGCGTAGGCGTCGGCTCGGAGATCGGCGCATCTTCTTCCCCTGGGAGCGGCGGGGAGGGGTGCTGCGGTACTTCGCGCTCGGGCGCCTGCGTCCCTTCGTGGCGATCGGCTTGCTCCTCGCCTTCGTGGGGTGGGTGGGTGTGCGAGAGCGCCGAGCGACGGGAATACGTCAAACGCGTGCGACGTTGTTGGACTTGAGGCGTGCCGTGGACGCTTACCTTGCCGATCACGAGGGCGGGTGCCCCGAGAAGCTCGAGCAAGTGCTGGTCTACATGAAACGGCAAGAACTCCCCCGCGACGCCTGGGGACAGGAATTTCGGTTCGTCTGCCCGACGGACGTTCCAGGACTCACCTACGAACTCATGAGCGACGGCCCGGACAGGAAGCCGGGTGGTCTGGATCGGATTCAATAAAGAGGAAACCATGGCACGAACTCATCTCGCCCCGTCGATCTTCCGCGCGCTGCTGCAGCAGCGCCTCGCCTCCCGCAAGAGCCGCCGCTTGGCCCGCGGCGTGACCCTCGTCGAGGTGCTCATCGTCGTGGCCATCATCGCCATGGTGGCGGGCAGCGTGACGGTCTTCGCCCTGCCCAAGTACAAGGAGAGCCAGATCACCGCTGCCGGGACGGGGGCTCGCGTCGTGCGAACCGCGGTCCAGCAGTGGCAGCTGTCCAACAACGAGTACGGCGTCTGTCCCACCATCAGCCAGCTCGTGCAGGACAAGCAGCTGGACTCCGGCCAGAGCACGGACGATCCCTGGGGCCAGCCGTTCACCATCTCCTGCAACGACGACGAGGTCGTCGTGGCGTCGAACGGGCCCGACAAGAAGCCGGGCACCAGCGACGACATCGTGATCCCGAAGGGCGCCGCGGTCAGCAGCCGCTGACGCGACCGCCCTCGCACGAGCGTGAGCCGCAGTGGGAGCTCTCGATGCGCACCTCCTCCGTCCCTCCAGCGAGCCTCGGCTCGGCCGGATCCCTCGTGGGGCAGCCCCCGCCTGGGCAGAGGGGGTGGTGCGCGCGGGGGCCGGCTCGCGGCGTGACCCTCGTCGAGGTGCTCATCGTCGTGGCGCTGATGGGCTTGCTCGCCGGCTCGATCCTCTTCGGAGGCGGGCTGATGGGCGGAGCGCGGGAGCGGGGCGCGACCTCCCTCTTGATCACGGCCACGCGCAAGGGCATCGCCCACGCGAACGCTACGGGGCGCCCGGTCCGTCTGGTGATGGATCTGGAGCAGCAGCGCGTGCACCTCGAGGAGTCGAGCTCCTCGAAGATGGTGCGTGACAACCCGAAGACGGTGGATCTGCGCGCGCGCGCGAAGCGCCTCGAGCGTGAGGTGCGCGAGGAGGCGGAGAGAGGGCTCGACGGCGACGTCTCGGCGACGGGGGGCTTCCGCCCGGTCCTGTTGCTCGGAGAGGACGGCCCGGAGGCGGGCCGGGAGCTGGGGCCTGGCGTGAAGTTTCGCCTCGTGCAGACGGACCGTGACCCGGACCCGATCACGACGGGCAAGGCGTACCTCCACTTTTGGCCGGGTGGGGTCACGGAGCACGCCGTGATCCAGATCTACTCGGGCTCTCCTGCGGAGGAGGGGTTGACGGTGAGCGTGAGCGCGCTCACCGGGCGGGCCGCCGTCACGCGCGGTCGCGTCGGCTTGCCCGAGCCGCGCATCGACGGTGAGTACTCCGAGAGGGACGACTTCTGATGACCGAGCGGCGCGCTGGACGTGTGCGGGGCTTCACCCTGCTCGAGGTGTTGGTGGCCGTCAGCATCCTCGGCCTCGGGTTGACCGTGATCCTGAGCTCTCAGGCGGGGCTGTTCGCGAGCACGCAGCGAGTGGAGCACCTGACCCAGAGCGCCAACCTGCTGCGCTGCAAGATGAGCGAGGTGGAGCTCGAGCTCATGCAGCTGGGGTTCCCCTTGCTCGAGAAGACGGAGCGAGGGCCCTGCTGTGGTGACGATCCGACGGGCCCCTACACCTGCGAGTGGACCATCCAGACCATCCAGATGCCCCAGCCGGCCAGCTTCGCCGCGCAGGGCGACTCGGGGACCAGCACGTCCACCTCGTCGAGCAGCTCGTCCTCCGGCATCCCGGGCATGGACGCCCTGGGGCCGCTGGCGGGGATGCTGGGAGGGAGCGGGCTCGGGAGCATCGGGCAGAACGGTCAGCCTGCGTCCCTGAGCGACGTGACCGAGGCCATGAGCTCGGCCATGCCCGACGGGGGCGGCGGTTTGCTCCAGATGGCGGTCGGCATGGTCTACCCGAGCCTCAAACCGATGCTCGAGGCGAGCATCCGCAAGGTGACGGTGCGCGTGCACTGGCGGGAGGGGCGACGCGAGCAGGAGCTCACCGCGGTGCAGTTCGTGACGAACCCCCTCGAGGGCGGCCTCAACCCCAACGCCGCCGACGTGATGAACACCCTCCTCGACAGCGCAGGGGGAGGGATCCCGGGCATGCCGGGCACCACCGGGCAGGGCACCACGGGCACCCCCGGGCCGGGCACGGGAGCGAGCAGCCCCCCGGGAGGAGGGCGCCGGTGAGGCCGCTGCGCTGGAGGGAGGGCCGCCGCTCGGCGCGCGGGCTCACGCTGGTCGAGCTATTGGTGGCGATGTCCGTGCTCGCCCTGCTGAGCGTGCTCATCTACAGCTCCATCGACGGGATGCGGCGCAGCCGGGAGGGCGTGCAGCGCATCACCGATCGCTATCGCGAGGGGCGCATCGCCATGAACCGCATGGCCCGGGAGCTGCAGAGCGCCTACCTCTCCGAGCACCTCCCGCTCTCGCCGGCGTTGCAGGTGACGCGGACGGCCTTCATCGCCGATCCGGGGAGCCCCGCCGATCGGCTCGACTTCAACTCGCTGGCCTATCAGCGGCTCGATCGGGACTCGAAGGAGTCCGACCAGATGGAGGTGTCCTACTTCGGGTCCCGCGATCCCAACCGCCGGGGCGTCGTCGATCTGGTGCGGCGGGTGTCGCCGCTGCTCGACGACAAGCCCGAGCAGGGCGGGCGGGTGGAGGTGCTGGCGACGGACATCGACCTGTTCGATCTGAAGTATCTCGACCCGTTGACTGGCATGTGGCGTGACGAGTGGGACAGTACCTCGGCGATGCGCGAGGCTGGGCGCCTTCCCCTCCAGGTGCACATCACCCTCGTGCTCAACGAGGGCATGCGCGCGGGCTCGACCCGGAGCCGCGGCACCATCCGGCTCACCACCAAGGTCCCCCTGCACATCAGCGGCCCCCTCAACTTCGCGATCAAGTAGTCGATGTTCCCGTTCCGCTCCCCCTCCGGCTCCACTCCCCGCGCGGCCTCGCGCTCAGGGAGCGATCCGTCCGCCGGAGACCTCGGCGCGCGGCTCTCAAGGCTCCGGGCGCGCCGCCGCCAGCGAGGGGTGGCCCTGGTCATGGTGCTGGGCACCTTGACGCTGCTCACCGTCATGCTGACCGAGTTTCAGGACGAGGCCTCCGCGGAGCTCGGGAGCTCCGTGAGCGCGCGCGACAGCGTGCGGGCGGAGTACGCGGCGCGCAGCGCGGTGAACCTCACCCGGCTGCTGCTGGCGTCCGAGCCGACGATCCGCAACTCCGCGGGCATGATGCTCTCCCTGCTCACCGGTGGAGGGAAGCCGCCGCAGATCCCGATCTGGAAGTACTCGGACCTGATCCTGGGCGCCTTCAACGACGAAGAGGGCAGGGAGATGTTCCAGGGCCTCTCGGGGCTGAACCTCGCCGAAGGGGAGAACCTCGGCATGGAGGGCGCGGGCTTCCGGATCGAGGTGGTGGACGAGGACTCGAAGATCAACGTCAACATCGCGGCCCGCCCGGATGCCTTCTCGAAGAAGAAGATCGCCGAGCAGCTGCTGGCCCTCATGGCGGGCGCCCAGCACGAGGAGTTCTTCCAGGGGTTGGACGAGCGCGGGAACCTGGCGGATCGGCAGACGATCTGTGGGGCGATCATCGACTGGATCGATCCCGACGAGGCCTTCGAGGCGTGCGATCCGCGGGTGGAGGTGCGCCAGCAGACGGCCCCCGAGGACAGCTTCTATCAAATGCTCCCGCGGCCGTACCGGCGAAAGAACGCGGCTTTGGACAGCCTCGAGGAGCTGCGCATGGTGCGGGGCGTGAGCGACGATTTCTGGACGCGCTTCGTCGAGCCGGACCCCGATCGCCCAGACAAGCGGAAGGTCACCGTCTGGGGCAGCGGCTCCCTGAACGTGAACACCGCCAACGCGGATACCTTGCTCGCGCTCGTCTGCAGCGGGGCCGTCCCCAACACGCCGATCTGCACGACGGACGTGCAGCAGCGGCTCATGTTCGTGCAGACGGTGGAGCTGATGAAGGGCATGATGATGGGCGCGCCGGCCTTCAACAGCCCCAAGGCCTTCATCGACGCGGTGAAGGGGCAGGGCCTCATCGGTCAAATGCTTCTCGCGCAGGGCTTCCAGCCCATCCCCCTCCTGTCGGAGAAGCAGCTCCAGGACGCCGTGACCCTCGAGAGCAAGTCCTTCAGCATCTACGCCACCGGCTACGTGCGCTCCGGAAAGCACGAGACCCGCAGCCGCATCCACGCGGTGGTGGATTTCCGGGGAGCGCCGCCCCCGGGCACGGCCCTGCAGTACCAGGCGCTCCAGGCCATGGGGCAAGGCACGCCGCTCCCCGAGGGGGCCGAGCAGCTCTCCATGCCGGCGACCTTCGAGCAGGGCGGCATCGCCGGGGCGTTTCTCCCCAACCCCGCGGGCAACATTCTCTATTACCGCGTTGACTGACCCAGCGTGTCCAAAGGAACCTCCAGATCATGAGTCGAGTCGTCGGTATCGACGTCACCCCCCGCCACGTGCGCGCGGCCCTGCTGCGCGTGGCCTACCGCAAGACCCTCCTCGAGGATCTGCGGGAGGTGGAGCGCTCGGATTTCGAGTCGCTGGCCCAGGCGATCAGCGCCTGTACTCAGGGGTTGGGTGAAGGTCCCGCGGGGACCGCGCCGGGGGGAGGGGGGCGCATGGACGCCGTGGGGGTCGTGCTCGAGGGGCGGCGCGTGTTCGTGCATCACCTCGCCATCCCGGCGACGGCGCGGAAGCAGCTCGATGAGCTCCTCCCCTTCGAGATCGAGGCGCAGGTCCCCGTCGACATCGACGAGCTCGTGTTCGACTACGAGATCGCGCCCCAGGAGGCGAACGACGCGACGCTCGAGGTGCTGACGGTGGCGGCCCGCGTCGAGCACGTGCAGGAGCGCATCGCGTTGGTGCGAGAGGCCTTGGGACGGGAACCCGACCGTGTGGGCTGCGGCTCGATCGAGCTGTCGCAGCTGGCCACGCTCTTCCCGGATCTCGCGCGCCCCGGGCCCCTGGCGATCGTCGATCTGGGCGAGGAGATCACGGACGTCTGTGTGCTCGAGAGCGGCCGGGTGGTGGCGACGCGGTCCTTGTCCCTGGGCACGAACGGCTTCCCGAACGCGGCGGAGCAGCTGGTGGCGCAGCTCAGGCAGAGCTTCGGGAGCTACGCGCTCCTCAGCGGGCGAGAGGTGACGGAGGCCTGTCTGGTGGGCGCCGGGGCGAGCGTGGAGGGCGTCCAGGCCTTCCTCGGTGACCGGCTGAGCCTGCCCTTCGAGCTGCTCCCCAAGAGCACCCTCGAGGGGGTCACCCCCGCGCACGAGCGCTTGCTGCCTCGCTTCGCCCGAGCTCTGGGCGCGGCCCAGCACGCCGCGCGCGGCAAGGGCATCAACCTCCGACAAGGTGCGCTGGCCTTCCAGCGCGGTTACGGCTTCTTGAAGGAGAAGGCGCCGGTGCTGCTCGGGCTCGGCGCGGCGGTGCTGATCTCGTTCGTCTTCGCGAGCTGGGCGGAGACGCGCGCCCTGGCCCAGGAGCGGGAGATCCTCACCCAGCGCCTCGAGGCCGAGAGCCAGGCGGTGTTTGGGTCGCCCACGTCGGATCCGGCGGAGGTGGAGGCGCTCTTGCACCAGGCGATGCAGCAGCGCGCCGACGATCCGATGCCGCATTTCGGGGGCCTCGCCGTGGCGGTGGCGGTGTCCGAGGCCGTGTCTCCGGACATCGTCCACGACATCGAGGAGCTGGACTTCCAAAAGGGGAAGCTCACCCTGCGAGGAATCGTCAACAGCACCGACGAGGCGCAGCGGATCTCCAAGGCCTTGGAAGATCACCGCTGCATCGAAGGGGCCAACATCTCCAAGATCACCCAGGTGGTGAACAGCGACCGCGAGAAGTACGTGCTCGAGGCCACCGTCAGCTGCCCCGAAGACGCGGGCGAGAAGAAGAAAGCCCAGAAGTAGGGGACGCCGTGAACTTGCAGGAACGATGGGGTCAGCTCGAAGAGCGCGAGAAGAAGCTGCTGGTGCTGCTCATGGCGCTCGTCGGCGCGATGGTGGTGCTCGTGGTGCCCATGGGCCTCAGCTTCATGCTGAGCTCGGAGCGGGAGGAGAACCGCGCCATCCAGGAGGCCATCACGAGCTTGCGTGAGAACCGCGCCGCGCTGGAGAAGCGGGCGGCGGAGCGGGATCGGATCGAGGCGCGTTATGCGCGCAAGGCGCCGAGCTTGCCCACCTTCGTCGCGCAGACGGCGAACCAGTCGGGCCTCGACACCCCGGAGACGCAGGACCGGGCCATGGTGCCTCACGGCAAGCATTTCGAGGAGCGGGGCACGCAGGTGCGCTTCCGGCAGGTGGGGATGCTCAACCTCGCGACGTTCATGGAGAAGGTCGAGAACTCCGGCTACGCGCTCACCATCACGCGGCTCAACATCCGCACGCGCGCCAACCGCCCGGACGAGTACGACGCGGAGATGATCATCAGCGCCTTCGATCAGAAGGCTCCCGCGCAGCGCGAGGAAGCAGCGGACGACGACGAGGAGGCGGACGAATGAAGGATCGACTCCGGAAGTTCCTGCCGTGGGTGGGTTACCCGGTGTTTTACCTGGTGGTCTTCGCGCTGTTCACGCGCTGCACGTTTCCCTACGAGAGCGTGCGGGATCGCGTGGTGGCGGAGTTCGAGGCGTCGCAGAAGCAGCCTGGTAAGCGCCTCGAGATCGACGAGCTCGGTGGGCACTGGCTGTTCGGCGTGAAGGCCGAGGGGGTGCGCTTGATCACCGAGCCACCGCCCAAGCTCGGCGCGGCAGCGGGAGAGGCGCCGCGGCCCAAGGTGATGGCCGTCGACTCGCTCAAGCTGAGCGTGGGTCTGCTGAGGCGCCTCTTCGGGACCTGGGCCGTCTCCTACGAGGCCGAGGTCGGAGGTGGGGTGATCGAGGGGACCTTCTTCCAGAACGCCGAGGGGGCTCGGATCGTCGCGAGCGCGAAGGACGTGGGCGTCGCGGGGCTCAGCGTGTTGGAGGATCTGGTCGAGCTCCCGCTCGGTGGAGAGCTGAGCGGCTCGCTGCGGCTCGTCCTCCCCGAGGGGAAGATGAGCCAGGCCGAGGGCGAGCTCGAGCTGGCCATCGCCGACCTGTCGGTGGGTGACGGGAAGGCGAAGATCCGGGACGCCATCGCGCTCCCGAAGCTGCACGCGGGTGATCTGATCCTCAAGGCCCAGGCGGTCGAGGGGCGCCTCAACGTCCAGGAGCTGAGCGCGCGGGGGCCCGATTTCGAGCTCCAGTCGGAGGGGAACCTGCGGCTGCGCGAGCCCTTCGACGTGAGCCTGGCGGACCTCAACCTGGGCTTCAAATTCACCGACGCCTACATGACCCGGAACGACATCACCAAGAGCTTGTTCGGTGAACCGGGCTCGCGGGTACCCGGCTTGTTCGACATGGACCCGAAGATCCGGCGCTCCAAGGCCGATGACGGCTACTACCGCTGGAAGATCGCCGGTCCGATGGCTCGCCTCAACTTCCGCCCCGCGGCGCGGGCCGCGAACCGGGCGGGACGAAAGGCGGACGCCGCGGAGTGAGGGGAGCGGAGTGAGGGGAGCGGCGCACAGGGCCGCTCCCCTCGCCGTGCGCGCTTCCCGGTGAGGGGCCCAGGTCGCCTGGGCGGGCGGGGCGCGTTGGAGCGCCCCGTCCTCGGTCTCTGGAGGAACGGGGCGTCGACGGCGGGGCGCGTGGCGGCTCAGGAGTCGATCGTGATGCCCAGGCGGCGGCGCAGATCGAAGTACTTGGCGCTCGCCGAGTAGAGCACGAGCTCCTTGAAGCGCTCCTGGTTCGGGAGAGCCGCGGAGCCCTCCTCGGACGCGTGGATGACCTGGGAGGCGGACTCGAGGTCGTGGGCGACGACGAAGCCCGCCCGATCCGCGGAGAGATCCACCGCGGCGACCCAGCGCTTCAGATCCAGCGCGGTGCCCGACTGGAGCAGCTTCGACACCACGCTGTTGAGCTGATCCTTCAGATCGTGGCTGAGTGACGCCCGGAGCGCCGCCAGGGCCTCGGTCACCGGCCCCTCCAGATCCGCGGCGATGGGGAACTGGGGCGCCGTCAGCTTGATCGCCGCGAACAGCCAGCTCTTGAGGGCCGTACCCGTGGTGATGAAGTGCCGCATGTACATGCCCGGGCGGTAGTAGGCGAGCTGCCGCGCCGCGACGAAGGCGGCCACCTGGGCAGGAACCTGTGAGCTCAGGCCGACCCGGCCGATGACGAGAGAGGGCTCCGGGGTGTGCAGGAACGACAGTCCACCCAGGTCCGCCGGGTTCTGGTACACGGCCGGCAGCGGGATGCCGAGCACGCCAGCGGCGTAGTAGAGCGTCTGCGCCAAGGGGGCGGAGTGGGTGGCCGGATCGATCCGGTGCTCCGCGGTGAACCCGTACTGCCGCAGCTCCTGGGCGCGCGCCTGGACCACCGCGGGCTCGATGATCGCGAACACCGCCGTCAGGAGGGGGTTGGCGCTCGGGTGCATGACGCGCTGGCTCCAGTCCTCCTCGGTGAAGGCGTCCTGGGCCGGGGCGGCCGTCTCGGCGCGCATGCGGTTGTAGAAGCGCTCCTCGTCCGGCTCGGCGAGCTGCAGGAGGGTGAGCGTCTGGCAGAGGCACCAGCTGGCGTCGGCGTTGCGGTTCGCGGTGTAGATCTTCCGGAGGGCCTTGTAGGACTCCTGCCGGAACGGGTTGTGGGCGAGCAGCTTCTCTTGGAGCGCGACCGCCTGGTCCAGGTAGCGCTCCGTGTCGGACGCGTACAGGGAGGCGAGCTTCTCGGCGCGCTCGCGGTTGTCCGGATCGAGCTCCATCGCGGCCTCGAGCGCCGCGATGGCCGCCGGGTACTCGACCAGTTTGTGTTCACACACCGCCGCGAGCTCGTCGTAGCTCTGGAGCAAGACCGCGCGGTCGTTCTGGCGCTGGGCGTGGGCGATCCGCTTCCTCAGCAGCTCGGCCACCGCGGCGTGGTTCCCCGCGTCGCGCTGGAGCGCGACGTACTCGGCGAGCGCCTTCGTGTTGCCGGGATCCAGCTCGATGACCTGGTCGAAGTAGATCGCCGCCTGCGCGGGATCCTGCACCTGGCGCGCGGTCACCATGGCGGCCGTGTGGAGGTACTTGACCTTCTGGGCGGGCTCCTCGACGAACTCCGCGAGCTTGACGACCACGTCGACGAGCTTGTTCCAGTCCTTCTCCTCGCTGTAGAGCTGCATCAGCTTCGTGAGGAGGTTGCGGTCGTCGGGGCGCAGCTCGAGGGCGGCGACGTAGCTCCGGGTGGCCTGGGTCGTGTCGCCGAGCTTGGTGGCGGCGAGCTCGCCCATCTCGATGAGGAGATCGGCGCGTGCGTCGCCTTGCACGAGATCGAGGTGACGTGACTTCGCCCACATCACCGCGGTCCAGTTCTCGGCGTCCGTGTGTGCGGCGGCGAGCGCCACGAGGGGCGGCGTGAGAGAGGGATCGAGCTCGCAGGCCTCCTCCAGCCGATCGATGGCGGCGTCCAGCTGGCCCGCTCGGCGGAGGGCTTCGCCGAGGCGGTAGGTGGCGAGCGCGCGCTTGGCGTCCTTGAAGCGGTGGCCGAAGCGATCGAGGTATTCCTGGAGTAGCTCCGCGGCCCGTTCCGGGGAGCCGTGCTCGAAGGTGACCAGGGCGACCCGGGCCAGGGCCTCTTCGTGGTCCGGCGCGAGGCGCAGGAGCGTATCCATCGCCGTGAGCGCCTTGTCCGTCGAGCCCGAGCTGCTCAGGGCGTCCACGTAGCGGATGAGGACGCGGATCGCTTCTTCCTGACCGAGCACCTCGGCGCGGTCCGCCAGGCGACCATAGTGAGCGCTCGCCTCCACGAAGCGCTTCGCCTCGAAGGCGACGTCGCCCAGCACCCGGAGGCCGTCGATGTTGCCTGGATCGAGCTGCACGGCGCGCCGCGCGGCCTGCTCGGCGCGGACCTCGTCTCGTTGCCGATCGTGCAGGAGTCGAGCGAGCTCACCGGCGAGCTTCGCCTGGGCTCGCTCCCCGTCGGTGCGGCCCATCTCCTGCTGCAGGAGATCCACCGCGGCGGCGATGTCGCCCCGTGCCACGTAGGCGGCGCGCAGGGCCGCGGACGCTCCCTTGTCCCGGGGGTTGGCCTCCAAGGCGCGGGAGTACTGCTCGATGGCGCCGTCCCGGTCGCCGCGCTCCTCGAGGAGCTTGGCGGCGCGGGTCAAGTGCTCTGCGCGGGCCTCGGGGCTGCTCGCCTGATCGGCGAGGGCCAGGATGGCCTCGAGGGCAGCGTCCGCGTCCCCCGAACGCTCCCGGAGCCGCGCCAGCGCTTCGAGGGCACCCGCGTGCTCGGGCTCGATCTGCAGCGCGAGCTCGTAGGCGACGGCAGCGCGCTCGGGGGACCCGATCTGATCGGCGAGGATGCGGCCCCAGCCCATGGCCAGCGCGACCCGCTCTTTGGGATCTTCGAGGAGGTCGAGCTGTCGCTCGTAGAGCTGGGAGGCTTCTTCCCAGCGATCGAGGACCTTGTACTGGCGCGCCAGGGTCGCCATGACGCTCAGGCGAGCCGGGTCGATCGACAGCGCGCGCTCGAGGGCCTCCGCGGCGGCCTCGTGGTTGAGGAACTCCTCCTCGTAGACGGACGCGATGCGCTCCAGGAGCGCGATCCGCTGCTTGGGCGTGGCGGCGACCGTGATCTGCTGCTCGAGGTTGTCGATCAGGTCCTGGTAGCGGTTCGCCTTGGTGTACACGCGCTCGAGCCCGCGCAGCGCGTCCAGGGAGGCGGGATCGATTTGCAGAGCGCTCTGGTAGCGGCGGATGGCCTCCGCTGGATCGTCCAGCCGATCCTCGAACAGCTCGGCGATGCGGCACAGGGTGCGGATTTGCTCGGCTCCGCGCTGGGCCGCCATGCGCCGCTCGAGGAGGGCCGCGAGGGCCTGGAAGTCCTCCGAGCGCTCATAGAGGCGCGCCAGGGCGTCGCTCGCGCCGACGTGCCCCGGATCCTCCGCGAGCACCTGCTCGTAGATGGCGCGGGCGCTGGCCGCGTCCCCGAGGTGCTTCTCGAGGATCTCCGCGGACTCGGTGCGGAGATCTCGGGCGAGCGCCGGAGTCGGCGCGGCGTCGGCCCGGCGCGTGAGGATCATGCCGAGCTCGGACCACTGCTGGGCGCGACGGTACAGATCCGTCAGGCTGACCAGGGCGCGCTCGTTGGCGGGATCCACGGCGAGCACGCTCTGGAGGCAGGGCAGCGCCAGATCGAGGCGGGACAGCTTCGTGCGGTACCAGTCGCCCGCCTGCAGGAGGAGGGCGGTGCGGGTGTCCGGAGAGAGGGACTCGTCCTGCGTGCTCTCGCCGACGGAGCTCAGGACCTCCGCCCACAGGGCCTCGTTCGTGCCGGCGAGTCGCTCGATCTCCTGCACGTAGGTGCGCTCGTCGGGAGCGAAGCAGAGGGCCTGGGTGAGGGCGACGACCGCCTGCTCGGGATCGCCGAGCTCGCGGGCGTAGATGCGGCCGATCTCGGCCATCGCGCGCGCCTTCTCGCCGTTGTCTTCGACGGCCTCCGCGCGGCCGAGGAGCATCTCCACCAGCTCCTCGTGCTTGCCCGCGCGCCGTCGGATCTCCTCGAGGCCCGCGAAGGCGACCTGATCTTCGGGATCGAGGGACAGCAGCTCCTCGTAGGTCTCCTCGGCGCGGGCGAGGGTGTCCTCGCTGCGCTCGAACAGCCGCGCCGCTCGGAGCAAGAGGCTGCGGCTCCGCGAGGGATCGTCGTCGAGCATGCTGGCGGCGCGGCGCAGGGCGAGCGCCACGCGCTCGGGGGTGGCGCCGCGCTCCGTGGCCGCCTCGAGCTGCAGAGCAGCCTCCGCGTTCCCCGGATCCATGAGGAGGGTGCGCTCGAGGTCATCGAGCTCCTCCTCCGTGACGCCCGCCGCACCCGCTCGCGCCAAGGTCTGGAACTCGTTCAGGAGCGCCTGCCCATCGCGGGGGCGGCGGCCCGGATCCTTGGACAGGAGCTGGAGCACGAACGCGTCGACGTCCTCCGTGACCCAGCCGCGGGGCGCAACGGTGCTCGGCGGCGCGGGCTCGTCACGCAGGTGACCGAAGGCGGTCTCGAGCACGTCTCCACCGAAGGGGGGCCGCCCCGTGAGCAGCTCGTAGAGGACGGCGCCGAAGGAGTAGACGTCGCTCCGAGGATCGGGGTCGGCGCCCTGGATCTGCTCCGGGGAGACGCTCTTCGGAGACGCACCCGTCGAGCTCAGCCCCACACGGCTCTTCTGGACTCGGAGCCGCAGGCGATCGGAGCCCGCCTCGAACAAGAAGACGTGCTGCTCACCGCCCGGTCCCCGCGCGATCTCGATGTTCTCCAAGGACACGTCCCCGTGGGCGATGCCGCGGGCGTGGAGGGTGGCGAGGGCGTTGGCCACCGCTTCGAGCAGGGGGCGCGCCTCGTTGAGGTGCATGGGACCCGTGCGCGCGACCCGCGCCGCGAGAGACGTCGTCTCCGTGTAGTCGTGGGCGACGATCTGGCGGCCCTCCACGAGGCCCGCCGCCACGAAGGTGGGGAGGTGGGGGTGCTCGATGCGGCCCGCCAAGCGGGTGATGGTCAGATAGCGATGGAGCCCGCGCCGATCTCGGGTCGCCTCCGGCTGCAGCACGCGCAGGCGCAGCTCGCGTCCTTCGTTGCGCGCCAGGTACAGGGACCCCAGCCGCCCCGACCCGAGCTTGCGCACGATCTCGTAGGGGCCCACGGCCTGCCCGGGCTTCAGCTCTTCCGCAGGGGGGAGGGGGGCGAGCTGAGTCGCTCGACGGTCCACCTCGGGCTTCGTGACGAGGATGGCGTCGCTCAGCGCCTCCAGCGCGTCGACGTCCTGACAGTAGCCGACCAGGGCTCCGGCGAAGGAGCCGAGCGTGGAGGTGCCTCCCACGGTCTCCGGATCGAAACCGAGCACGTCGTGGCTCAGGACCATCAGCTCATCGAGCTCGAACAGACGTTCCAGCTCGGCACGGAGGACATCGAGTTCCATCATGGTGTCTTGAGGAGGCTCGCGAAGCTTGCGAGTAGGTAAGGGCTCGTCGAGGCGAGGCTCTGATTTCGCCGGAGGCTGAAAGAGTCAGCGGACGGAAAGTGGCGGGACGATAGCGCGGGGGTTCGGTGAAAAGCACGAAATTCCGAGCACCTCCGTGATGGATGGCGCGCAAGCCAGGGGGAATTTTCTCGTGTCGGTCGCAGGAGGAGGGGGAGCCGGAGAGCTCTCGCGGGGAAGTTGGCCGAGCATCAGAGAGGGGAGTAGGTTGATATCCTACCCCATGACGACGTCCTCTCGTGCCCCCGAGGTCCGAAGCATCTCCCGAGCCCTGCTGGCGTCCGCTGCGGGGCGCGAGCGTCGAGCCCTCGTGCAGCGGGCTCTCCCGTTGCTGTTGCTGGGAGTCGCCATCGTCGGGGTGCCGGCCCTGCTCCTGTCGTCGTCCGGCTTGTCCAGGTTGGAGCGACTGGAAGCCGAGCGGGAAGCGGCCCGGCTCGAGGTGTCTCGGCTCGCCAAGCGGGTGGAGCTCCTCCAGGCGCGGGTGCACGCCATCAAGACCGATCCCGACGAGGTCGAGCGCGTGGCCCGAGACCAGCTCGGGCTCGTGCGCCAGACGGACGTCGTGTTCCATTTCAGGAAGTAAGCGGTGTCCGTCTCCCTCGTCCGCCGCCTCCTGGCCCACACGTCCGTCCAGCCAGAGGCGGTGCACCGCGCCCTGCTCGAGAGCGGCCGCACCAGCGGCGCCCTGCTCGAGGCGCTCCTCACCCAGGCACCCTACCTGCGCGCGGCCCTCGAGGGCATCTTGCGGCGCGGCCCGGTCGCCCCGACGCTCGAGCCCGATCGGCGCTGGGTCCGGGAGCTGCCGCCCGGCTTCTGCGAGCGCTTGCTCGCGTTTCCCGTCGGGGAGACCCCAGAGGGCGAGGTGGAGGTGGCGGTGGCCGACGCGGCGGATCCCCACGTCCGAAACGAGCTGGAGGCGCAGCTCGAACGACCGGTGCGGCTCCGCCCCACCTCCCTCGACGCGCTCTTCGCGGCGGCTGGGGTCCGCACGGTCGCCAAGCCGGCGTCGGAGCGCCCCGCCGTGCGCGTCGCCACGAGCACGCCGCCCACCAACGAGGCGGCTATCCCCCTGGTCCGTCGGAGCGACCGCCCAGGCAAGAAGCGGGTGAGCACGACGCCGGGGCTTGGCTGGTCCGGGGAGGCTCCTCCCTCGAGCGGCGCGCCGACCCCCCGGGTGCGTCCTACCCCTGCGGAGGTGGAGGGGCGCCTCGTCGCCTGCGCGTCCGTGGACGGGATCGCCGAGACGATCACCTGGGCGGGAGGTCCGGGGACCTTGGTCTTCGCCGTGCGCTCGGATCGCTTCGAGCTGCTCGCCGCCGCGCCCCCGGCCGAACCCGGGTCCGTCGTGATCCCCCGCACCGAGATCACCGTGTTGGGCCTGGCCCTCGCGGAGGGGGACTATCGGGGGGCCCTCTTCGAGTGCGGCCCCCATCGAGCCTTCGAGCCGTGGCACGCCCCGGGGGCCCCCGTGTTCGTTGCGCCGGTTTCGGTGCGTGACCACCCCGTCCTCGTCGTCTTGCTGGATGCTGGCCAGGAGCCAGCGGCCGTCGCACGCTACGGTGAGCGCCTCGCCGTCGCCGCGGGCAGGAGCCTGGAGCTCCTCGTTGTCAGGCGTAGGCGCAGCCTTCACTCTTGAGAGTTCGATGAACGATCGTGGTCGTGCCCAGGAACGGGCCTGGCTCGAGCGGGCCTCCAAGGAGCTCGCGCGAGCGGGCGACGAGACCGCCGACGCCCTCGGGCCGCGGCTCCGTCAGGGCGTGGCGATCCGCCCCCTCTACACGGCGGCGGATCTGGAAGGGCTCGAGCACCTCGACGCGCTCCCCGGGGAGCCGCCCTACGTCCGCGGGCCGCGCGCCAGCATGTATCGGGGGCGCCCCTGGACCCTCCGCCAGTACGCGGGCTTCTCCACCGCGGAGGAATCGAACGAGTTTTTCCTCCGCGCCCTCGCGGAAGGGCAGCGGGGCCTGTCCGTCGCCTTCGATCTGGCCACGCACCGGGGCTACGACAGCGATCACCCGCGGGTAGCCGGTGACGTCGGCAAGGCGGGCGTCGCGGTCGACTCCGTCGAGGACATGAAGCGGCTCTTCCAGGGCATCGATCTGGGCGCCGTCAGCGTGTCGATGACGATGAACGGCGCGGTGCTACCCGTGCTCGCGGCCTTCATCGTGGCCGCGGAGGAGGCGGGGGTCGAGCAGGGACGCCTGAGCGGAACCATCCAGAACGACATCCTGAAGGAGTTCATGGTTCGCAACACGTACATCTATCCGCCCGCGCCTTCGATGCGCATCGTCGCGGACGTGATCGAGTACGCCAGCGAGCACATGCCCCGGTTCAACTCCGTGTCGATCTCCGGCTATCACATGCAGGAGGCGGGCGCGACGGCGGTGCAAGAGCTCGCCTTCACCCTGGCGGACGGCCTCGAGTACGTGCGCGTGGCCCGGGAGCGCGGCCTCCCCGTCGACGCCTTCGCCCCTCGACTCTCGTTCTTCTTCGGGATCGGGATGAGCTTCTTCGTGGAGATCGCGAAGCTCCGCGCGGCGCGCCTGCTCTGGTCGGAGCTCCTCACGGAGCGCTACCAACCCCAGGACCCCCGCTCGTGCCTCCTCCGCGTGCATTGCCAGACGTCGGGGGTCAGCCTGACGGCGCAGCAACCGCTGAACAACGTGGTGCGCACGGCCGTCGAGGCCCTGGCCGCCGTGTTCGGGGGCACGCAGAGCCTGCACACGAACGCCTGGGACGAAGCCATCGCGCTGCCCTCCGACGCCGCGGCGCGTGTCGCTCGTGCCACGCAGCTGGTCTTGCAACACGAGACCGGGGTGACGGACGTGATCGATCCGTGGGGAGGCTCGTACTTCATGGAGTCCCTCACGGCGGAGCTGGCCCGTGAGGCGCGGGCGCTCATCGACGAGGTCGAGGCGCGCGGAGGGATGACGCAGGCGGTCGCCGCGGGGTTTCCCCAGGGGCTCATCGATCGGGCCGCGATCGAGCGTCAGGCCCGCGTCGACCGCGGTGAGGAGATCGTGGTCGGCGTCAACCGCTTCACGGCGGACGACGAAGCGCCCCTCGAGGCCCGGGTGGTGGACGACGAGCGGGTGCGCCGTGAACAGATCGCGCGCCTGGAGGCCCTGCGGCGCTCACGGGACGAGGAGGCCGTGCGGGGAGCTTTGGCTCGCCTCGAGGCGGGCGCGCGGGGGCACGACAACTTGCTGGCGTCGTCCGTCGAGGCGATGCGCGCCCGCGCGACCCTGGGCGAGGTCTCGGCGGCGCTCGAGAAGGTGTTCGGGCGCTATGAGCAGGCCCTGCGGGGCCTCGCCGGCGTGTATGGTCGGAGCGTGCAGGGCGAGCAGAGCTGGGAGACGTGTCAGCGGGCGGTGCAGGCGTTCGCAGAGCGAGAGGGGCGCCCGCCGCGC
Source organism: Myxococcales bacterium (assembly GCA_012514535.1). Taxonomy (GTDB): domain Bacteria; phylum Myxococcota_A; class Polyangia; order Polyangiales; family Polyangiaceae; genus NIC37A-2. The sequence goes on along the minus strand of JAAZAA010000146.1, from coordinate 6,482 downwards.
ATCCTCATCGCGAAGCTCGGCCAGGACGGACACGACCGCGGCGCCAAGTTGATCGCCACGGGCCTCGCCGACGCGGGCTTCGACGTGGATCTCGGGCCGCTGTTCTCCACCCCGGAGGAGGTGGCGCGCATCGCCCTCGACAACGACGTGCACGTGGTGGGCATCTCGACCCAGGCCGGCGCGCACACGACCCTCGTGCCGGAGCTCACCCAGCTCCTGCGGGAGGCGGCGGGCTCCGCAGGGCCCCTGGTGGTGTGCGGCGGGATCGTGCCCCAGGAGCACCACGAGCAGCTCGTCGAGGCGGGGGTGGCGGCGCTCTTCGAGCCGGGCACGCCGGTCCCCGTGATCGCGGCCCGGATCGTCGAGCTCCTGGTGGCGGCGAGGGACCGCGATGGATCGACCTGAGCTCGACGACGAGCTGTGGTCGGGGATCGTCGCCGGGGATCGGCGCGCCCTGGCCCGCGCCATCAGCCTCTGTGAGAGCGCCCGTGCCGACCACAGGCTGCGCGCGGAGGCGCTCGTCGCGCGGGCGTCGGCGGAGCCGCGGCTGGCGACGACGGCTCGCATCGGGCTCACGGGGCCCGCGGGCGTCGGCAAGAGCACGCTGATCGACACGCTCGGCCAGCACCTCCTGCAGGCGGGGCATCGCCCGGCGGTGCTCGCCGTGGATCCCTCGAGCCGTCGTACGGGCGGCAGCCTGCTCGGCGATCAGACCCGCATGCCCCGCCTGGCGCGGGGCGACGCCTTCGTACGACCGAGCCCCACGCGCGGTCACCTGGGCGGGGCGGGGGCGTACACCTTGGAGGCGGCGATCCTGTGCGCCGCCGCGGGGTTCGAGCCCGTGTTGATCGAGACGGTCGGCGTCGGCCAGAACGAGACGGAGATCGACGACCTGGTCGATCTGGTCGTCTTGCTCCTGCAGCCGGGAGCGGGCGACGAGGTGCAGGGGATGAAGCGCGGCCTGTTGGAGCACGTCGACGTGCTCGTCGTCGCCAAGGCCGATGGACCCTTGCTCGGGGTGGCGGAAGAGACCCGCGCGCGCTTCGCCGGCGCGCTCCGCCTGTTGCGAGGGCCCACCGCGCCCTCCGTCGCCCTCGTCAGCGCCCAGGAGGGGACGGGGATCGCGGAGCTGTGGCAGGTGATCGAAGCGCAGCTCGACGAGCGACGGCAGAGCGGCGCCTTCGCGGAGCGACGGGCTCGCCAGCGCCGCGCGTGGTTTCGCAATGGACTGGTCGCCGCGCTGACGCGCGCCGTCGACGCCCCGGGCGGGCTGCGGGAGCGCTGGGCTCACCTGGAGGAGGCCGCGGCGCACGGGGAGCTGAGCGTGCCCGAGGCGGTGCGCGCCGTCCTCGAAGGCTTGAGCTGGTCGCCGCGCGTCTAGAGCACCGCCCGGTTCGCCATCGGGGGAGCTCCGCCCGTCAGGCCTCAACCCTTGCGGGGAGCCTGATGGGCTCAGCCAAGCCTGAGCCTGCGCGCGACTCGGTGCTCTAGTCGTCTTCCGGTCGCTCGGCGCCGAGGGCGGCGATGACCTCGGGCGGCGCCTGCACCAGCTCGATGAGGGCCCCTTGGCCGCTCACCGGGTGCGTCTCGCTCCCTCGCGGGTGGATGAAGCAGACGAGGTGTCCCGACGCGCCCGGACGCACACCGCCGGGAGCGAAGCGGACGCCGCGCTCGGAGAGCCAGCGAAAGGCCGCCTCCAGGTCGTCCACCCAGAGCCCCACGTGGTTGAGGGCGGGCGTGTCGGGGCGCGGGCGGCGCTCCGCGTCGAGGGGCTGCATGAGATCGATCTCCACGGCGCAGGGTCCCGAGCCGAGGCGCAGCAGATCCTCGTCGACGTTCTCTCGCTCGCTCTGAAAGGTGCCGACACGCTCGAGCCCGAGGAGGTCGACCCACAGAGGGAGCAGCTCCCGCTTGTCCGGCGCGCCGAAGGCGATCTGCTGCACGCCGAGCACGCGAAAGGGTCTCATGGGTACCGAGCCTGTAGACCGAACGTCCCCTCGAAGGTCGCGGACATCGCGCGCCGCGCACCCACCGTCATGCCCGCCCCCGCGTAGGCGCCGAAGGTGCGGTTGAAATCGTACTGGGGCCCCACGGAGAAATGAAACAGCAGGTCGGGCTCGTAGGCGGGCCGGGTGCTGCCCCGAGAGCGCCAGGAGGGATCCTGTCCGCCGCCCTCGAAGCTCATCGCGACGGCGGGTTGCACGAAGAACTTCAGCGCCGAGTCGCTCATCGTGTAGATGCGCACGCCCGCGCCGAAGGCGCGCAGGGCGTCCGTGTCCGTCTCCGCGTCCCGGGCGAGGCCGAAGCGTCCCCAGGCGAACAGCTCCAAAGAGTCGAAGGGCGCGAAGCCGAGGGCCACGTCGAGGTTCCAGGGAGCGCCGTAGAAGCAGGACTCGTCCTCCGTGGCGCCGGGCGGTCCGCAGAAGGGAGACTCCGCATAGCGAAACATCATGCGGTAGCCGCCCACGATGCCCAGCCGCAAGCCGAACTGTCCGCCGTGGCCCGTCCCCTCTGGTGCCTCCTGTCGGGTCTCGCGCGCCGCGGGGGCGGGCGCCGGCTCGTTCCCGCCTGCCGGCTCCTCCTCCTCGAACTCCTCCTCCAAGAGGACGTCCTCGGCGTCTTCTTCGGGGATCAGGCCTTCCTCGGCGATCAGGCCTTCTTCGGCGATCAGGGGAGGAGCCCAGAGGGCCGGCAGCAGGCCCAGCCCAAGCGCCCACCACGACCGCGGCCACACCCTCGAACTCTCGTGACGAGCCATCGGCGACGACGGTAGTTCCGGCTCAGGCGTTTGCAATCCAGTCGCGCTCGAGCCCCCGCGCCAGCCAGGTGACGCGCACCGGGTGGGCTCCGGCGAGCAGCTGGATCTCCCCGTCGGACCAGCCGCTGGGGGCAGGGATCGTCACGCTGCGCTGGGAACCGAGGGCCTCGAGGGCCGCCTCGTCCGCACGCAGCGCCAGGACACCGAGCCCCGTGAGCATGCACACCGTGGCGGACGGGATGTGGGGAGCGATGATGGCGCGGAGGCTGCCGCTGCTGCCCGCCTCCTGGGCGGCCCACTGGACGTCGGCGAGGGTCGTCGCCAGGACGGCGCTCGGTTCACTCGGAGGCTGTCGGTCCGCGAGGAGGGAGAGGCTCGTCTCCGCCTGCCAGCTCGGGGGGGCCTCCGCCGCTCTGCGTCGGCTCGAGACGGGCGGCTCGACCTTCTTCTTGCTGCTCGCGCCTTTGGCGCGCCCCTTGCGGACGAGGAGCACGTCGTCCGTGGGCAGGTTGCGCGGCACCGTCAGCCGCACGGGCCGCTTGAAGGAGCGGGGATCACCGAGCTCGCCCGTCGCGACCGCGTAGGCGAGCGTCTCGGCGGAGACCACGTAGCCGACGTCTCCACCGGCGGGGTCCGGATCGCAGGTGCGCAGGGCCACGCCCTCGGAGGGCGGCGGATAGAGCTCGCCCGTGAGCACACGGGAGTCGGGCTCCAGGAGCCGCGCGCCGGTGGCGATGAGGTCGACGAGCGCTTCCGTGCGGGCGAGCACGTCGAGGCTCTGGCGGGACGGGGGGGCGAGGAGGAAGTCGAGGTGCGCCGGCACGCGCTTGCTCTTCAGTAGCGCGGCGGCCGCGAGGAGGTCGCGCAAGGACACCCCCGAGTCTCCTCCGAGGAGCACCTGCCGCACGCGCTCCCCCGCGAGCTCGCGCACCGGTCGCACCCTGCCGCTGCCGTCCAACACGAGGGGCTCCACCGCGGCGAGATCGATGGTGATCACGTCGTCCGCGGGGGCGCCGGGATCGGGGCTCGCCACCCTGTGGGCTTTCGAGCGCCGCTGATCCCGGAGGAAGACCTCCGTCTTCTCGTCGCTCGCGAAGAGGGCACCAGCGGCTCCGAGGCGCGGCGCCGCGGCGCACAGCACTGCGCGCTCCGCCACGGACAGGAGCCGCGCGCTCGGGCCGGCGAACTCGAGCACGACGGGCGCGTGGTGCTCGGCGTCGATGCGCTGGATCGTCTCGGCGAGGCCGCGCCGGGTCAGCTCGAGCGCGACGTCCCGGAAGCAGACGAAGGGACGCAGCCGCCCCGTGAGCATCACCTGCACGCTGCGTGCGGGCCGCAGCCAGGTGAACCCGGTGCTCAGCGCTTCGAGGAGCTGGGTGGGGGAGGCGGGCACGCTGAGCATCGCCGCCCCGCCGACGGTGGCGAGGCGCGGCTCGTCCGTGAGCACGAGCCGGGCGGGGCTCCCGAAGCGCTCGAGGTGGACCGCGGGCGCGAACCCGATGCCGGCGCGTGCCACGTGCAGGCCGAGCTCCAAGGCCTGGGCAGGGAAGCTCTCCGACTCCGCCGTGGCGCCTCGCCAGCCGACGCAGCGCTGGGGGTACGCGACCGCGACCTCGACGGCCACCTTGCGGAGACCGTCGTCCACGGCCCGATCGAGCAAGCGCTGGGGCTCACGGGCCAGCACCACCTGATCCACCTTGACCCGCACCAAGTCTGCCGCCCCGAGGACCTCCTCGGAGTGAGCCGCGAGGATCTTCTGGGTCATGGTGCGGGGTGGATCGCCCGCCTTGGCACGCATCGCTGTTCCGCTCTTCGTTGGAGGCCTGCGGGAGCTCGCCACAACCGATCATGGCGAAGGCAGTGCCCCGCCGAGCAGGCAGGTTCTGACGGGCTCCCCAGCGCATGGGAAAGGTACCCGGATGGGATTCGGATGGTCAAGGCGGTTGGGCCCGCATATCATCCCTCCATGTTCAAGGAAGCGCTCCGCAGCGTCGTCGAGGGTACTGCTGGTGGCTATGCCGGATTGCTCATGGATTTCGAGGGGATCCCGGTCGAGAGCTATGTGAGCGACACCTCGCCCTTCGATATCGAAGTCGTTGGCGCGGAGGTCAGCGTGCTGGTGAAGCAGATCCAGCGGGCGACGGAGATGCTCGAGGCGGGCGACACTCGCGAGGTGGCCTTCAAGAGCGATCGAATGGTGACGTTGATCCGAGTGATCAACGAGAACTACTTCGTCGCCATGACCCTCGCCCCGGACGCGAACTACGGCAAGGGGCGCTACCTGTTGCGCGTCCTGGCGCCGCGGCTGCAAGACGAGCTCTCCTGAGGGGAGCGGGGCTGACATGACCACGAGTCCCCGAGCTCAGGCTCGCGTGCTGGTCCTCAGCGGACCGAACCTGCATCGACTGGGGAAGCGTGAGCCGGAGATCTACGGCTCCGCCACCCTCGAGGACGTCCACCGCTGGGTCGCAGAGCGCGCCGCCCTGCGGAACATCCTGGTGACCTGCCGTCAGAGCAACCACGAGGGGGAGCTCATCGACTGGATCGGCGCCGCCGCCGACGAGGGGTTCGCCGGCATCCTGTTCAATCCCGGGGCCTACACCCACACCTCCTACGCTCTCTATGACGCGATCAAGGGCGGCGGGCTCCCCGTCGTCGAGGTGCACATCTCCAACCCGGACGCACGCGAGCCGTTCCGCCGCGAATCGAAGGTGGCACCCGCGTGCCTGGGGCGCGTGGCCGGATTCGGCGCCCGATCCTACGTCCTGGCCCTCGACGGCCTCGCCGACTCACTCGAGGCGAGCGGCGTTTACGAGATCCGAGCTCTGGGCTAGCTTTCGCCGGCCCTGGTTCGGCACCGCCGGCGGCCGCGGCGATCGGGTCGCAAGGGCGACGTCGCGGAGGCTACTCGACCGCTCACGGCGAGGAGCGCGTGCCGGGCAAGCCAGGCCAGGTTCAACGAGCAGATAGAAGAAGACACGATGGATATCCCCCTCGAAGCCCTCAAGAATTTGATCGCCACCCTGGAAGAGAGCGGCGTTCACGAGTTCGAGTACGAGGACGAGAAGAGCCGCCTGCGCCTGTCCTTCGGCGCGCCCGCGGCCCCGGCGTACGTCGCGCCGGCGCCGGCGCTCGCGCAGGGCCCGAGTGGCCAGCCCGCGGCGGCGGTCGCCGAGCAGGACGACGCCAGCATCGCCTACGTCACCTCGCCCTTCGTCGGCACCTTCTATCGTTCGCCGTCCCCCGAGGCGGAGCCGTTCACGGACGTCGGTCAGACGGTCCGCCCCGGGCAGACGCTCTGCATCGTCGAGGCGATGAAGCTGATGAACGAGATCGAGTCGGAGTTCTCGGGGACCGTCCTCGAGGTGCTCGTGCCCAACGGAACCAGCGTCGAGTTCGGGCAGAAGCTCTTCAAGATCAAGAAGAGCTTAACGTATCTCGCGCGGCGCGCTGCTCCGCACGGGGCACGGTGAGCGCACGACGAGCGGTGCTCGCTCCTTCCGCAGACAGTCCATGTTCAAGAAAATCCTCATTGCCAACCGAGGCGAGATCGCCATCCGCATCATCCGAGCCTGTCGAGAGCTCGGGATCGAGGCGGTGGCGGTGCATTCGGAAGCGGATGCTGGGGCGCTCCACGTGCGCTTCGCGGACCAGGCGGTCTGCATCGGGCCGGCGCCCGCTGCGCAGAGCTACCTGAACATCCCGGCCCTGATCAGCGCGGCGG
>JAAZAA010000145.1 GCA_012514535.1 Myxococcales bacterium | reverse complement strand
CCCCTCCGTGAAGGTCTGTCGCTCCGGCGACTCAAAGCCTTTGACCGGCATGCCGTTCACGACGAACCCGACGTCGCAAGTGAGGGGCGTGGGCAGCAGACCCAGACCGATCGCCGCGAAGCGTGCGGTCGAGGTCTGGGTCTTGCTGGGGTCTTGCTGGAAGAGGGCAGCACTCGCCTCCGGGGTTGCTGCCAAGAGACGTGCAACCTGCCCCCAAGGCGCCGGCGCGTCCCCGACTGTCAGCTAGATTCCGCAAGTCTTGGGAACGCAGTTGTCGTGGTCCGTGTTCCCCCCGATGTCCCTGCAGCACACGTCGTTCCCGACAGCCACCTCGCCGAAGGGACAGAAGTGCGTGGCGTAACACTTGCCCGAACAACACTCTTCATCAGCGCTGCAGGTAGCAGTCCACCCTTTGCAGTCCGAGCACTTTCCAGAAACCTCCTTCAAATCCCCGCTACAAGAGGGAAAGCACTGCGTCAAATTACACGCACCCTGACCTTCTCCGCCACAGGTATGCAGGTCATAACAGCTCCCTGTCGTGCACTTGCCACCGTACTCGGTCAGGCCGCCACGACACGAGGGCAAGCACTGCGTCACGTTGCACGCATCCTGACCTTCTCCGCCACAGGCATGCAGGTCGTAACAGCTTCCTGTCGTGCACTTGCCACCGTACTCGTTGAGACCTGGCTGGCAGGACGGCAGGCACTCGACCACCGTGCATGCTCGCTCTCCTTCGCCGCCACATTCGTGATAGGCGTGACAGGTCTGGTCGCAGCTCCCCGGCGGCGCCAGAACGCTATTTTTGCATTGAGTCGGGCAGAAGTAGATACCGGCGTAGTCCTTCTGCGTCGGCGTGCAGGTCCCTGCGCAACAGGCGGAGCCTTCTTGACCCTCGCTGACGAACCCGTCGCAATCCGCGTGCTGGGTGCATTCTCCACCGTCGGGTACGGCTGTCTTTCCGCCGCTGCCGTCGTCGAGACGCTCAACCTCCGTGCTCGCTGGACAGCACCACAACCAGGGTCGGTGACCGGTAAAGGGAAACCCGCCACTCCTCCGTGAGAACCCGTCGCGCCTCCGACTCGAAGTTTTCATTTCCTGTGGCTTGAACGGCCGCAACACGCAGCTTCAGGTCTGTGAAGAGACGATGAGCTCCCGTGGTGCTCTCGTGGTCACCGCTGGACAGGCGACTCCTGCGCTGCCTGGGTAGGCGCGAGGGTCAGAGCCGTACGTCGATCCGCGGACCCACGTGCAGAAAGAACGCCTCGCTGCGTCGGACGCGTCGCCCGTGCAAGCCGAGGCCGATTCGCTCGACGAGCACGAAAGACGCGCCGATGCCGAGAGAGCCTGCCCAGCCGAACGCCTCCTCTCCATGACCTTGGAGGCTCGCGCACGACACCGTTCGCGAAGGTCACGATGCGGGCACCCTCTTCGAGCTGCGTGTCCACCGCGAAACCGGGCACGAGGCGCGTGTGGAGGGCGCCTACGTCACGCGCCGCGTCCCAGACCACCACCTCCTCGTCGAGTTACCCTCCTACGCGTCGCGAGCAGCTCTTGGAGAACCTTCCGCTCGCGGCGGACCACGCGGCCCCCGAGGGAAAGCTCGGGAGATCGCGCCGCACTGCGCTCAGCGCTCGCGCTGGCGTTGCGCCCAGAATGTTCTCCTAGCGCCGGAACCGAGCGCGCGTCGAGTCGCACCGAGTCACTCCGCGCAGTGAGAGCCGCCACACGCGGATATTGCTGACGCGCCTGACCTTCGTTGATTTCGTCGAACTGATGACGCCGCACCGCCGCGCCGTAAGTGCTTCGCTGCCCTTCCGGGCTCGTCTGCGGTCTCACGAGCCAGCAGACTTCACGCCTCGTGTTTCGCCGACGCGTGATGCGCGATCGAGACGTCTCCGCCAACGTTGCCCGCGGTCCGATGGACGTCCTCCGTCTTGATGACGCGGGAGCTCGTGTGGCACCGTCCGCGCCCATGACCCGTCAGCGTGGGAGACTGGTGCGCTTCGTCGAAGCCGCGTATCGACCTCGTCCGAGCGTCGCAGCGTGGCTGGACGAGCTCACCTCGGAAGCCGCTGCGCTCGTCCCTGAGTCCGCGGCGGTCGTATCCCGCCTCCTCGAGCTCGAGCCGCGCCGCCTGCACGGGTACATGATCCACTCGGACAACGCGGATCTCGTGCGTCTGCTACGTGCGGAGGAGCAAGCCGACGCGCTTCGGGTCGACTTGCTGATGCACGGCCCCAGCGAGGGACTGAGGCGCTTGCAAGGCGACGCTCCGGCGGGGAGCCCGAGCAAGGAAGTTCTTCGCGCGATGGAGGAGCGCTTCGCGGGGACGGGGATGGCCGACACGCATCACCTCACGGCGTTCGACGGGGCCGGCTTCTGCTTGACTCTGGGCTTCTTGGTGCGCGAGGGGGTGGAGATCGGAAGTAGCCGGCTGGCTTGGGCCCGCGCCGGGATGCACTTCGCGGCCGCGTGCCGCCTCCAGCGCGCTGCGGAGCGCGTGCTCGCCGAGCTGCCGTCGGACGGCGCGGTGCTGCACCCCGACGGGAGGCTGGTGGATGCCGATGGAAAGGCGCAGGGGCGGGACCAGCTCGCGCTCCTGCGGGAGACGGTCCGCCAGGTGGACCGGGCGCGGGCGACCGCCCACCGCGAGGGCAGCGCTCGCGCTCTCGAGGTGTGGCGCGGGCTGATCGACGGGACCTGGTCCCTGTTGGATCGCCACGATCACGACGGGCGCCGCTACATCATCGCCGTGCCCAACCAGGCGAGCCCGCGCGATCCGCGGGGGCTCTCGCCACAGGTCGCGCAGGTCGCCGCCCTCGCCGCGGCCGGATATAGCGACAAGTGGATCGCCTATGGGCTCGGCCTCGCGCGGAGCACCGTCGCGACCCACGTACAGACCGCGCTCACCAAGCTGGGCCTGAGCTCGCGCGTCGCCCTCGCCAAGGCGTTCGCCCCCGGGGCTGCGGAACCGTGACGCCGAAGGACGAACGCAGGGAGCGGCTCGTGCCGGTGCCTGCGAACCGCCTCGCCCTCCACGAGCTTCCGGGGGGCGCGGTGGTGCTCGCGTTCGACCTCGAGCCGAGCGCGGAAGGCCAGCCCGGCGAGCTGCTCGCGGAGCTGACCCCGGGCCAGGCGCGCGTCGTGGCGTTGGCGCTGCAGGGGCTCCAGGACGAGGAGATCGCCGCGCGCCTCGGCCTCTCCCGGCACACGGTCTCCAACCAGCTTCGGCGCGCCTACGCGCGCCTCGGTGTCGGCAGCCGCTCCGAGCTCTCGGCCTACTTCCGCGAGGCGCGCGCCACAGCTCGCAAGTAGCGGCTGGACCGGGAGCACGTACGGCCCAGGCCCCGTGACGGGTGGTTCGTCAAGGTCCAAGCCGTGACGGCAGCGGGTGAGATCGTTCATGGTGTTTCGCGACTACGTGGTGAGCGTAACGGACGCCCAGCTCGACTCTGCGAACAACCAGGAACTGCTGTACCTCTTTTCCCGTCGAAGACGGAGGCTCGCAGGTGACCGTCTCCCTCGGGAGCGCGACGCTGACGTTCGACGTGGGCTCGAGCCCGTAGCGTCGTCGCCCTGCTCGTGGGGGCACCAGTGACACGCACCTCGACCCCCGTCTTCGCGCCAGCGGTGAGGCCCAACCAGCGCCAGAAGCGCTCCCAGGGGGCCGAGCTGCGTTCACCTTCGCGGTTGCGGCGCTGATCCGTCGCAGTGCGCGAGTGTGCACCATGGCCGCTGTCGGTCGAATCGTCAGGTAACCCTCTGCTAACATGCTCGCCCCCCGGTCCGGAAATTGGATGCCCACGGCTACTCATTTATCGGAGCCCGGGGCTCTCCCCACGAGCCAGGAGTCGTCCCGCGCCGAGGCGGGGAGTCGAGCGCCCGAGGTCACTACTCGTTCCGCGGAGCCGGGGAGTCTGGCCACGGAGGTCCGGCCAGGGGTTCCACCCGGCGCCGCTCGTCACGATGAAGAGTCCAGGTTCGTCGAGCACCAGGTGCACGTTGCCGGTCTGGTCAACGTAGCTCGCCCCCTCATCGTCGATCGCTTCGCGAACGCCCGGTGAGAGGTAGGGAGCCGTGACGAGCAGCGTGCGCTCTCAGACCTCTCTCAGACCTCGACTTCGACTTCCACCGGCACTCCGATCTGGTTCGCCACGGGCGTCCAGATGTCGACATCCGCCGCGTCGGTCTCGATAGAGACAATCAGCGCGTACCGGGCGCCCTTGTCGCTGCGGTCGCGCTTTTTCTGCTCCT
>JAAZAA010000144.1 GCA_012514535.1 Myxococcales bacterium | reverse complement strand
AGGGTGCGGCTGGAAGGGTGCGGCTGGAGAGCGGAGCTCGTTGGTCCGCGCGGGGATGGGCGGGCCGCGCGGGGTTTGCCGGGCCTCTCCGGGCCGGCTGTAATGGGCCCGTGCTGCGGCTCATCTTCGCGCTGGTGGTGAACACCTTCTTGTTGCTGTTCTTCCCGTTGCGGCACTGGCGGCGACGTCGTGCGGTGGGGCGGACGGGGTGGGTGCACCTGCGCGTCGACGGACCGCTGCTCGATCTGCCGCGGCCCCGCAAACACTGGACGGAGCTCCTGAAGTCCCGCGGGCAGAAGCAGGAGCTGAACCTCCATCGGCTCGCGGAGGTGCTCGATGATCTCGCGACCGACGAGCGGGCGCGGGGGCTGCTGGTGACCCTGGCGTCGGTGGGGGGTGGAGCGGCGCGGCTCCGCTCGCTGCGAGAGCTGCTCGAGGGGCTGCGGGCCCAGGGCAAGCACGTGATCGTCCATCTGCCCCAGGGCGCCTCTCTTCGAGAGCTCACACTGGCCGCCTGCGCGGACGCGCTGTGGATGGACCCTGCGGCGTCCATCGCGCCCCTGGGCGTCGCGGCGTCGGTGCCCTACGTCAAGGACGCCCTCGATCGGGTCGGCGTCGAGGCGGAGGTGTACGCGCGGGGGCGCTACAAGACCGCCGCGGAGAACCTGGCCCGCGCCACCATGAGTGAGCCGCAGCGACAGCAGCTCGGCGAGCTCCTCGACGACCTCTTCGAAGACGGGGTGGCGGCCCTCTGCGCGGGACGCCGTGTCGAGCGCGAGCGGGTGCTGGAGTGGATCGAGCAGAGCCCCTGCGCGGCGCGGGACGCTTTGGAGCGCGGTATCGTGGACGCGCTCGTGACCGACCAGGAGCTCACGGAGCGGCTCCTCGCCTGGCCGGGGGTACCGCCGGAGCCCCGAGCGCCGGGAGACGCGCCGCCCGCGGGGAGGGCGCGTGGACACCGGGTCCCCACGCGGACGGAGCCCGTCGGCATCGGGACCTACGCGCGCCGCCGCCGAGTTCGGTTCGTCTCCTGGCGGCCTCGCGACTACGTCGCCGTGATCGACGTGCACGGCGCCATCGTCTCCGAGGCTCGCCCCGGGGTGGTCGTCGCTGCGGAGCGCCCTCTGGTGCACGCGCTCGAGCGGGCCCGCAAGGATCCTCGAGCTCGTGCCGTCCTGCTCCACGTGGACTCGCGGGGAGGCAGCGCGTTGGCATCGGCTCGCATCCTACGAGCGGTGCGACAGGTCCGCGCCGTGAAGCCGGTGGTGGCCTACTTCTGCGACGTCGCCGCGAGCGGCGGCTACATGATCGGCGTGGGCGCGCAGCGCATCGTGGCTCAGCCCGTCACCCTGACGGGTTCGATCGGCGTCGTCGCCGCCAAGCCCGTCGCGGGCGAGCTGCTCAAGCGGCTGGGGGTGCACCTCGAGACGATCCGGCGGGGGGAGCGCGTGGACATGTTCTCTCCAGCGAGGGCCTTGCGCCTCGACGAGCGGGAGGCGTTCGAGCGGGAGCTCGAGCTCGTCTACGACGACTTCATCCGTGTGGTGGCGGAGGGGCGGGGCCGTGGGGACGAGGAGATCCGACGGGTGGCCGAGGGCCGCGTCTGGTCGGGGCGCGCGGCGCTCCGGGAGGGACTCATCGATCGGCTCGGCGGCTTCCGAGACGCGCTGGAGGAGGCGCGTGCCCTGGTGGAGCGGGGAGCGGAGCTGGAGCCGAGGCTCCTCCAGGGGGTGCCCTGGGGCGGCGCGGTGCTCGGCGCGCTGGGTCGTTCTTGGATGGGTCGTTCTTGGATGGGTCGTTCTTGGATGGGTCTTTCTTGGATGGGCCTCTCTTGGATGGGGTTGTCAGGGCGGGGCTTGTCCGGAGCGGGGGTGGCCGTGGGATGGATCGAATCCCTGCTCGGGCGCGGAGCGCTGGGCCGGGGAGGCCTCCCTTGGCTCGAAACCTGGTTGCTGGCCGAGGAGGGGTGTCGGATCGCCGCTCACTGCGATGTCGAGGTTGCTTCTTGACCAGGAGGAGGTCGGATTCGCGCAGGGGCGGGCGCCGTGGTTTGCGGGGGTAAGACTCCGGGGGCTCCGGGGGTGGGACTCCAAGGGCCCTGGCCGGGGGCTCTGGCTGGGGCTGGGAGGGCCCTCCGGTGGGGCGCCGGGGGCCGCTCTCGCCGAGTCTCACGGACGCCTGGAGGGCGTCCGGAGTGCTTCGTTCGGGGGCCGTGGGGGTGGCCGGGGGGGCGTCCGCCCAACCGGCCAACGCCGGCGAATTTGGACGGTGCTTGAAATATCATCACGTTGCAGCCGAGGCACAAATGAACGACGCTAGACCCGGCCCTGCGTCGGGCAATTTCCACCCATTGTCCTCGGCGTAACCTGCCATCGAGATGCCGCAGTCTCCCCGAAACGTACCCCCGCTGGCCGCCGGCACCCTCGTGAACGACCGGTACGAGATCCGGCAGAGCTTGGGCAAGGGCGGCATGGGCGAAGTGTTCCTGGCCTACGACCGGAGCACCCAGGAGCCCGTCGCGCTGAAAGTGGTCCGTGAGGAGTCCCGAATGCCCGGTGATGACGAGGCGTTGCGGCAGGAGCTCCTCCTCGCGCGATCCGTGAGTCATCCCAACGTGTGCCGGGTCCACGATCTCGCTCCGAGCCCCTGGGGCCCGATCCTCGTGATGGAGCACATCAACGGGCAGACGCTGCACACGCACATCCGCCGTCGCAAGGCTCAGGGGGGCTACACCGCCGACGAGTTCCGGAAGATCGCGAGCGAGACCTGCGCGGGGCTCGCCGCCATCCATGCCCAAGGGCTCGTGCACGGCGACCTGAAGCCGGGCAACGTGATGGTCACGAAGGATCGCGCGGTGATCCTCGACTTCGGCTTCGCCCAGGAGCGCGCACGCCTGAGCGCGCGACGGCCGGGCGCGCCCCCCGATGGCGGCACCCCGAACTACATGGCGCCCGAGCGCCTCCGCTCCGGCGGCGCGAGCCCCGAGGACGATCTGTACGCGCTCGGCCTCACGCTCTGGGAGATGTGGACGTGCCGCGTTCCGGAGCCCGGATACAAACCTCGGGCGAAGCCCATGCGCTCCCAGATCATGTTCGACGTTCCCGCGGGGCTCTCGGTCGACGAGATCAAGCAGGTATTCCGGTGCTTGAGCGACGACGCCGAGATGCGTCTGCCGGCGCGGCGTCTGCGCTTCTTCAATCCCGTCCAGCTCACGACGAGCCAGCAGATCCCGCGGGAGCGCCTCGCGCCGGGGCCGCCCCTCGGGCGCCTGGCGACGGAGTCGTTCCAGCCGGGGGCCCAGTACCTGCTGGTGACGTACTGCACCAACGCGACGGAGTCCGTGGGGAAGATCTTCCCGCTCACGCGGCCGTCGTTGCGCGTGGGGCGTCGCACCGATCAAGACATCGTCCTGCCGGAGGCGACGGTCTCCGGCGCCCACGCCATCGTCAAATGGCAGGCGGGGACGTGGGCCGTCGAGGACGTCGGGAGCACCAACGGCACCTACGCGGACCACAGCTACGAACGCAAGAAGACCTTCAGCTTGCTGCACGGAGGCGAAGCGCAGCTCGGCGAGTGCCGGGTGAAGCTAGTCAGCTTCGGGGCGAAGTCGCCGCACGACGAGCGCGCCCAGGCCTACCTGGCTCGTCACGATGGCCTCACGGGGTTGCTTCATCGGGAGCAGCTCCTCAAATCCTTCCGCGAAGAGCTTGCCTTCGCCAAATGGACCGGTACACCGCTCTCGGTGGCTCGCTACCACATCCGCGGGCCCAACCGTCACGTGAGCGATCGCCCGACGATCCTCGAGATGCTCGCCCTGCGGCGGGTCGCTCAGCGCGTGGTGGAGCTCACCGAGATGATGATGATCAGCATGGTTCCAGCCACGGCCGGTCGCTCTGGCAGCCTGAAGTTCGCGGTGGGCATGACGGGTCCCGGCATCGAGGAGGCGCGCCACGTGGTCGAGCAGGTGGTGGCCCAGGTGCAGGGGTTGATGCCCGACTCCCTCGATCTGGTCGCCTCCGTCGTCCGCGCAGATCCGAGCGAACCCGTCGAATCTCTGCTCGATTTCTGATCTCTCCGCGTAGTCCTGATGCCTGGTCCCCCCCGTCCCTCCTTCCCGTCTGCACCGAGCGAGCCCAGCCTGCGTCGCCTCGGAGTCGGGGGGAGCAGCGCCGGCGATCGGCCGATCCGGGCGCAGGTCGTGGTGGCCCTGGTCGCGGTGCTCATCCTGTTGGCCGTGCCGCTCTATCTCCTGCGGCGCCCTGCGGTGGAGGTGCCCGAGGCGGAGCCGGCGCCGAGCGTGTTCGCGCCCACGGTGCCCGTGGCCGAGGCACCTCCGAAGGACGATCGACTCACCTTGGCGGACCCGGTGCGGGTGAAGTGCGGGGCGTCACCGAAGGGGGCGAGCCAGCGGGGAGTCCTCTGTGATCAGCTGCCCTTCTTCGAGAGCGCGCTCGCCGCGGCGATCCGCCAGACCATCGACTGCGCGCCGAGCACCGCCAGCGGGGGCACCATCAACTACGTGCTGCAGCTCGACTTCACCCGTCGCTCGATGCACGTGTTCCCCGGGGCGAGTGGGAGCTGGAAGGGACCCCAGGCACGGCGCGCCACCAACTGCGTGAAGCAGGCGCTGGCGACGCCGAACTGGGACACGCAGCACCACCAGTATCGCTATTACGAGATCGCGATCATGACCACCTACGCGCCGCCGGCGCCGACGGGCACGCCGCTGTTCGAGTGAGGCCCTCGTGGGCCCTCCGATCGAGTGCGGTTCCGGTCCGGTTCCTGCTCGAGCGACGCCCCCGTTCGAGAGTGGGCGGCTCCCCGCTGGCGGTTCCGTGCGCTCGCCGACAGCCTCCGGCGCTGGCGCTCTCAGCGGCGCTTCGGGCGAACGCGGGGTACGGCGACGACGGTGGTGAACTCGAGCACCCGCTCGGCTTCTCCGATCCGCTGCAGGAACAGCCCCGTGAAGGTGCCGAAGAGCGCGTCTCCCGGGGCGGCCGTGTCCGTGGCGCTGGGGCGGCTGACCCAGCGCTTGATGCGCTCGAGGAGCTGCGGGCTCACGGGGTTCACCTGGACCTTGGCCTGGAGATAGACCGGTTGCCCGGGGGGCGCTTGCAGGCGACTGGCGATCAGCAGCTGGCGAGCGTCGGCGCAGCGCCGCAGCACGCCGTCGACGGTGGTCGTCCAGGTGGTGTTCTGCGTACCCGGCTGGGTGAGGTCGATGCGGTATGCCTCCTCCCAGACGTGCCAGGTGACCTTGCAGCTCTGCACCGTCGTGGCCACGGGCGTCTCCTTCGCGGGGAGGTAGACGGCAGCCGAGAAGAGGATGGTGGTGGGCAGGCCCTTGCGCAGCTTCTGGCGCAGGCCGGCGTCCATCACGTCCCGATAGGACAGGGTGGCGTAGAGGAAGCGCTCCTCCGAGTCCCACTCGTAGCTCGCCCAGCGCGGAGGAGGGGGCTCGTCCGCGTCGTCGGCCCGCGCGATCGTCGGGACCCAGAGCAGCAGGGGCACGAGCAGCAGCCACGGCCAGAGGACGAACCTACTCACCGGCGGGTCCCTCCCCACGCACCGGGATGAAGTAGAGGACGTTCGACAGGGCGAAGACGAAGCCGCCCGCGCTGGTGTCGAGGCGCACGCCGAAATTCGCCGTGAGGTCGAGGGGGATCCGAGCCAGGCCCGAGTAGCCCGGCGCGGGGCGCAGCAGGCTGGCTTCGTCGGCGACGGCGTACAAGCCGCCCCCCGCGAACAGATCGATGCCGTAGATGGATCGGCTGCCGCGATACAGGGGGATCCGATACTCCGCGCCGATGCGCCCGGCGTATGCTCCGTAGCGGACCTCGACGATCTGCGTCCCCAGGAAGTTGGGCGGCGGGCGTCGATCGAAATTCACGCCCAGGATGCGGGAGGGCAGAAAGTCGCTGTAGTCCCCGACGAAGTAGCGCTCGAAGAAGGGCGCGTCCCCGGCGATCGCCCCGCCGAGGAGCTCGAGCCGCAGCACGTGCCCGGAGCCGTTGAGCTGCCACCAGCGTGAGGCGCGCAGATCGACGCGCTGGTAGTCGTAGTCGCTGCCCAAAGCGAGCAAGCCGAACTCGGTGCTCGCGTCCACGAGCCAGCCGCGGGTCGGCAGGAACGGGTGGTCGCGGGTGTCGAAGCGGAGCGCCGCGCCGAGGGTGGACAGGTGGCTCCTGCCCCGCTGGATCCCGAAATCGATGGGCTCCACGTTGTCCACGCCCCGCAGGTGCGAGGCCTGCAGCGGCAAGGACGCATCGATGGCCTCGAGGCGGTAGTTGAGCCAGAGGTGGGCGGGCACGCTGAGGTCGCGCCCGATACCGACGACGCCGCCGAAGCGCTCGTAGCGCACCACCGCGTAGTCCTTGCGCGGCCCGGCGTCGTTGGGGTCGCTGTAATTGGTCTGCGCGTTGCCGAAGAAGTCCTTGGCGTCGTTGAACAGCAGGGTCGCGCGGCCACGCCACTCGTTCCCGACCAGCGCCGGATCGAGCACGTTGAGGCGAAGCGCGAGCTGCTCGTGGGCGACGGCCATGGCGCCGCCGAGAGTGATGCCCGTCCCGAAGAGGTTCGTCTCGGCGACGTCCGCGCCGGCGAAGGCCGTCAGGGGGCGGGCGTTGCCCTGGTTGTCGGCGTCGGCGGCGAGGCCCATCCAGACGTCGTTGACGACGATCGTGTTGCGCTCGACGACCTCGACCACCAACACGACGTTGCCCGGGTGGCTGCCCTTCTCGAGGGAGAGCTGGGCGTCGCGGAAGTAGCCGGTGCCGAGGAGCCGGTAACGCACCAGGGCGAGCTCCTCGTCCTCCGCATCGATGACGTGCCCCACGCGGAACGGCACGTAGCGGCGCACCACGCTCTCTCGGGTGCGTGTGTTGCCCCGCACCTCGATGCGCTCGAGGGTGTAGACGAGGGGAGCCGAATGACCGCCCGACACCCCGTCGCCGCTGGCGGAGGCGTCGGGTGCGACGGTCGCGGCGTCGGGCGGGAGCGGCGCCTCCTGGGTGACCGGCGCGATGGACGTGGCGTCGGGCGGGAGCGGCGCCTCCTGAGCCTCCGCGATGCGGGGCGACGCCGAGGCGACCCACATCAGGACCCACGGCAGCGCGACGGCGCGGAGCGGGCGACGGGGGCGGGGGTGAGGCGGCACGGGGGCCAGCCTACAGCACAAAGGCGGCCACCTTTAGCGCTGGACCCGCGGTCCGGGGGCGTGGGTGGCCCAGCCCGAACGGAGGATCCCCGGGTGTGGGGCGGCGTCGCCCCTCCGCGCCGGCCCGCTGCGGCGGTCTTCCGCGCCTCGCCATCCGGAGGGGCGCGCCCACTGCCCGGAGGGCGCGCTGGCTGCCCTCTCCGGACGCGCCCTTCAGCCGATCCGCTCGGTGAGCTCGCAGAGGTCGCGGAGACGCTCGGCGGCGGCCTCGTCGAGCTGGTCGCCCGTGAGGCGCCAGCACCAGTTGCCCTCCGCCGTCCCCGGGACGTTCATGCGTGCGTCCGTGCCGAGGCCCAGCACGTCCTGGATGGGGAGGATGGCGGTGTTCGCCACCGACTGCAGGACGGTGCGGATGAAGCTCCAGTGCGGTTCCCGATCGTCGATCCCGCAGTAGGTGCGCGCGCGGGTCAGCTCCAGGCGCGCCGCGGCGGCGGCCGTCAGGCGCTCGCGATCCTCCGGGCTCAGGTGGCTGCTCGGCGTCGACGACGTGGGGGCAGCCTCGGCGCGCTGGCACACGCTCCGATACCAGCCCAGGAGAGTGTCGTTGTCGTGGGTCCCCGTGTAGACGACCGCGTTCTGGGGATACCTGTGGGGCAGGTAGGTCTCGGCGCCGGGGTTGAAGGCGAACTGGAGGATCTTCATCCCGGGCAGTCCGAAGCGATCCCGCAGCTCGTGCACCTCGTCGGTGACGATGCCCAGATCCTCCGCCACGAAGGGGAGCCGCCCGAGCTGCTCACGCGCGGTCTCGAAGAACTCGTGCCCCGGCACGGGCACGTAGCGTCCCACCTGAGCGGTCTTGGATCCGACGGGGACCTCCCAGTAACGCGTGAACGCGATGAAGTGGTCGAGGCGCACGGCGTCGAAGCGCCGCAGGGTGCTGCGCAGACGTGCCATCCACCAACCGAAGCCGTCCTGCCGCATCACGTCCCAGCGATAGAGCGGGTTGCCCCAGAGCTGCCCCGTCTCGCTGAAGTAGTCCGGAGGCACGCCGGCGAGCACCGTCTGACGTCCGGCGGCGTCGAGGAAGAACATGTGCTGGTTCGCCCAGACGTCCACCGAGTCGTAGGAGACGAACATCGGCAGATCGCCCATGAGGCGCACGCCACGCGCGGCCGCGTGCGCTCGCAGCCGCTCCCACTGATGGTGGAACAGGAACTGGAGGAAGAGCCGATAGGAGACCTCCAGGTGGTGCTCCCGATGGGCCGCCTCCAGGGCGCCGGGATCACGCCGCCGGAGCCCCTCGTCCCACTCCGACCAGGGGCGGAAGCCCGTGGCGCGCTTGAGCGCGCTGAACAGCGCGTAGTCCCGCACCCAACCGGAGTGTTCGGCGACGAAGGCGTCGTAGGGTTGCCCGAGGTGCGGCGTCGCTCCGGCCGCGAAGCGCTCGTGGGCGCGTCTCAGCAACGGCTCACGGTTGGCGGCGGCCGCGACGTAGTCCGCGCGGTGCGCCGCCGCCACCGGCGGTAGCTCCTCGAGCTCCGCGCCGTTGAGCAGCCCCTCCTCGACGAGCCCCTCGAGGCTGATCAAGAGCGGACTGCCGGCGAAGGCCGAGGGGCTGTCGTACGGAGAGTCGCCGCCGCCGAGGGGGCCGATCGGCAGCATCTGCCACCAGCCTTGACCGGCGCGGGCGAGGTACTCGACGAAGCGCCTCGCCGCTGGACCGATGTCGCCCAGGGCATAGGGGCCCGGCAGGGACGTCGGGTGGAGCAGGAGGCCGCTGGAGCGCTGATGGAGCGGAGACGAGTGCATGACGGAAAGCAGGGCTCCGGGATGAGACAACCCCCGTGGTGGTCTGGCAAGGTCCAGCGCAGCGCCAAGATCGTGAGCGGAGCCCGGAGACGCCTCCGGATCGGCCGGCGGTGGAATTCCCGGGGGGACGGAGTGAGCAACGGCCGGAGCCTCGGCGTGGGCGAGGTCTGGGACGACGGGACGGACCACGTGCGAGGGGAACGGCCGCTCGGCGCCGCCGCCGAGGGGGCGCGGTCATTCGGAGGCGCGTCGGCCGTGCACTTCCTGAAGTGCGCGTTCCGAGGAAGCGTCCGCGGGCTCTTACGGGATCGATCGATGGTGTCGCCTTGGAGGGCGGAGGAACCGCGGTGCACGAGTCTGGGAAAAAGTTCCTTGCTCGTGTGACCAGGTCGTCACTATCGTGCAGCCGCCGTGACCACCCCTGTGCCTGAACACTGCGTGACCCGCTCCAAGGTCCGCGTGCGCTTCTGCGACACCGACATGATGGGTGTGGTGCACCACTCGAATTACATCGTGTACTTCGAGCTGGCGAGGATCGAGTACCTGCGCAAGCGGGGGCTCGACTATTCGTCCTGGGTGAAAATGGGCTTTCACCTCCCCGTCATCGAGGTCGACGTCCGCTACAAGAAGCCGGCCTACCTCGACGACTTGCTCACGGTCGAGGCGCGCCTCACGACCCTCTCGCGCGTGAAGGTGGGGTTCGATTATCGCGTGCTGAGGGACGGTCCGGAGGGGGAGCAGCTGCTCGCCACCGGGGCGACCCTGCTCGCTTGCGTGGGAGACGATCACGCGCCCTGTCGGATGCCGCGGGAAGCCGAGGCGGTGTTGCTGGCCCAGGAGCTGAGGGCCGGCGAGATCCACGCCTGAGCCTCCCGGGGGGAGACGACGCCGCTCCCGGTCAGAGGGAGACCACGCCGGGGGCGAGGGGCGAGGTGTCCGCGCCGTCGGTCGGACGCTCACCCGGGGTGGGCTCGCCGTCGGGATACAGGCCGTGGAGATCGATGCTGCTGGACTCCAGCACGCTCGTCCGCACGTAGATGGGCACCTGGTGCCCCAGGGCGAGGGCGATCGCGTCCGAGGTGCGCGAGTCCAGCTCCCGCCGCTCGGCGTCGTGCTCGAGCACGATGACGCTGTAGAAGATGTCCTCTTCGTACCGATCGACGCGCACGCTCACGATGGATCCGCCAAGCTCCGCCAGGACCGCGTCCATCAGGTCGTGGGTGAGGGGGCGGTGGAACCGCTCGCCGCTCAGGCGGAGCTGGATCGAGAAGCCCTCGCTCTCGCCGACGAAGATGGGCAGCGCCCGGTGCCCCGCCTGGAGCACGATCGCCTGGCCGCGGTCCGTGTCCGTGACCCCGACGACGCTCGCGAGCTGGAAGCCCTCGGGGGCGCCGGGCTCGGCGACCCGCTTCGGCGGCGTCGGGGCGTTGGTGGCCGCGCTCCGTGCCGAGGGCACCTCCTGCTCGGGGGCGGCGGGCGGACTCTCGCAGGTCGCCAGACCGAGGATCAGCAGCAACCAGGGGAGGTGCCGCAGGGGTCGAGCGAGGACGTGAGGGCGCGACGATCGGAAGGGGGATGGAGCTCTCAACATGAGCTTGGACGTGAGCCTCCTTCCACCAGGATACCCCGAAACGGGTGACGGTGCCGGGGCGCCTGGAAGTGCCGGGAGCGCGGCGCGGCGCGTCATTCTGGCGCGTCGTTCTGGTGCCGGTGGACGAGACGCGCGGCTCAGGGAGACGCGGCGGCTGACGCTGCGCCCTGGCTGGAACGAAGCCCCGACTCCACGCGCCGCTTGAGGGCCTGGTTCATGAAGACGAAGCCGCGGGCGACGAGCGTCAGCTTGCGCCCCAGGAAGCGGACGAGCACGCCCCGAAAATCCTCCCCGTGGATCACGCGCGTGCGGTCGACGTCCACGGCCACGAGCCGAAAGAAGTGCTCCCCCTCCAGGAGGAACGAAGCCCCCCACTTGCCGCGCCAGCGGAGCTCACGCTGGGGCTCGTAGGTGACGAGCGTGGCGAGCAGGTGGTACTCGCGGCTGTCCGGGGGAGACACGGCGACGCGGAGCTCGCCGCCGACCTTCGGCGAGCCCTGCACCTCGACGAGGAACGGGTTCCACTCCGGGTAGCGGGCGAAATCCGTGAGCACCTCCCACACGGCCGCCGGGGGAGCGGAGATCTCGATTTCGGTGCGCAGCTCCATGCGCCACCAGCCTACCCGAGCGCACCCGGGGGACCAACGCTGGATCGCGTCGGGCGTCGGGCCAGGGCGGGCTTCACGGAGGCGCGGAGCCAGGGGCCCGCTCAGCGGTCCGGGCGCGGCTCACTCCGCGGCTCACTCCGCGGCGATTCAGGGCGAGGCCGCGGTGGCCTCGTGGGGACCGTGTCGGGGCCGTTCTCGGCGCGTGCCGCCCGATCCTCCGCGCGGCGCTCCGGGTGACGTCGCCGCTCCTTGAAGGGTCGGCGGCCCGTGGAGAAGCGCCCGCGGAGGTCCACGGCGAGGGTGGGGGCGGTGGTGAAGGGGGCGCGCTCCGCCGGGAGCAACGCGCGCCCGCGCACGCGCCACCAGGCCTTGGCTTCCTGCTGCGACCAGAGGATCCCGTGTTCGATCGCGAGCTGCTCCAACTTCTGCAGCAGCTCGCCCGCGTCCGCGGGGCGGCGCTCCGGATCCTTGTCGAGGCACGTGAGCAGCAGCGCCTCCAGCGCGGGATCCACGGGGAAGGGCGTGATGGTGCTCGGCCGGGGCGGCTCCTCGGTCATGTGGCGGGTCAGCACGGACATCATGTTGCCGCCGTCGAAGAGGAGGCGCGCCGTCAGGAGATAGAAGGCGACGGCCGCGACGGCGTAGACGTCCGCGCGCGCGTCCGCGCGAGCGGGCTCCGTGATGTACTCGGGCGCCATGTAGTGCGGGGTGCCCGCCAGGGCGTTCGCCGCCGTGAGCAGGGACTCCCCCGTGTCCACGTTCTTCACGAGGCCGAAGTCGAGGACCTTGACGACGTCGTAGGCGCCGCCCCGCTGACACAGCATGATGTTGGCCGGCTTGATGTCGCGGTGCACCAGGCCCGCGGCGTGGGCCTCCGCCAGGGAGCCGCAGACCTGTTGCAGGATGTGCATCACGCGCCCCTGGGGCTGCGGTCCATCGCTGCGCACGAGCTCCTGGAGAGTGATCCCGTCCAGGTACTCCATCGCGTAGTAGAAGACTCCCCCGGCGGCGTGGCCGTAGTCGTAGATGGCGACGGTGTTGGGGTGCGTCAGCTGCGAGGTGGCCTGCACTTCCCGCTCGAAGCGCACGCGGGTCGCCGAGTCGAGGTCGACGGAGCGGATCACCTTCACGGCGGTCGGTCGCCGCAGCAGGGCGTGCTGCGCGCGATACACCGTGCCCATGCCTCCCTGGCCGATGCGCTCCTCGAGGGTGTACTGACCGAGGCGCTCCGCGCGCCGCGCGCTGCCCTGGAGGCGCTTGATGATCCGCGCCCCGAAGGCGAGGCCGATGGTGGCGAGGATCAGGATGCCGAAGAGCGTCCACATGGACGCGCGCACGACGCGGAGCGTCTCGAAGGCTTCGCTCACCTCCATCTCCGTCGCCACGCCGAACTGATGCGGGGCGAGCCACACCCAGGCGCCCACGACCGGAGTGCCGCGGTAGCCGGGGTATCCGTCCACGTCGACGCCGCGCTCACCGCGCGTGGCGGACTGGGCCATGCGCGTGAGGGGGCGCCGGTCTCCCGGCGTGAGCGGGCCTCGATCGCGACCCAAATCCAGGCCCGGGTCCCGGATCTGGATGCGGAACATCGAGCTCTCCTCCGGACCGAGGAGGCCCCAGCTCCGCAGCTCGCGCTCGAAGCGGCTGCGTGAGAGCAGGTAGCCGTCGGGGCCGAAGGCGTAGGTCTCGCCCGTGTCGCCGAAGCGGGCCAGGTGCAGCACCCGCGCGAAGGACCGACGCGGATCGACCGCGAAGCAGAGGATCGCCTCGGGGCCCCGCGTTCCGGTGCCCACGGGGCTGCACGACCACATGATGGGCTCGTCCCGGCCGCCGTCCCCCCCGCGCTGCGGCGCCGAGAGCCACGCTTCGCCGAGGTCGAGGCGCTCCGCCCCGCGCAGCACCGCCTCGGGCAGCGGCGCCCAAGGCCCCGGAGAGTCCGCGGCGAGCACCCGCCCCTCGCGGATCAGCCGAAAGGACTCGAACTCATTGTGCAGTACGACTGGATGGAGGAGGCGTCGGAGCTCCTGGCGCAGGTAAGCGTGGTGCGGTGTGTCGGGCGCGCGGCGATCCTGGCGCACGAGGCGCGCCGTCGTCTGGATCACCTCGGGATCCGAGGTCGCCGTCGCGGTGGCGCGCTCCTGGGCCGCGATCCACTCGTTGAGCGCGGCCACGTTGCTGTCCCGGATCGTGGTGAGATCGCTCACCAGCTCGAGCCGCAGACGCTCGTCGACGCGCGTGTGCAGCAGCCACCCCGCCCCGAGCACGAGCACCGCGAACCCGAGCGGCACGAGGAAGGGATACCGGAGAGGTAAGCGCAGCATGTGCGGCCAGGTGTGGTGAGGTGGTTGCGGGCCGTAAGGCCGGCGCGCGAGTGCGAGTCGGTGTTTGCTCCAGAACGACCTTTCGAGAAACGACCGGAAAGGAAGAGGCTGTATGCTAGACCCTCGATGGGGGCTCGGATGCGGCGGGACACGACCGCGGCGGCTATACTGGACCGACGAGAGTTTCGACTGCGTCGGGCGGATCCGCGTCCCCCGCTGAGCCCATCGAGTCGAGGCAGCAACCAGATGAATCGCGCATGTTGATGGACGTCGTTCCCGGCCAGGTGCTCGGGCGCTACGAGCTGCTCATGCCCGTAGCTCGGGGCGGCATGGCGATGGTCTGGGCCGCCCGCCTCAAGGGCTCGCGCGGTTTCCAGAAGCTGGTGGCGATCAAGACGATGCTGCCGGCGATGATCGACGATCCCAACTTCGAGAAGATGTTCCTCGACGAGGCCTCCCTGGCCTCCGAGGTGCACCATCCCCACGTGATCGAGATCCTCGATCTCGGCGAGCAGGACAACGTCCTGTACCTGGTCATGGAGTGGGTCGATGGTGAGCCCCTGAACGTGCTCATGAATTACGCCGCCAAGCAGGGGGGGGTGCCCCTGCGGGTGGCCATCTCCCTCGTGGCGCAGGCGTGTCGTGGGCTGCACGCGGCCCACGAGCTGCGGGACGAGCAGGGGGCGCTCGTCGGCCTCGTCCATCGGGACATCACCCCTCACAACGTCCTCGTCACCTACGACGGCGTCGTGAAAATCGTGGACTTCGGCGTGGCGAAGGCCACGTCGCGGATCGCGGCGGAGACGGAGGCGGGCCAGCTCAAGGGCAAGATCGCCTACATGTCGCCGGAGCAGCTCCGGGGGGAGCCCGTGGATCGCCGCACGGACGTGTTCGCCCTCGGCATCGTGCTTTACATGCTGCTGACCGGGGTCCATCCCTTCCGCGGCGAGGACCAGACCCGGACGATCGAGAACATCACCTCCGACGAGCCGGCGCGCCCCATCCGCAAGTACGTCCCGAGCCTCCGCCCCGCGCTGGAGGCCGTGGTGGCGCAGGCCCTGGCCAAGGAGCCCTCGCGACGCTTCCCCTCCGCCAACGATCTGCTGAAGGCCCTCACGCGCGTGATGCAACCGAGCACGGACGAGGAGGTGGCGGAGTACGTGCGCACGCTCTTGCAGGACCGCCAGGAGAAGCGACGCCGCGCGGTGCGCGCGGCCCTCGAGATCGCCGACGAGCGCGAGGAGCTGGGGGGGACGGATCGCACCCTGTCCATGACGGTGCCCCAGGACGACGTGGCCACGGTGGTGCACCGTACGTTGCCTCCGCCGCCGGTGGACGTGGAGCTGGACAGCGCGCCGAGCTTCGAGCGGAACATCGAGGGGACGGGCTCGGACCCGGTGAGGGGGCAGACGCGCAGCCAGGCGACGATCAGCGGTCGCCTGCGCTACTCGGCCATCGGGGTCGGTGCCCTGGTGGGGGGGGTGATCGCGACGGGGGTCGCTCTGGTGACGTTCGTGGGGCGGGAGGACGAGGAGGCCCCGAGCGCGGCGAGTCGCTCCGTCGCGTCCATGAGCGCGGCGGTGCCCGAAGAGCCCCGCCCCCCCGGATCGAGCGGAGCGCTCGCGGAGGCCTCGGAGAGCACCGAGCACCATGAGGCGCAGGACGGGACCGAGGGCGCAGCGCTCACGGGCGCCGAAGGGACCACGGATCGGCCGAGCCCCGCCGCGAGCGGCGTCGGGCAGCTCGCCTCGGGGGCTTCGTCGCGAGGATCGGGTACCCGGGGAGGGAAGTCCTCGACGAAGGACGGGGGCGGCTCCTCCGCGTCGAACTCCACGAGCGGAGGGGAGCAGCCCTTCGTGACCCCCGTCCGCGATCCTGGCTTCTGACGGTCAGAAGGTCCCGCTCCAGGTCGCGCCGAGGGGCGCCGAGCCGTGACCGATGCCGAAGACGTGGCGCGGCGGAGTGGGCGTGTCGCGAGCGACGGAGTCCTTGGAGGGGCGATCGGTGAGCCACAGGACGGCGGCCGTCGCCAGCCCCGCGATGCCGACGCCGAGGGCGAGGTTGCCGTAGGTGGTGTAGTCGCGACCGCGGTTGTGGGTGTCCCGCGCCGACGGCGGACAGTTGGTGCGGCTCGGGCAGAGCTCGTCGAGCTCCTTCTGCGCATCGTAGCGGAGCCCGTAGAAGACCCCCGCCGCGGACAACCCCGCGAGGCCCACGCCGCCGCTCACCCAGGCGAGCACGCGCTGCCCGGAGCTCCCGTCCGACGGCTCGTCGACCACCACCGGAGGCGGCGGAGGCGCCGCGAACTCGACCGTCACCGTGACGTGGCCCCCTTCGGTGAGGCGCACGTCGCGCACGAAGGGCTCCTTGCCGGGCGCGGTGGCCTGGATCTGGTAGGAGCCGGGATCCAGAGGGAGATCCTTGCCCAGGGCGCTGTCGCCGAGCTCGACTCCGCCGAGGCTGACCTGGGCGGCGGCCGCGCTCGCGCCGCGCTCGACGCGCAGGCGCGGGATCCGTGCGCGCAGCTGGGAGAGACGCTCGATGGACTCCCGCTCGACGAGGGGGAGCCCCGCTTCGCGGGCGTCGGCGGCCGCCAACTCGTAGTGGCCGAGCGCCGCCACCAGCTGCCCCACGTTCTCCTCGCACAGGGCGATGTTGAAGAGGACCTGCGGCGTGGTCTTCACCTCGGCGACCTCCTTGAGGAGGACCAAGGCGCCCGTCCAGTCGCCCGCGGTCTGCAAGGCGAGGGCCTTCTGGAACTTCTGCCGCGCCGCGCTCAGCTCGGCGGCGCTGGGCTCCGGAGTGGCGCTCGCGGTCGTGGGCGCGTCGTGGGCATGCGCTGCCTGGCTCGGGTCGGCCCAGGTCATCCTGCTGAGCAAGAGCAGGACCGCCGTGAACGTCGTCCCGAGGGGGCGGTCCCTTCGCGGGCGGCGACTAGAGCCAGGCACCATTTGCAGGGGCAACATGGCGCGTCTCGGTCTCGGTCGTCAATTCGCCGAGCGCGAGTTTTTCTTTACGCCTTCATACCCACATTGGCGCTGTGCGCGCTCAGCGCGCCCTTGGAGCGCCTGTTGCCCGTCCCGAACACGAAGGCCCACCGCAGGGGATCGAAGGGAGCCGGGGTCGGGGCCGAGGCGACGGCGGTCTCCACGTGCACACCGATGGGCGCCTGCGCCAGCACCCGTTGGGCCACCTGGCCCAAGGTGCCGCCGTGGTCGTCGGTGGCGCTGTGGGCGCCCATCACGATCTTCTCGGCGTTGCAGGTGAAGGCGAGATCGAGGATGGCCTGCGAGGGCTCGCCGCCGCGCACGTGCCCGATCACGCGCAAGTTCCGCGCCCCGATGTCCGGCACCGCCCGGACGCGCTCACGGAGGTGGATGCGCACCGCCTCCACGGCCGCCCACTGGGACATCACCGCGCCGTCGGGCAGGCGGACGTCGGCGCCGACCCGCGTGCCGACGGTGACCGCGTGCAGCGTCGCGAAGGGCACCGCCTCCGTCATGCGGAGCGCCCGGTGCAGGGCCGCCTCACTCAAAGGGGAATAATCGAATCCAACGACGATGACGCGCGCTGTCTGCATGCGGGGCCTCCTCCTGCGGGGCGAGCTGCAGCCGGCGTGCCAACGCGTCGATGCGAGGTTTTGGGCTGCGTGGGAGCGCTTCGGGCGCTTCGGGCTCCGACAGGCGTCCGGACGGCGCGATACAGGTGTCCGCCTGGACCGGACGTTTGCTCGCTCGCTGGACACTCTCCGTGCGGTGATGAAGGGGGCGGGGAGTGCGCCGCGCAGGACGTGTGTCGTGGGGAAGAGGCCGTCGTCTCCAGGGGAGGATTGGAGTCCCCGAGAATCGAAGGGGAGGTTGCCGGTGTGCGCGGAGGGGCGCGGGAGCGCGTGGTAAGGTCGCGACGTCGCCCCTGCCGGCGCCGACGGAGCTCACGATGCGCATCGCCTTGCTGTACCCACCTCCCTGGAAAATCGCGGATCCGGGTCAGGCACCGTTCCCTCCCGGCGAGGGCCCCCCCGTCGAGTACCGGGACGGCGATCTCGACGCGGACTTTTTCCAGACGCCCTACGGGCTGTTCTCGTTGGCGGCGCAGGCGATCCGCGCGGGGCACCAGGTGAAGGTCCTGAACATCTCCGCCCACCCATGGAGCCAGGTCGAGCGCGTCGTGGCGGCCCTCGACGCGGATCTGTTCGGCATGTCCTGCTGGACGGCGAATCGTCGGGGCGTGGGCATGGCGGCGGAGCTGATCCGGCGCGTCCACCCGTCGGCGCACATCGTCGTCGGCGGGCCTCACGCGACCCCCTTCGCCCGGGAGCTGCTCCGGCACCACCCCGCCATCGACACGGTGAGCCTCGGAGAGAGCGAGCTGACCTTCCTCGAGCTCATCGACCGTCTCGAGCAGGGCGCCTCCACCACGGGCATCGCCGGCACGGCCTTCCGGGTGGGGGACCAGATCGAGCTGGGCCCCGATCGACCCTCGATCCGGGACCTGGACAGCCTCGCGTCACCGCACGACTACTTCGGGACTCACATCCTCATGACCTCCCGGGGCTGCCCTTGGCAGTGCACCTTCTGCGGTGCGGAGACGACCTGGGGACGGGGGTTCCGCGGACACTCCGTGGAGTACGTCGTCGACGCCATCGAGAGCGCCCTCGAGAAGCTCCCGGTGAAGATGATCCAGATCAAGGACGACACCTTCACCGCGAACCGCAAGCGGGCGCTGCAGATCTGTCGGGAGATCCGGCGGCGTGGCCTGCAGTTCTTCTGGAGCTGTGACACGCGGGTCGACGTGCTCAGCGAGGAGCTCCTCCTGGAAATGCGGCTGGCGGGCTGTCAGCGGCTGAGCCTCGGGGTGGAGTCGGGCTCCGATCGGATCCTCCAGAACATCGACAAG
Source organism: Myxococcales bacterium (assembly GCA_012514535.1). Lineage (GTDB taxonomy): Bacteria > Myxococcota_A > Polyangia > Polyangiales > Polyangiaceae > NIC37A-2. The sequence goes on along the minus strand of JAAZAA010000144.1, from coordinate 15,753 downwards.
AAGATCACCGCGCAGGAGATCATCGAGGCCAGCTCCCTCGCCAAGAGCGTCGGCATCCAGGTGCGCTTCTACATGATGCTGGGCAACCGAGGCGAGACGGAGGAGACCTTCCGGGAGACCCTGGCCTTCTTGGACGTGGCCCGTCCGCACCAGTACATTTTTTCCTGCCTGTCCATCTATCCGGGCACCTTGGACTTCCAGGAAGCCGTGAAGCAGGGGTGGCTCGATCCGGAGGTGTTCTTCACGGAGGACTTCCAGGAGCTGAAGACCCCCTTCGACGCGGACGAGGAGGTCACCGAGCTCCTCAACTCCTGGTTCGTGGAGCACCGCGGCGTCCAGAACGCCTACCTGGAGGACGTGCCCGCCGCGCAGGCCATCCTCGACAAGGTGGGGGACCACCACGCCGCCCACATGGACCTCGGCGGCGCCCATTATCGCGCAGGGAACCTGGACCAGGCGGAGCATCACGTGCTCCGCGCCCTCGAGCTCGGCTACCCCGCGCCCGGGTTGGCGTACAACTACCTGGCCTGCATCGCCTTCGCTCGCGGCGATCTCCAGGGCATGCAGGACCGCTTCCTGGCGGCGGCGCGGACGGATCCACAACACCACGCCCTGATCCAGAACGTGGAGCGGACGCGCGCCTGGTTCCGGGAGCGCGGACCGGAGCGCGGCCTCCCCCTCCAGCTCTCGGCGCGCCACGAGTTCCAGCTCCTGGAGAGGACGCAGCAGCCGACCTTGCCGGGTCCTTTGCCCGAGGATTTCGCCGATTGGGGGCAGGTTCCCGCCGCGCCGCCGGAGCGTTCCGGGCGCATCCCCTCCTCGAAGGAGATGATGCTGGAGGGGCACGAGAAGCAGGGGTTCCCCGCCCGCCGCCTGCGTGTCGTGGGCTGAGGGCGCGCGGTCGTGGGCTGAGGGCTCGTGTACGACTCCCACTGCCATCTGGACTTTCCGGAGCTCGCCGGCGCCCTCGACGAGCACCTCCGCGCGGCGCGCGCCTGCGGTGTCGAGCGCTGGCACGTGCCGGGCTGTGGTCCCTCCCAGTGGGGGCAGCTCGCCGACGTGCGCGGCCGCGAGGGGGTGACCGTGAGCGTCGGCGTCCATCCCTGGTGGGTCGACGAGGTCGAGTGCCCGGAGTCGGACGATCCGAGGGCGCAGGCGCGCGCCCTCGACGAGGCCATGCAGCGGCTCGCCACCGAGCTCCGGGCCCAGGGGGCCGTGGCCCTCGGAGAGTGCGGCCTCGATCGACCCAAGGCCCTCCAGGGCGGCCCTTCGCGGGAACGACAGCGCGTCGTCTTCGAGGCGCAGCTCGCCCTCGCCCGGGAGCTGGAGCTGCCCGTCGTGCTGCACGTGGTGGGTGAGCACGGCGCGACGCTCGATCTCCTCGCTCGCGTCGGTCCGCTCCCTCGGGGAGGGGTCGTGCACGGCTATTCGGGCAGCGTCGAGCTCGTGGACCGGTATGTGGATCACGGGCTGTTCATCGGCTTCGGGGCGCGCCTCACGGGCACCGGGGCGCGGCGGGCGCGGGAGTCGTTGCAGCGCGTACCCCGCGACCACCTCCTCCTGGAGACGGACGCTCCGGACCAGGCTCCCGCGGTGGAGGGGTGCTTCGAGCGGGGGCGGCGAGGGACCCCCGCGGACCTGGTCGTCGTGGTGGAGGAGGCCGCCCGTCAGCTCCGGGTCAGCACGACGGAGTTGGCCGAGGACACGGCGCGGAACGCCCGGCGTCTGTTTGGCGTGTGAGGGCGCCTTGGGCTCGGAGGTGCCGAGCTGCTAAATGCGGGGCGCCATGCAGCTGCCGATCACCCGCGACGCACTCACCATCGAGACCGGAGAGCGCTCTGCCGACCTGGAGGCGCCTCCAGGAGCCGCCGTCGAGGCGTCCTTTGGCGCGCCCGCAGAGTCGCAGGAAGAGGTCCGCTACCGGACCCATCGACGCTTCGATCGCGCGGCGCGCCTGTTCACCGAGCCCGGCTTGCACGCGCTCATGGGGGCACGGGTCGTCATCGTCGGGGTGGGTGGTGTCGGGAGCTTCACGGCGGAGTCGTTGGCGCGCAGCGGGGTAGGCGGCCTCGCGCTCGTGGACTTCGACCGGGTCTGCGTCACGAACACGAACCGCCAGCTCCACGCCATGCAGGGCACGATCGGCAAGCGCAAGGTCGAGATCATGGCCGAGCGCCTGCGGCTCGTGCACCCGACGGCGCGCATCGAGCCGATCCCTCTATTTTACAACGCAGAGACCTCCGAGCAAATCCTCGCCGGCCCCGTGAGCTACGTGGTGGACGCCATCGACAACATCACCGCGAAGGCTCACCTGATCGCCACTTGCGTGCGGCGCGGTCTGCCGGTGGTGTCGTCGATGGGAGCCGCGGCGCGCATGGATCCCACGGCGATCCGCGTGAGCGACTTGAGCGACACCTACAAGGATCCCTTCGCGAGCGCGCTCCGCAAAGCATTGCGGCAAGAGCACGGTCTCGTCGTCGAGCGCGGTCAGCCGACGGGGGTGGACGCGGTGTTCAGCACGGAGGCGCCGATCCCGCCGACCCCACCGAGCTACGACGAGGGCGTCGGCTTCCGCTGCGTGTGCCCGGGCGGAAAGAATGGGCTCCACGACTGCGATCGGCGCGCGCGCATCGATGGGACGGCGTCCTTCGTCACGGGAGCGTTCGGCCTCGCGGCGGCCGCGGTGGTGGTGCGCCGTCTGATCGGCGCCGCCTCCGCGAGCGGCGGTTCTCAGTCGTGTTGACCGTGCGTTGCGGCCCTGGTCGCTCTGCGCTGGTCGCTCTGGACTGGCGCTCGGCCTGTCGATTGGTTTTCGTGCTCGGGCGAGTGAGGGGTCGAGCGGCTCGGAAAGGCTGTTTTTTGGTCAACCGGTTTCTCGGTCAACCGGTCGATCAACCATGCAAGGGGGCGTCGCTGGAAGCTCCGGGCCAGGACACGGTGTCGAGCTCACCCCAGCTCGAGGGTTCCAGGCTCTCGAGGGTCCGCTCGGCGAGCTCCCGATCGCGGGCGCCGGGACCCACCAGAAGCCCGGTGAGATCGGCGCGAGATCCCGTGGGAGGGAGCATCAGCGGAGCCAGCGCGCTCGCCAACTCCAGCGCGCTGGGGCGCTGCGCGGGATCCCGGCGCAGGGCCTGCGAAGCCACCTCCGAGAGAGCCCGGGGCGCCTCCGCGCACAACCGGTGCAGCGGCGGCGGGGTGTCCATCGGGCCCGCCGCCCACCCGCCAGCGCCCTGCTCCGCCAAGGGCACCCCGAACAGCTCGTAGAGCAAGACGCCCACCGCGTAGACGTCGACCCGCCAGTCATAGGGCTCCCGCTCGAGCCGCTCCGGGGCGATGTAGCGCGGCGTGCCGGCGATCGCGGCCCCGTCCAGGGCGGGCTCGGGGACGAACCGCGCGAGCCCGAAGTCGAGGAGCTTGACCTGCACGCCGGCGCGGTGCCGCGCGAGGAAGACGTTCGACGGTTTGACGTCCCGGTGGACCACGTCCCAGCGGTGCGCCTCCGCCAGACCGACGCACACGTCGTGGGCGACGCGCGCGACCTGCTCGACGCGCAGCGGGCGGCCCAGAGCGCGCCGGCTCACCAACACGTCACTCAGGTTCTTTCCCCGGAGCAGCTCCATCGCGAGGAAGGGGAGCCCGGAGGGCAGCGTGCCCGCCTCGAGCACGGTGACGATGTTGGGATGAGAGAGGTAGCCGAGCTGGGGAGAACTTGGGTCGAGCGGAGGCGAACCGCGGTGGGCCTCCGGCGCGCGGAAGAGCTTCAGGGCGACGTCGCGGTGGGTACGACGATCCACGGCGTGGAAGACGACGCCGTGCCCGCCCCCGCCGAGCCGCTGGAGCACCTCGAAGCGTCCCCCGAGGGTCGTGCCGAGCAGCGACTGGCAGAGCGTCTCGAACAATCGGTGGGAGCCCTCACGCACCTCGCGTAGCTCTTCGGAGACCCGCTCCAGAGCACGACGGATGCGCTCTTTCTCCTGCTGGTGCTCTCGGAGCTGGCGCAGCAGCTCGGCGACGCGCGTCGGATCTGCCGTCCCCGCGGGGGCCTGGGCGGCGCCGAGGATCGGTGCGGCGCTGTGCGTCGTCGCAGCGACGCCGAGCATCCGTGGTGCGCCGTGAGCCGGTGCGGCGGCGCCGCGCATCGGGACTGGATCGGGAGCGCTCCCTTGTCTCGTCGATGCTGGATCCAACTCGCTCCCCCCCGCGCCGCATCCCCCCGACTGCCGCGTCGTCCAGCAGCAGGGATCTCGCAGACGATAAGAGTGACGACGCCCCGCCGCCGCGCAAGATGCATCGAGGCTAGCGAGTGCGGTCACCGGTGTTGCCCGGTATCGCTCGTGGGCAGAGCCGGTCGCTGTGGGCAGACTCGTGGGGAGAGCGGTCGTCGTTCGTCGGCAGGCTCGTGGGAGCGGGGTTCAACGCCTCTTGTGAGGTACTGGTGTCGCGCTCTGCCTTGCTTTACGGGCCCTTCTTTACGGGCCTTTCTTTGCGGTTTTTCCGGAGCGCTCACGGGTGACCCACGGATCCTCTCCGCCGAAGGCCGCAGGGTATCGCAGGCAGGGGATCGCAGGGTTCTTCGTCGGAGAGCTGTAGAGGGCTGGCTCGGCGCGCAGAGGCAGCCTCGCGAGCTCATGGGGCGTGGCTCGATGGGGGCAGACGCCTCGCGCTTTCGCGGACGCGACGGCGACCGGCGCGACGACGGGGCGGCGAACGGTGATGGAAAGGAGCGCACCGGAGCGAGCCTTGCCGGGTCAGCGATCGGTGCGACCGCGGGGGCTGAGCGTGCGCCGCGGCCCCGCGCGGGGCGCAGAGCGGGGGCGCGAGGAAATTCTTTTGCGAAATTTCCCGAGGAATTCGAGGATTTGCGCGGCGGCCAGCCGAGCTGAGCCATTGTTGGGCGGATCCCAGCTGCTAGGCCTGGGGAGTCGTTGGTCGGCGTGCTCGCCCCCGCAGGGTGGGGACGGACGATCGACGGTTCGAGGGGATGCGATGAAGATCGTACACGCTTGATAAGGCAATCCCGCGGCTGCTCTGGGGGGATGCAGCCGTGGGCGCGCTGGATACCGCAGCTTCCGTGCGGATTCACGGCCGCGTTGACTGAGGGGGATGCGCGGCCGTGTCCCCCGGAACCACCAGGTTCCGAGGGATCCGCCCGATTCGAGCTGTGAGGGGTGGGTTGGGGGACATTTCTTGATCGGCCGGGACGAAAGTCCCGGCCGAGCTTATTTTGTTCGTCATCGTCGTGAGCTCCCTCACGAAGCTGGCGAGTCCCGCTGGGGTGGAGCGTTCAGCGTCGCCAGGGGAGCTCGAGGGGAGCGCCCTCCGCGTCGGTGATCTGCGAGCCTACACGGACGATGACGATGGCCTCGGTGGGCTCGTCGCCGGTGTTGAAGAACTGGTGCGGGAGGCCCGCGGGGGCGATCACCGTGGCGGGCGCCTCGAACTCCACGGTCTCGTCGCCGATACGCGCGCGCCCGCGGCCACGCAAAAACACGAAGATCTCCTCGCTGCCGTGGACGTGCAGCGGAGTGCTCGAACCGACGGCGACGCGAGAGCGCCACACCTCGTGTTCCCGAGCGCCGAGCGACGGGGTCGCGATGCCCACGAGCTCGTTGCCCCGGTGTTCGTAGGCCGTGAGTCGTTGGTGGTCGACGACGACGGGCTTCGCTCCCTCGGCATCCGCCGCGTGTCCGTCCGAGGCGTCCCCGTGCGCGTGATGGTGGTGATGATCGTGCGCGTGGGCGTGGGCTGGAGCGGTGGGCTGCGGGGGCGTCGGCTCGGCAGGAGCGGCGGAGGTGGACTCCAGGAGACAGGGGGCGGCAGGAGGCCCCTCTGCTCGAACCCGCGCGCTCGAGCACGCGAGGCTCACGCCCGTCAGCAGGAGCATGGACCCCCAGGTGAGGAGCTCCTTGCAAGTTCCCATCGGCCCAGCACACGACGATTTCATGGTCTCCGCGATACCGCGGTGGGCGAGGCTTGGCGAGGGCGCACGGTCGGTGGCGCTGGTCGCCCCACGGGCCGACGATGACGCGGAGCCGATCGACGTCGACGGGCGCGGTAGCCGCGATGAGCCGCCGTGAGTGACCTGCGATGGCAGCCCGATCGGGAGAGGACGGCGAAGGGAGAGACGTTCTCCGCGCAGGAGCGGCGACGCAGGCTAGCGCGACGCGTTCGATGAAGGCGACGCCCTTCGTCGCGACGAGATGCGTGACGAACGCAGCGATCCGTGAGCAGACCTCGACCGTGGACTCGCCCAGCGAGCTCCCGCAACGGCGCCGGGTGCAACGAGCGAGTCCAGGAGGGCGCACCGATCGACGCTCGCGCCTCCACGAAAGTCGCTCGAATGTCGGTTGCGTGACCAGTCGAGGGTGGCACCATGGGCGCCGTGCGCTCCGTTCTGTCCCTGCTGATCGGCACCGCGCTGGTGCTCGTCGCGAACGGTCTGCTCACGACGGTGCTCGGCACACGTCTCGCTGTCGGGGGACAATCTTTGGGCCTTGCGGGTGTGGTCGTGAGCGCCTTCTCCGTGGGCCTGGTGCTCGGCTCCTGGCGAGGGCGTTGGGTGGTGGAGCGCGTGGGGCACATCCGCACCTTCGCGGCGTTCGCCGGGCTGGCGACCGCGGCGGCGCTGGGGCTGGCCCTGGTCGACGTGCCGGCGTTGTGGGTCGGGTTTCGGGTGGTGCAAGGGTTCGCCATCGGCGGGAACTATTTGGTGATCGAGAGCTGGCTGAGCGAGCGCAGCAGCAGCGCCGAGCGGGGGCGGATGCTCGCCGTCTACGTGGCGACGTGTCAGGTGGCGCTCGCGGCGGGACAGCTCCTGGTCGTCGTGCAACCGCCGACGGGCTCCAGGCCCTTCATCCTGGGGGCGCTCCTGTACGTGCTCGCGCTGGTGCCGATCGCCCTGACGCGCACGCCCCAGCCGGTCTTGATCGAGGGGCTTCGCGCGAGCTTGGGGGGCGTGTTGCGGCGGGCGCCCGTCGCGGTCGGTGGCTGCTTCGTCGCCGGGTGCACGACTGGTTCGCTCCTCAACCTGGGGCCCGCCTTCGGTACGGCGGAGGGCTTGTCCTCCGAGCAGGTGGCGGTGTTCATGGCGTCCTCCGTCCTCGGGGGGCTGGCGCTGCAGTGGCCCGTGGGGTGGCTCGCCGATCGGATCGATCGGCGGGTCGTCATCGAGCTGATCGCCACCGCGAGCTGTGGCGCCGCGCTGCTCCTCTGGAGCGCGCACACCTTTCCGACGCTCACCGCCGCCGCCTTCGCGCTCGGGGCCGTCGCTTTCGTGCTCTATCCGGTCGCCATCGCGCACGCCCACGACCTGGTTGACCGCGCCGACGTCGTCGCCACCAGCGGCACCTTGGTGCTCGCCTACGGTCTGGGGAGCGCCTTCGTGCCGCTGATCGGCTCCGTGGGGCTGGAGGTCTTCGGCTCGCCGACGCTGCCTGCGCTGCTGACGCTCTTCAACCTGGCGCTCGTCGCCCTCGCAGTGATCCGGCTCGTGAAGCGTCGCCGGCTGCCCGTGGTCGAGCCCGTGCCCTTCGCTCCGCTCGCCCTGCCTCAAGTGGTCGCGACGCGTGACTCGCTCCTCTCGGTCGAGGAGGACACGACAGACCCCCAGGCAGTCTCATCGACGCGAGCCGCGCGCGGCCCGAGCTGAGCGCGGCGCGCGAGGGCTCCTTTCCGGTGAACCCTGCTGACGATACCCCCTCCTACGTTCTGGCTCCGGCGACAGCTGTCCGAAGGGCAAGCAGCGTGTCTGCGGCGCTCCCGGCACGATTCGAACGTGCGACCTTCGGCTTAGGAAGCCGCTGCTCTATCCAGCTGAGCTACGGGAGCTGATGCGCTCGGCCACCGGGACCGAGCGCGCCGAAAACTCTCACGGGGCGGCGGAATGCGCAAGCGGGGCCCGCGGGTCGGGCGGGAGCGGACCGCGGAGGGCTCGGAGGGCCCGGGGAACGCGGAAGTTGGCTCCGAAGGGCGGGCGGGGCGGATCGCGTTCGTGGCGGCGGTTCCGCCCGGCGTGCTCGTTCTGCGGCGTGCTCGTTCTGCGGCGTGCTCGTTCTGCGACGGACTCCTGGCGCGGTGAGCCCGCAGGGCTGCGCGGGTCGTCGACGGCCCCGACGGAGGCGACGGACGGACAGAGAGCGACGCCGTGCGACAGCGGCCGCTCGTCGACGGCCCGCGCCGTGCGCCCCCCTCTGACGCTCCGCGGGGGTCCTCAGTCCTCGACGAGGTGCTGCTTGTAGAAGTAGACGTCGTCGAGCAGGACGTCGATGTCGCCGATGTTGGTGTTGTAGGAGAACGAGAACACGACCTGGTACAGCTGGGACGTGTCCGGCCAGGCGTTCTCGCCCCGGTTGCCGTGGGGGGGCTGCTTCATGCTGGCGAAAGGAACTCGCACCAGCTGCCACTCGGAGCTGACGGAGCGCACGAGGCCGTAGTTCCCGTGGCAGGCGGTCTGCGACGAGCCGCCTTCGACGCACTGCCCGCCCCAGGGGCTCGTGGCCACGTCCGCTACGTCGACGCGTACGAGCCTGTTGCTCTCGGTCGCCTTCGCCCAGAACGCGATCCCGTCGTACTCGCTCGCGTCGAAGGCGGCGAGCGCTCCCTCTTCCGCGTCGGGATCCGTGTCGACCTTCAACCCGAACCCGGCCTGCGCACCCCAGCCCTGGCAGTCGGTCGTCACGAAGTGCATGGCGAACATGCTCTCCTCGATCGGCATGCCAGGGAGCGACCGCGGCTCGCCCGGGATCAGGACGGGCAGGATCTCGCCGGCTCCGTGGGGCTCGATGCACGACTCCTCGTTCGCGACCTCGTCCCAGGCGGTGAACCAGTAACCCCCACCCGGAAGGTCGATCACCTCCTCGACCCCCTCCATGCTCGAGATCAGGGTGTACTCGTAGGTGTACTCCGGCTCGCTGCCGCCGGAGCCCCCGGAGCCGCCCGTGTCTCCACCTCCGGAGCCTCCGGTCCCGCCGCTGCCGCCCGTGGTCCCGCCTCCCGAGGTGTCGGTCCCGCCGCCGCTCGTCGTGCCACCGCTCGCGCCTCCGGTCCCACCGGTCCCGGTGTCGTTCCCGGTCCCCCCATCACCGGAGCTGCCGCTGCCGCCCGTGCCGTTGCCGCCGCCGCCTGTGCCGTTGCCGTTGCCGTTGCCGCCGGTGGCGCTGGCGCCGTCGGGGAGCAGGCTCTCGTCGTACACGCTGCAGTGGGCGAGCAATAGGGTCAAGAGAAGCGACAGTGACTTGCGCATGATGGGCTCGGGCGCGGGGAGGCAAGGCGCGACGGCCCCGCGGACTCAGGCGACGTGGAAAGAATAGCCGTCGGCCCCACGAGCGTCGACCCGCGGTTTGCGCCGCGGGGCCCGCGGAGAGCGGGGCCGGCGCCGCGCCGGCGTGCAGGTGAGCGAGAAGAATGCAGCTCGGGTGGTTTCGTGGGCGTTGGGGTGCCGTTCGCTAACGGACGACGATGGCGGCTTCGTTGTGGATGACGAGCACGGCGTCCTCGTCGATGCGGGGGCTCTCCAGGGAGACGAACGCGCGCTCGCCCGTGCGGCGAAGCAGGTGTCGGGTCTCGGAGAGGACCTCTCCCGAGGTCGGATCGATCCACTGCGCCAGGTAGCGTCCCTCCGTGAGCTCGACGGTGACCTCGCCCGCAGGGACGGGGCCTCGGAAGTAGGAGACGTAGAGGTGTCCGGAGCGACTCCGCGTGCCGAGGTGCCCCTGTCCCATGACCAGGTGGCGCCCGTCGGGAGCCAGGTAATGGTGACCGACCGGGAGGCTCTCGATGAGGCGCTTCATGCGGCCGAGGTCCTGGAGGACCGCCCGCGCGGCGCCGTTCAAGGGGCGTGACAGGTCGAGCCAACTCGCGGCGGCGGAGCCGTACGCGCCGCTCACGAAGGCAAGCCAGTTCGCCGAGCGGTAGCAGGAGCGGTAGGTGGGCGTCCGGATGGTGGCGTCGAGATAGGCGCGCGCACCGGTGCCGACGGGGCCGCAGTCGTGGACCAGCTCGTTCACGACGCGCGCCCTCTGGACGTCGGGGGGCGCAGGGAGATGTGTGTTGGTCCTGGGGACCTCGACGGTGACCTCGGGGATGGAGCGCGCCTGGTCGACATCGGAGGCGGCCACGGCGACGCCATAGGGATCGCGCTCGCCGAGCCAGCGGGTGTAGTGGGCGCTGGCTTCGTCGAGGAAGGTCCGCTCGTCGAAGCCCGGGTGGCGGATCCTGTTCGCGAGCTCCCAGTAGACGTTCGAGTAGCCACCGAAGCGTGCGACCGCGTAGCGGATGTAGTTCTCCTTCTCGGCGCGCTGGCCCGGCGACCACGCGTCGAGGACGTGAGCGCTGCTGTCGAGCGAGTACTCGAAGGGCGCTCCCCGGCGACGTGACCAGGGCTCGAAGAGCGTGATCTGGCAGTACACGCCCCGCTCGTTCATGGCCGCGAGCCACCGATCGGCGCGGCGGACCCACTCGAGATCCCAGCTCACGCCGTCGTCCGCGAGGGGATAGAGCCCGAGCTTGAGGAGCATGCCGTTGAGGCCGTAGTCCACCGCGAGGTCGAGGAACTCGTAGAAGGTCGCGTCGGAGTAGTAGGCGTCGTGGCGGGAGCCGTCCTCCTCGCGCTCGTTGACCACCCCGGCGCGCTCCGGCGGGCCGTAGTTTTTCGCGCTCAGCCACTTCGCCCCCGCCCAGTAGTGGGGGGAGCCGTCCGCGTGCACGAGGACGCCGCGTCCGTCGCCCTGGGCGTGCACGTGTCCGCGATGACGTAGCGTCCCCCCGTCGGGACCAGCGCCCCGCGTGGTCCACGGCTCCGAACCGACGCGCACGACGCCGCTGCCTCGCTGATCGCCGAGGCGCCACGTGTAGTGCCACTCACCAGGGAGCTCCGGCGCGAAGCGGACGCGCCAGGTCAGGTCCCCGTCGTAGAATCCATCGACCCGGATCTCGCGGTCGTCCAGCTCGAAGACCGCCTCGACGAAGCGAGTGAAGGGGTTGTCGCGCGTCCGGTGCCCTTGCACGACGAGCTCGAAGGTCTCGTAGAGGGCCACGTCCGCGGGCAGCTCCGTGGTCACGCCTACGACGCCCTCGGGGGCGCACGCCAAGAGCGTGCTCGCCAGGCCCGCCGCGACGAACTCGATCAGGCGCAAGGCGCGACGGGGCCGCGGCGATCCGCCTGGGGGGTGACGCGGTGCCTGACGGACGAGCATCGGCACGAGGTTAGCACCGCCCGCGCGGTCCAAGCGCCACGCCGCTCCTGCCCGATCGGTGAGGCGCGCCAAGGCTCAGGCTCACTTCGTGAGCATGCGCTCGACCTCGCGGGCGAAGGAGCTCTTCGGATAGCGCAGCAGGAAGGCTCGTCCCCGGCTCTCCAGCGCGTCACGAGCTCCCAGCGCGTGCAAAGCGCGCAACGCCAGGGCCTCGCGCTCCTGGTAGAGGGAGCCGCCCTGGAACTCCGCGTGGCCTCGATTGGCTAGCTCGAGCGCTCGTCGCGGATCCTGGGTGAGGGCACGTCGCACCTCCCCGAGCTGCGCGAGCTCTCGCTGCAGGGCGTCGGAGGGAGGCTGCTGAGGCGCGATCTCGGCGGGCGCCGCGTCCTGCTCGAGCTGCGCGCCGTCGACCTGGTCGGTGGGGACGGCGTTGGCCCCTACGACGTCGGCGCGAGACGAGGCGGGCTCCTGCTTCGTGGGAGACGCCTGTGGCCGTCGCGGCGTGGGTCGCGCCGGAGGTGCGGCTTCGGTGGGGGCTGCCATGTCCCCGTCCGCCGGTTCTTCCGCGCGCGCGTCATCCGCAAGGGACGGCTGGGTCTCGTCCCTGGACTCGGGCTCGGAGGCTGCTCCGAGATCGTCCGTGTCTCGAGCGTCGACCACCGACGCCGAGGGCGCCTCCGTGGAGGCGTCGGTCCGCGCCAGCTGCAGGGCTCCGATGCCGACCCCTGCTCCGACGACCAGCAACCCGAGCAGCTTGCCCGCGCCGAGTTTGCCGGCGCCGACGCTGCCTGCGCCAGAAGTCGTTGCCCCCTCGGTGCTTCCCTTGGGGATCACACCGCTCGGCTCGACGGGCTCCGCGGGGCCGGGATCCAGATCCGCTTCCCAGGCCCCGCTCTCGATGCGCGCCTGGAACTGCGCCAGGGAAGCCTCGAGCTCGAAGGGGACCTCGTGCTGCTGCCACGCGGTCAGATCCGCCTGCAGATCGGCGGATGTCTCGGGATCGTCCAGCAAACGTACGGGCGTCGTCACGCGGACCTCCGCTGGGCTTCATCGAGCACGCACAGCCGGGCGTGCATCCGCTGGAAGTTCTTGCGGGCCGTGTGGAGACGAGAATGGACCGTCCCCAGGGGGATCCCGAGACCCTGGGCGATCTCTTCACAGCTCTCGCCCTCGAGCTCGAAGAGCACGAAGACGGCTCGCTGATGGACGTCCAGGGCGTCGAGGGCGCGCTGCACCCGATCCAGCCGCTCCCGCGTCTCCGTGGCGGAGCTCGCGTCCGGCTCGGGGCTCGTCAGATCGAGCTTCTCTTCGAGCTCGATCTCGTCGCGGCTCCGCTTGTTCTTGCGCCGGTGGGCCGAGGCGACGCGCACCGCGATCTCCGCGAGCCAGGTGGTCGCCTTGGCCCGCTCGGGCACGAAGCCACCTCTCCGATGCGCTACTACGAACACCTCTTGCACGAGATCATCCACTTCTGGCCCACGAGCCCCGAGTCGCCAAAGAAACCGCGCGACATAGACGGCGTGGCGCCGGAAGAGCTCTCCGGCGTCCAGTCGTTGCTCGGGCCCGTTACTCATGGCCCATCCGTTGTACCCGTGGAATGCATGGTCGGGCTCCTCAAAACGCTTCTAAAAAAGTACCCCCGCGGCGGAGCTTGCCGTCCGGCTCGGTGGGCGTTGCCCTTTCTACAGGCTGGCTGGAGGGTTAGGCTCGGGCGGTGCCCCCGCCCCGCTCTCGCTGGGTCCTGCTAGCGGGTCTCCTGACCGCATACACGGCCGCACAACCGCTCCCGCTGGATCTCGGCGAACAGTCGGTGGGGACCGCTGTACGCGTGTTCGGGGGAGGAGAATGTGTGCGACGACGTGTGGTCGTCGAGGCGGTGGAGGCGTGGCTGGGGCGAGACACCCTGCCAGCTTCGTGGAGCGTCGTGGTGTCCGTGGAGGGGGAGCGCGCACACTTTACGATCTTCGAGCGAGGCAAGCTCGTCGCGGTGCGTCGCTTCGACGATCTGCCCGACTGTCGTGACTTCGAGGCTGCGCTCGGGGCCAGCATCGGTCTGTCCTTGGAGGCGCTGCTGACTCGGCGAGCGGAGGTGGAGCAAGAGCGCGCCGAGGGGGAGCCGTCCACGACCGAGTCGGAGGGGCCGCGGGAGCGCCAGGGATCCCCGCTCGCTTCGACGATCCACGGCACTTTCGCCCCGACGACCCTGACCAGCCCCGCCTGGGGCGGCAGTCTCACCTTCGAGCTGGGCGCCCCCTGGGCACCTGGGGTGGAGTCCAACGTGCGGACCCGCCTCGGCGTGCTGAGCCTCTGGGCGCTGCCGACGGAGCTCACGGAGGTCGCCGACGCCCGCCTCGAGACGCGGCTGATGGCGGCCCGTGTGGGACCTTGCCTGGGCGATGGGACGCGCTCCTGGCGCCTGCAGGCGTGCGCGGATCTGATGGCGGGCTACGTGAGCGGGCGAGGTAGCGGCGCGGTGCGCGCCCTCGGCGCCCACCTGCCCTGGGCGGCGGTGGGGCTCGGCGTCGAAGGACGGCTGTGGATCGTCGAGCCCCTGGCTCTCTCGGCGGGCGCCCAAGCCAATTTGCAGGTGGTGCGCCCCGTCTTTCGCGTCGTGTCGGACAGCGGCCGCGAGGTGGAGGAGCTGCGGATACCGAGCGCGGGACTCATGGTCCACGTCGGCGCGACCTGGTCCTATCGGTAGGTCGTATCCGTAAGAGGGTCGAGCGCTCAGGGGCCCCGCCGACGCGACGTGGTCCGGTCCGTCGACGTGCGATCGAGGTGCAGGTGGCCCGCGCTGAGGAGATCCGCCAGATGTCGCAGCGTCTGCAGGCGGGGCAGCGGGGACAGGTCGATCGCTTCTTCCACGGAGAGCGTCCCCTCGATGCGCGAGAGCAAGAAGGCTTGCTGCGGCGAGAGCTTCGACTGCCCCGAGGGGATGTCGCCGATGACCAGGATCGAGTCGAGGCGGCCGATGTAGCGCTCGAACACGCGCCGGAAGAGGGTCTCGGAGTCTCGCGCCGCCGCCGCGACGTCCGGGCGGGAGCCCAGCTCGTCCGCCAAGCTCAGGGCCGCCTCGGCGTAGCGGACGGCCATCTCGGGGTTGTCCAGGCCGAGCTCCTGGCGCGTGCGCTCCACGAGCTCCCGGATCGTCTCCGCCGGATCTTCGTGGGCCCAGGACGTCATGCGCGGTCGCGGTCGCGGCGGCGTGGACTTGGACCCCCCGGGCGGCGGTTGGCTCAACCCGTAAGGCCGAGTGCTCCGAGGCGGGGTGCTCCGAGGCGGAGTGCTCCGAGGCGGAGTGTTCGGGGGCGGAGCCGGAGGGCTGGTGAGGGTGAGGGCCGCCTCCGCCGGGCGCGGGGGCGGCGGGGAGGTGAGGGGGCGCGGCGCGGGGATGTTCTGCTGGCCGAAGCGGCCGCCGGCCACGTTGAGCGCCTCCGCGAAGTCCATGATCGAGGGGAAGCGATCCTCCGGGCGCTTCGAGAGGGCCTGGAGCAGCACACCATCGATCTCCCGGGGCAGCTCGGGGCGCAGCGCCGACGGCGCGCTCGGCGTGTCGCGGATCACCCGCTGCAAGACCTCCATCACCTCGTCCGCGGCGAAGGGCAGGACCCCGGTGAGCATCTCGTAGGTGATGACGGCGAGGGAGAACTGGTCGCCTCGGTGATCGACCGCCGCGGTCTTCCCGAGCGCCTGCTCGGGCGCCATGTAGTCGGGGGTCCCCAGGATATCGAACTCGCCCGTCAGGCCGCGCTTCTGATCGGCGCGCTTGCTGATCCCGAAGTCCAGCAGCTTGACGAAGAGCTCGTCCGGCCAGCCCGAGGCCTTGCCGTCCACCAGGAACACGTTGGCGGGCTTCAGATCCCGGTGCACCACTCCGAGGATGTGCGCCGCCGCGAGCCCCGCCGCCGCCTGGGTGGCGATCTTCAGGGCTTCGGCCACCGGCAGCAGGGTGCCCTGGTGCAGGCGCGCCTCCAGGCTCGTCCCCCGCAGGAACTCCATCACCAGGAAGGGCTGCCCCTGGGGCGTGGTGTCGAAATCCACCACCTGGACGATGTGGGGATGCTCCAGCTGGCTGACGATCTCCGCCTCCCGGTGGAAGCGCGCCAGCGCGTTGGCGTCCTGAGCCAGGTGACCGGCCATGATCTTGACCGCGAGACGTCGGCGGAGCCGGATGTGCTCGGCCTCGTAGACCTGGCCCATACCTCCGGAGTCGAGGGCCCGGACGACTCGGTAGGCACCTCCCAAAATCTGGCCTACCAGATCGGGAGGACCCGGGAGGGACGATTCGTGGGACGAGTGAGAGACCCCCACAGCATGGGCAACCTAGCGCTACGCTGAAGCAAGGTCGAGACGCATTTCACCCGCCGATTTCCAGAGTTTCAGGCTCCCTGGTTTCCTTGGAGAAAATGACCATGAACGACATCCGAGGCGCTCGCTCCATGGGTCATCGTCAAGCCTCGAACGGAGACTTGCGGCGCTCGCCCATTTCTCGGAGGGAGCGAGTCGCTCCGAACAGTGGGGGCTCTCGGTGGGGGACGGGCTTTCCATGGAGGGCGGGCTT
>JAAZAA010000143.1 GCA_012514535.1 Myxococcales bacterium | reverse complement strand
TCGTGCGGGCGAAGCGGACCCTCGCGGCGGCGCAGGTGCCCTTCGAGGTGCCCGCGGGGGACGAGCTCCGCGCCCGCCTCCCGCCGGTGCTCGAGGTGGTCCAACGGCAGCGCCGCAGGTGTTCGTCGGTTTTTGGTTCCACATGGATCTATCGGGCGGTCCGCGGATCCGTTGCTTCGTCGGGTGCACTTTTCTGAAAATCGTCTCGGCCCCTGGTGAACTGAGCTGAAACGAGGCGGTGCAGCGCGCAGCACCGGGCTGCCAGCGCTCGGCGCTCGGCGCCGTCCCGCGCAGACCAGCACCGGAGCTCGGAGTGTCAGCGGAGCGTCAGCGCGATGCCGAAGGCTCCGAGCACGACCACCATCACCACGAGGCAAGCGGCCAGGAACGTCACCACGTGAGTTCGGCGCCGCGGCGCCCGGAGCTGCGGGGCTGGGAGCTGCGGGGCTGGGAGCTGCGGTGATGAGAGCGCTGAGCGTCCCGCGCCCGCGTGTTCGTCTGAGGAGGGGGAGCGCGGCGGCGGGGGCTCGGAGACGTCCGGCCCCTCGAGCGTATCGGTCGCGGCCCACCCCACGGTCTCGGCCCACCCGACGGGTCCCGCCAGGGCGAGGCCGATCGCTTCCAGGGCGGCGCACACCTCGGTGGCCGTCTGGTAGCGTTCGCGCGGGTCTCTGGCGAGGGTCTGCAGGATGAGACGATCGAGCTCCGCGGGGACCGGCGAGGCTGCCCTGCGTGAGGGGGCCACGGGATCGGAGCGCCTCTGCAGCTCGAGCGATTCGCGGGTGCCGCTGGCTTCGTCGAAGGGACCGCGTCCGGTGAGCATCCGATAGAGGACGACGCCCGCGGCGTAGATGTCCGAGCGAGGATCCGCGGGAGCGCCGCCGAGCACCTCGGGGGCGATGTATCCCGGCTCCCCGAGCACCAGGCCGTCCTCCGTCGGCGCGCACAGGGGGGCAGGGGCGCCAGGGACCTCCGGCAGCACGCGCGCCGTCCCGAAATCGAGCACCTTGAGGACCTTCGCTCCCTCTGGTCCATCGCAGAGGAAGAGGTTCGAGGGCGCGACGTGCCGATGCACGACGCCGACGCCGTGCGCGGCCGCCAACGCCGACGTCAGCTGGCACCCATAGGCGACGGCCTCGAGGACCGGCAGTCGTCCGCCGTTCATCTCGAGCTCGGCGGCGAGAGAGTTGCCTTGGAGGAGCTCGGTGACGAGGTAGGGCCGATCGTCTCGGGTGGTGCCGACGGCCAGGATGGCGACGATGTGTGGGTGCTCCAGCCGCCCGAGCGCCTGGGCTTCGAGGCGCAGACGGTCGACCATTTGGGGCACCCGGGCGTGGGGCGCGTGGAGCACCTTCGCGGCGCAGCGGCGCTCGGTCTCCCGATCTTCGACCAGATGGACGCTCGCTCGCGGCCCTTCCTCGAGGGGCCGCAGAGCGCGGTAGCGGGTGCCTTCGAAGGGATCCAGCGTGAACGTAGACACGGGGTAAAGGAAAATGCAGTCGACCAGGGAGAAATGAACGAAGATCGCGCAACGGGTGGCGTGACTGCCCGATAAGATAGGTGAGCATGGCCGAACATCCCAACGCCCAGCTCGAGGAGCTCGCCGCGCTGCTCGTGGGGACCCCGTACCGCCCCCTCCAGCTCCTCGGGCGGGGGGCCATCGGGGACGTCTACATGGTCGAGCACGAGTTTCTGGGGAAGAAGTTCGCGCTCAAGCGGATCCACGCCCGCTGCGCGGCCCTCCCGGGGTTCGTGGAGCGCGCGCGGCTCGAAGCCCAGGCCCTGGGACGGCTGCAGCACCCCAACGTCGTGGAGGTGATCGAGTACTGGCCGAGCCAGCGCGGCGTGCCGTGCCTGGTGCTCGAGCTCCTCCGGGGCAGGGCCCTGAGGGAAGAGCTTTTGAGGCAGGGGCGCTTGCCCGAGACACGGGCGGTGACGATCGCGCAGGAGGTCCTCGCGGGCCTGGAGGCCGCGCATGCCTTGGGCATCGTGCACCGGGACATCAAGCCGGAGAACGTGTTCCTGCACCACCCGCCGGGCTTCGAGATGGTCACCAAGGTCCTCGATTTCGGCTTGGCTCGCGTCCTGCTCGACGTGTCCGCGGCCCCACCGGCCGCGCACGAGGTCCGCACGGCCACGGGCGCGCTGGTGGGGTCACCGCGTTACTATAGCCCCGAGGCGATCCGGCGAGAGCCCGTCGATCATCGTGCAGATCTGTTTGGGGTCGGGTTGATCCTCTACGAGATGCTGACCGGGCGTGGCCCTTACGATCTGGACCGCGTCCTGCCGCCGTCGGAGCTGACCCCGGGGCTCTCGTCGGGGCTCGACGCGGTGGTGATGCGCTCCCTCCAGGAGAGCAGGCGCGCCC
>JAAZAA010000023.1 GCA_012514535.1 Myxococcales bacterium | reverse complement strand
GCCCTGCTCGTTCCGCCGCCCTGCTCGTTCCGCGGCTTGCCGCTCTGCGCCCCGCGTCCCCTGCGCTTTGCAGCGGAGGGGGGCGCTGGAGCGGCGCTGCGTGCGCATGGTGCCGTCGACGCGTCGCACGCGTCGGCGTTCGCCCGTCGAGGCGCCAACGATCCTTGGAGAACGTCTCGGGCGCAGTGCGGCTGAAACCTTCCAAGTTTCAGCGGGAAAATCGCCTTCGTTCCGAGCGCGTCATCCCAACGACGAGCAACAGCCGTGCTAACGCAGTCTTCATGAGTTCACATCTGCCCAGGCTGCGTCCGGTTCTCCTCGGTTCCATGGCGACGGCACTCGTCGCGCTCGGCTGTAGCGACGGCTCCAACGGCGACTCGGGGCCTGGTCCCGGCGTCCCCTCCTCGGGAGGAGTTCCCGGAGCAGGAGGCGCCACGGGCGGCGCGCCCACGGTGACCGGCGGGATGGGCGGTAGCCTCGCGGTCACGGGGGGCTCGCCGAGCACGGGAGGAGCGCCGAGCACCGGCGGCGGCACGGGCTCGGAGCTCGGCACCGGGGTCATGGAAGGCAGTGGTTCGACGACCGAGCGCTACCAGGCGGAGTTCGTGACCCGAAACGACATTCCCTATGTCTTCATCACGAACGGCTGGGGGAACGGCTGGCAGAGCCACCGGATCTCGTGGGAGGGGACGTCCTTCATCATCGAGGAGAGCCAGGGGAACGGCGCCATGGGGGGCGTGCCCTCGTCGTTTCCAACGATGTTCTGCGGTCTCTACTCGGTCCCCGAGGTGGCAGACTGCGGGCTCCCCGTCAGCATCGACTCCCTCCAGAGCCTCCAGACCGGCTGGCGCTGGGCGCCGAACGGCAACACGGGCCAGTTCAACGCCGCCTATGACATCTGGATCGGCAACGGTTCGAGTCTCCATCAGTACTTGATGGTGTGGCTCCGCGATCCTCCGGATCGCCAGCCCGCCGGAGCGCCCAACCCGGCCCACCAGGACGTGAGCGTGGAGGGCCTGCCGGGGAAGTGGGACATTTGGGACGGAACGGTCAACGGCTTGCCGATCATCAACTGGGTGCAACGGGAAGGGCAGGACCTTCACGAGATCGAGTTCGACGTGTTGAGCCTCATTCGTGACGCGGAGCAGCGACAGCTCACGATCCACGGCACGCACATCAACGCGGTGGCGGTGGGCTTCGAGATCTGGGACGGGCCGATCACGAACCTCGAGAGCGTCGACTTCTACGTCGACGTGAACTGAGCGTCCGCGGGGGGGGGGCTGCCCGTCCCCCGCGCCGCGATCGGGCTTGGAGCTCCGTGGCGCGTGCGCCCGGGGAGAGAGTTCATCCTCGGTCTCGAAGCTCTGGTTTGGCTGCACGATTGCAGCTTCGTTGTCGAGCGAGGGGCGGGTACGCCGTCACGCCTCTCCATCGGAGAACACCTCATCCCCCGTTTTGCCGTCGCGCCGCTCCCTTCGAGGCTGAGCCATGCTAACGCTGGGGACATGCGATCCCTTCTTTCTCTTGCACGCGCGGCGACTCTCTCCGGAGTCACCTTGGCCTTGGCTCTCGGCTGCGGTGACGCAGGTGATGGGAATGACTCGGGGGCGAATCAGGGGCCGGGGACCGACGAGCCCAACATCCCTGCCGACGGCGGGCTCGGCTCGGGCGTCATGTCGGGGAAGGGGTACTCGACGCAGCAATTCCAGAGCGCGGCGGTGTCTCGGAATGGGGTGGATTACATCCTCATCACGAACGGCTGGGGGAGCGGCTTCAGGAGCCATGAGATCTCCTGGGAGGGGACGTCCTTCCTCGTCGAGAGCACGGATGGAACCACCGGGACGAACTGGCAGCCCGCCTCCTTTCCGACGGTGTTCTGTGGCAAGTACTCGGTGCCCGACGTGCCGAACTGTGGCCTCCCGGTGGCGATCGCGTCCGCTGGCCCGTTGCGGACGGGCTGGCGCTGGGCTCCGAACGGCAACAACGGGCAGTACAACGCCTCGTACGACATCTGGGTGGGGGACGGGAACAACCTCCAGGGGTACCTGATGGTCTGGCTGCGGGATCCACCAGGACCCCAGCCCGCGGGACGCCCGCACGAGAATCATCAGCAGGTCTCGGTGCAGGGGCTCCCCGGGCTCTGGAACGTCTGGACCGGGTTCGTCCACGGGATCCCCATCATCAACTGGGTGCGCGCCGAGGGGCAGGACATCTACGAGCTCGAGTTCGACGTCATGGACCTCATCCGCGACGCGCAGAACCGCGGCTTGGAGGTGCCCGGCACGCACATCAACGCCGTGGCCGTGGGCTTCGAGATCTGGGAGGGCCCGATCACGAACCTCGAGAGCGTGGACTTCTACGTCGACGTGAACTGAGCGCTCGGCTGGGAGCACGCCGCGTCGGGCCGACGGCGCGGCGTGCGCTCAGAAGTCATCCCCGGTATCTTAACGGACCAGGACGCCCGCCGATCTCGGGTTTTGGCTTCGCCCAATCCTCGGGGAAGGGGCGCTGCGCTCCGGTGCTCAAGTACCCACGTACGTTCACTGCGCCTGCGGCGCTCCCT
>JAAZAA010000142.1 GCA_012514535.1 Myxococcales bacterium | reverse complement strand
TCGCGGACGAGCGTGAGGAGGCCGGGGCGGTAAGCCAGCTGATCGTAGGGGGTGTTCGGGACGTCCTGCTTCCCTTGATAGACCATCTGGAGGTGGCAGGGATCGATCTCCATCTTCTCGCTGGGGTTCTCGCGCACGATGTCGCCGTGGCTGATGTCGGTGGTCCACTTGCCGTCGGGCCAGGTGACGTTGTGCTCCCCGGCGAAGGGCTTCTCGGTGGTGTCGGCGCCCGGCAGCGGAGTCCACTCGCCGTCGAGACGGTCGGCGGTCCAGGCGCGGAACGCGCGCCGCCCGTTGTTCTCGATGATCATCAGGTACTTGTCGCTGCCCTTGATCGAGTACACCTGGATCCCCTCGAAGATGATGCTCGTGGGCTGATCCATGATGCGCTGGGCTCCCTCGAACTGCCCCGGGAAGTTCTCGATGGGCATCGACGCGCGGTACACGCCGCCTGCGTCGTCGTTGAAGAAGAGATAGCAGTCCGTGTCGTCGCAGATGATCGTCTGGTCGATGGGCCCGGTCCCGCGCCCCTCAGTGGGATCGGGGTTGTAGTTCATGAGAGAGCTCCCCGAGCTCCAAGAGTTCCAGACGTCGGGCGTCTTGGTCGTTTTGTATTGAAAGCCCCACTGATAGGCGAGCACCCACACGTCTTTCGGTGTAAAATAGAAGATCGTGGGTGCCACGTGGCCGCCGTGGTAGTGCTGCTCGGCCGTCTTCCACTCGTCGAAGCTGCCGAACGTCGAGAAGAAGCCGTTCCAGGCCCCGTTGGCGACCGTGCCATACACGATGTACTTCTCGCCGTAGCGGGTGACGGAGAAGTCTTTGAGCGCGTACCAGCCGTTCTGCGCGGGCTCCGCGAGGGGCCCCGACGACGTCCAGCGGAACTCGGTGGGCAACGGGCACGTCACCTCCTCCTGCGTGTCGCCGCCGGTCCCCAGGTCGCCGCCCGTGCCGACGATCCCGCCGGATCCGGGGCCCGCGCCGCCCAGGTTTCCCATGCCCCCGGTGCTGAAGCCTCCCGTGTTGCCCACGCCCCCGGTCGTCGTCCCCGGAGCGCCTCCGGTGAGCGACGCGGCGCCCCCCGTGTCATCTCCACCGCTGCCCGTGCCGGCGTCCGCGTCGGAGCAGCCCATCCCGGCGAGCAGGGCGAGCGAGCCGAGGGTGAGCAGCGGGTGCCGTCGGTGAGCCGAGGGGGTGTCGTGGACCAGCAAGCGTCGAGTGAAGGCCATGATCTCTTCGTGGAACGTGGAAAGTTTCGACGGAGACGGGCTCGCGTCGCGCTCCTCACGCTGTCACGGGCTCGAGTCGCTACCCAGGCGAGAGAAATCTCCCGTGCGCTCTGCATTCTTCCCGCACGGCTAGAAAACCCTGTGATCAGGATGATCGTCCGCGGGAATGCCGAGGGATGGCACGAGGTTTCTTTGCGCTCTTCCTCGAGCGCCGCGTTTTGATCGCGGGAGCGATCCTCTCCTTCAGTTCTCAGTGGGCGTGCTCCTCCGACGCAGAGGGGCCGGCGGGCAGCGGCGCGGGCGGCAGCGTGGCGACGGGGGGAGCGGTGTCGAGCGGTGGGGCAGCTCCGAGCACCGGAGGGATCACCGGCACGGGAGGGAGCGGAGCCGGCGGAGGGGCTGGGGCGGGCGGGCTCCCGGATGGCGGCGACGTGGCGCCCACGGGCGGAGCGACGGGGAGCGGCGGCGGGGAAGGGGGCGGCTTCGAGCCCTGCCCGGAGACGGGGCCGTGCAAGGTGCTCCCCCTGGGCGACTCCATCACCGTGGGGCTGGGCTTCGACGGCGGCTATCGGGTCGAGCTGTTCCGTCTCGCCCTGGAGAACGGGCACGAGATCACGTTCCTCGGCTCACAACAGCCCAACGGTCCGCAGATGGTCGCGGGCACGCCGTTCCCCCGGCAGCACGAGGGGATCAGCGGGCAGACGATCACTCAGATCGCGGACCGCATTCCGCAGCCCGGCCTGAACGAGATGCCGCACATCATCTTGTTGCACGCTGGCACCAACGACATGGTGCAGGGGGCCGCCGGCGCGACGGATCGCCTCGCGTCGCTCATCGACCTGCTCATCGAGGAGGCGCCCGATGCGTTGATCGTGGTGAGCAACATCATCCCCTTGCCCTTCGCCGCGGACGCCGTGAACGCCTTCAACGCGCCGATCCCCGGCCTGGTCCAGAGCCGGGCCGAGGCGGGCGCGCACGTCGTGTTCGTCGATCAGTTCGAGGGGTTCCCGGTGAGCGAGCTCGGGGACAACGTCCACCCGGACGAAAACGGTTACAACCGCATGGCGGCGAAGTGGTTCGCGGCCATCGCCGAGTACCTGCGTTGAGGCTCGGCCGCTGAGGCTCGGCCGCTGAGGCTCGGCTCGCCTCGACGCGTTCGCCTCGAATGGAGTGGGCGGTGCTGCACGGCGCGGTGCCGCGCGGTGGGGCCATTGTTGACAGTCGATGTCATGAATTGGCCCGTCGGGGGAGCCCTTCCGCGAGCGCTCCGAGGGGCAGGCGCTCCTGGCGCCGTTCCGTCGGATCGTTGCTCGCCGTCTTCCTGGTGGTCGCGGATCTGACCGGCAGCCTCATCGCTGACGACGAGCTGGAGGCGTTGGGGAGGGGAGGCCGGGCGTGCGTCCGGGTGGCGTGGGCGCAGTGACTGGGCGGCGCGATGAGCGGGCGGCGTGGTGCCCGGGCGGCGCAATGAGCGGCGTCAGGGGTATTGAAAACGAAAATCATTTGCAACAGCGGGGCGCGGGTGTATGGCGGCCCCCATGCGACTCACGAACAAGGCAGCACTGGAAAACGGAATGCGCTCCCTCTCCGCGCTCGCGCTGGGGGCAGGCCTCCTGGGCGCGGCGCTCGTCACCGCCTGTGGGGATGAAGACGCCGAGGGCCCCAACGATGGCATGGGCGGCGCCAAGGACGGGGCAGGCGGCTCCAACGATGGCGGCTCGGCGGGGGCGGGGGGCGCCGGCTCGAGCTGGATCGTCGGCGGCTGGCTCAGCACCGAGGACGCCTACACGGGATATCTCACGGTGGTCGACGACATCTCCAGCAGCGGCAGCATCGAGCTCGGCAGGGCGGTGGAGTTCGAAGGGGACATCGTCTGGAAGGCCACGGAGGACGGCGTCGTCTTCGTGGGACAAGAGGGCAAGAGCACCATCGAGCGCTGGGTCGTCACCGCGGACGGTGACCTCGAGAAGGACGGCGAGGTCAGCTTCCAGAACTTCGGGGTCACGGACACCCTGGGCGGCGGTCGCAACGTCATTCAGCTCGTCGACGCGGACACGGCGTACTACTTCGACAAGGAGAACTTGCAGGTCATCACCTTCGATCCGGAGTCGATGACGACCGGGGAGGCGTTCAGCCTCGGCGGGCTGGAGGAGGAGGGGGCTCGCGTCGGCCTCAACTTCATCCACCGCGACGGGGACCGCTTCATCGTCACGGCGCGCTACTGGAGCGACGACGAGAACGAGTACTCCCTCCCTCTGACCCGCGCGGCCTTCGTCGACAGCGCTTCGGGTACGGTGAGCTACGCGGACGACACCCGCTGCGGGGAGGTCGCCTTCAACGCCGTGGACGCGGACGGCAACCTGTACGTCGGCTCCCATCACGGCAACGCGGTCGCCGTCGCGGCGGGCCTGGCGGGTGACGAGCCCTCCGACAGCTGCATCCTGCGCATCAACAAGGGCGCCGCGGAGTTCGACGAGGACTACTACGTCGACCTCACCGAGATCTCCGGCGGCGGGATCGTCGGTGGGCTCCTCCAGGGGCCGGGCGACACCGCCTACGTGTACGCCTACGCGGGCCCCACCATCACACCGGAGAACTTCCGCGGCGCGCTCCGCGGGGAGGAGTGGGAGCTGCACGCCATCGAGCTCGGCGACGAGGAGACGAGCTTCACGAAGGTCAAAGGGCTCGGCAAGTACGCCCCCTACGGCGACTCCTTCACCACCACCTTCGAAGGCGCCGCGACCCCGTTCGTGACGATGGTGGACGCGAACTTCGCCTCCGGCCGCTACTTCGACATGTCGAAGGGCACGACGGCGGTCGGCGCGCTCGGCTTCCCCGGCTTCCCCGGACACGCAACGGCCCTGCGCTGAAGCCGCACACGGCGGCTGACGGCACAGCGCAGGCGGCGACGCGGAGCCGACGGCACAGCGCGGCTGAAGGCGGCAACGCGGAGCCGAGGGCACGGCTAAGGCGGCAACGCGGAGCCGAGGGCACAGCGCAGCAGCAGGGCGCGTCGGTGAGCGACGTGCCCCGCGTCTCCGGGGGGTTCTCTCGACGCTGCGCCCGCAGTCCGTCCGCTCCCGCGGTCCAGCTCCGCGCGAGCTCCGCGCTTCGAGCCACTGCGGGCTCCCCCGCCCTTCAGAAGACGGCCGTGGTCTTCGCGAAGAAGGCTCGCCCCGGGCGCTGGACTCCATAGAAGTCGAAGGCCCGCTCGTCGGTGAGGTTCTGGACCTCGAGCGAAAAGGACAGCTCCTCGGGAGACGCCCCCGAGGTGACGTAGGAGAGCGCCGCGGTGTGCAGCAGCTGGGAGTCGACCGTCGGCTTCAGGGGGGCCCGCCCGACGCTCTCCCAGCCGCGATGGAACTCGTGCACGTACCGTGAGTACCAGGCGAAGGACAGCTCGTCCCGGTCCGACGTGAGCCCACGGTGACGGAGACGCAGGTGGCCGTTCGCGGTCAGATAAGGCCGGTTCGGGATCCGATCGCCCGCGAACTGCCCGAAGGTCCCTTCGTGGGACGTGTTGCGGGCGTCCTGGTAGCTCGTGTTCGCGCCGACCTCGAGCAGCTCCCCGGGGGACGTCCACGTCGAGCCCACCTCGAGCCCGAGAACACGGGCCCCGAAGACGTTCTCGTAGCGGAACACGTCTTCGCGCCCGATGAGGACGATGAGGTTCTCGGCGCGTCGATGGAACCCCGTCACGGAACCCCGCAGAAGCCCCGCGGGGGTCTGCAGCGCGTCCATCAAGAGCGTCAGGTTGACGTTGTGGCTGCGCTCGGGCTCGAGCACGAGGTTGTCGGCGATCTGGATACCGTTGCCGAAGATCTCCGTGGGCTCGGGGAGCCGGATGGCGTACTCGTAGGAGACTTTGACGAACGCCCAGTCGTTCAGCTGGTAGCGCAGCGCGTCCCCGACCCCGAAGAACGCCCGCTGGAAGTTGCGCTGGACGGCGACGTCCGCGGTGAGCAGCTCCTCCGCCTGGGCGATCTGCAGATAAGCTTTGACGAAGCCGAGGTTCTGGAGCCGCCCGTCGAGGAGGTTCGCCTCGTGCTCCACCCCGTTGATCCACTTCGCCATGTCGCGCCGTGCGTGGAGCTTGTCGAAGGAGGAGGCGCTCGGCTGCGCGCGCTCCTCGCCGGTCCGCGTGAAGAACGTCGGGGCGATGGAGAAGCGTAGGGCCTGCTCCGGACTCCACGCCCAGGCCAGGTTCCAGCGCGCGTACCCGGTGTGATCCCAGAGGGAGCGATCGCTGGCGCGATCCCCCATCTCTCCAGGCGTACGCCGCTCGACGACGCAGCGGCGGTACCAGTCGTAGACGCAGCCGGCGCGATCGCGGAAGTCCGCCCGGTCGAAGACGTAGCCCGTGACGAAGCTCCCGCTGAGGCCGCGCCCGAAGTCGTGCTCGTAGCGCAGGCTGCCGCCCGCCGTGAAGCCGCCGTAGGAGGCCTCCCCGTAGGGGACCGACATCGTCACGTTGTGCTGGAGCTCTTTCGAGTAGTCGGTCGCGAACACACGCGCGAGGAGACGCCGCGCCCAGGGGCGATTCACGAGCCCGACCTCGACGTTTCCGCCGGAGGCCCGGTACGCGTCGTGGCGCCGGTGGACGCGCGCGGGCGCGAGCCGGCCTTGGGCGTCCGCGACCTGGACGTCGACGGAATAGTCGTTGTCGGCGACGTCGTGGAAGGCCTCGACCTTACCGAAGAGCCCCGTGCGCTCGGCGAGGTGTCGGCCGCTCGCGGCGAACCGATAGGTCCCGAAGGAGCCGCCCTGGAAGGAGACCGCGCTCTTCGTCCCGCGCGTCCCGCGGTCGGTCACCACGTCGAAGGCTCCCCCCAACGCGTCCGCTCCGAGCCGGACCGGGACCACGCCCTTGTAGACGTCGATCCGCTCGGCGAAGGCGATGGGCACGTTCTGGAGCCCGAAGGTGTAGCCGGAATACTCCAGGGGAACGCCGTCGATGAAGAAGCGCACCTGGTGCTCGTCGAAGCCCCCGAGCGTGAAGCGGGCGCGGGAGCCCACGCCGCCCATCCGCTGTACGTTCACGCCCTCCGCCCGCGCCAGCACCTCCCCGACGTCCGCCGACTCCTTCTTGGCCAGCGCGAGATCGAGGACCATCACGGCGTTCGCCGAGCGCCGCAGGCGATCCCCCGGCCGCTGCCCCGCGATGACGATCTCCGCCTCGGGGGGCGCTGCGGTGCCCTCCCGGGCTGCGGCGTCGCCCGCGGAGCGCGCCGGGGGAACGCCGTCGTCGTCGGCGTTCGGGGAGTCCGCGGAGGGAGGCGCCGCCCCCTGGCCTCCGGGGTTCTGCTGGGCGGGGGACGCGGTCCCCGGGGCGTCGTCGTCGCCCTGGGCGAGCTGCTCGGGGAGCCGGAACTCATAGGCGTAGCGGATGCGGGCCGCGCGCGCCTCACCGCGGACGCGCGCCGGCCGAAAGAGAAACCCGAGGGCGGCCGACCGCGCCGCCTCGTCGAGCCCATGACCGAGGCCCGCCGTGATCTCCGCGTCCGTGACCGTGCCGTCGGCGGAGACCGTCAGCAGCAGGTGCACGCGCCCCTCGACGCCGGCCTCGAGGGCCTCCGGCGGATAGGGCGCCTCGACGTATCGCTCCAGTCGGGGAGGTTCGATGGTGTCCCCGTCGGCGGGCGCCTCCCTCGAGGTGGCGACGCGCTCGGTGGGGAGGGAGCTCCCGTCCGTGAGCCGGGCCTCGGCGCGGAGCGTCGGAGTGACCAGAAAGAGGAGGAGGAGGTTCTGCGGTCCCATCAGCGTCGGGCGCCTCCGCGGGCGTCTCGTTCGTGCCTCGAAGGGCCTTCGGCTTTCGAGCGGGCCCCGGTCCATACCCCGAGCCCCACCTGGTGAACATGATTTTCATTATCTTCAGAGAGCGGCTCGCTCGCCGGGGCGTCGAGTCCCTCTGTGCCCTCCCGGAGCGTCGGCTCGGTCGCCAGGGCGTGCAGGGGGTTCGTGATCCCGCGGTACACGGCGAGCTCGTTCTCGGCCTCCAGCTCGTCCAGGTCCGCCGCGCGGGTGAGCAGGTTCGCCTTGCAGGGGATCGTGGGCTGCTCCAGCAGCACCTCGATCAGGGCCGCGCCGAAGCCGCGCAGCTCCGCCCGCAGCCCCAGCAACCTGCCTCGGACGAGCTCGAGCAGCGCCGCCTCGCTCGAGAGCCCGTCGAGGCCGAGTCGATTGATGACCGCGCAGAGCTGGTTGCAGAACAAATAGTAACCGACGTTGTCCCGGACGATCGCGTCGGGCTCGAAGAGCCTGGGTTGGAGCGCGAGCTCGGGCACGAGCGCC
>JAAZAA010000003.1 GCA_012514535.1 Myxococcales bacterium | reverse complement strand
GCCTGATCTCGCCGCCCCCGCACCACGACATCTACTCGATCGAAGACCTGGCGCAGCTGATCTTCGATCTGAAGATGGTCAACCCGCGGGCGCGTATCTCGGTCAAGCTCGTGGCCGAGGCCGGCGTCGGCACGGTGGCGGCAGGCGTGGCGAAGGCCCACGCGGATCTCATCCTGATCTCGGGCCACGACGGCGGCACCGGGGCCTCCCCCCAGACCTCGATCAAGCACGCGGGCGTCCCCTGGGAGCTCGGGCTCGCCGAGACGCACCAGGTGTTGGTGAAGAACGATCTGCGCAGCCGCGTGTTCCTGCAGACGGATGGCCAGATGCGCACCGGGCGCGACGTCGTGATCGCGACGTTGCTCGGCGCCGAGGAGTACGGCTTCGCCACGGCTCCGTTGGTCGCGTCGGGCTGCATCATGATGCGGAAGTGCCACCTCAACACGTGCCCCGTCGGCATCGCGACCCAGGACCCGGTGCTGCGCGCGAAGTTTCAGGGCAAGCCCGAGCACGTCATTCGGTTCATGTTCTACGTGGCCGAAGAGGCGCGGGAGTGGATGGCGCAGCTCGGCTTCCGCACCATCAACGAGATGGTCGGCCGGGTGGATCGCATCCGCGTGAAGGACACCCGTCACTGGAAGGCGCAGCGCCTCGACTTCTCGGACCTCCTGACGCCCGCCGCGGCCCGGGACGGCGTGGGGACCTACAAGTCCCTGGAGCAGGATCATGGCCTCGACAGCGCTCTGGACAACGAGCTGATCGAGCTGTGCAAGCCCGCGCTGGACTCGGGGCAGCCGGTGGAGCTCAACCTCCCCATCCGCAACGTGAACCGCACCGTGGGCGCGATGCTCGGCGGTGAGGTCGCGCGGCGCTGCGGGAGCCAGGGGCTCGCAGAAGGAACGATCCGCCTGAACTTCGAGGGCACGGCGGGGCAGAGCTTCGGCGCCTTCATCACCCAAGGCATGCACCTCCACCTGGAGGGCTGCGCCAACGACTACGTCGGCAAGGGGATGTCCGGCGGCCTCATCTCCGTGCGGCCTCCGCGCACCGCCACGTTCCGCGCCGACGAGAACATCATCGTGGGCAACACGGCCCTCTATGGCGCGACGAGCGGCCGGGCGTTCTTCTGTGGCAAGGCCGGTGAGCGCTTCTGCGTCCGGAACAGCGGCGTCATCGCCGTCGTCGAAGGCGTGGGCGATCACGGCTGCGAGTACATGACCGGTGGTCGCGTGCTCTGCCTCGGCAGCACCGGGCGTAACTTCGCGGCGGGCATGAGCGGCGGGTTCGCCTTCGTCTACGACGAGGACCGGACTCTCGCTCAACGCTGCAACATGGGCATGATCGAGCTGGAGGCCTTGAGCACCGAGGACGCGGTGTTCGTGGCTCAGCTGCTCGAGCAGCACGTGGAGTACACGGGCAGCGAGAAGGCGCGGGCCCTGCTCGCCAACTGGGAGCAGAGCCTGAGCAAGTTCGTCAAGGTCGTCCCCGTCGAGTACCGCCGGGTGCTCGAGCAAACCAAGGGCCGCGACCTCGAGGCCGCGCCGACCCGCGACAGCCTGCGCGTCGTGCAGTCGGCGGATCCCCTGAGCGGCGAGGCCCAGGGCCTGAGCGGAAGGTGAGCTCCACGGTCGCTCTTCGCACCACTTCTCGCACCCACTTTCGGGGATCTCGGCTCGGCTTCACGCTTCCCGATCCCCCGCGCACGAGTGAAGACACATGGGCAAAATTACGGGTTTTCTAGAGTACGGGCGGGCCAAGCCGCAGAAGCGCCCCGTCGAAGAGCGGATCAAGGACTACCGCGAGTTCGAGCTCCCCGTGGTGCAGGACGAGCTCGAGAAGCAGGGGGCGCGCTGCATGGATTGCGGCGTCCCCTTCTGCAACACCGGCTGCCCCCTCGGAAACCTGATCCCCGATTGGAACGATCTCACCTTCCGCAACCAACCGCGCGCGGCGATCGACTCGCTCCACTCGACCAACAACTTCCCGGAGTTCACGGGTCGGGTCTGCCCCGCGCCCTGTGAGGCCGCCTGCGTGCTCGGGATCAACGACGATCCGGTCAGCATCAAGATGATCGAGCACGCCACGGCGGACCGCGCCTTCGAGGCGGGCTGGGTCGAGCCGCGACCGCCCCAGCACAAGACGGGGAAGAAGGTGGCCGTGATCGGCTCCGGGCCGGCGGGGCTCGCCGCGGCGCAGCAGCTGGCTCGCGCTGGTCACGACGTCACGCTCTTCGAGCGCGACGACCGCGTCGGCGGCCTGCTCATGTACGGCATCCCGGACTTCAAGCTCGAGAAGCACCTCATCGCCCGCCGGGTGAAGCAGATGGAGGCGGAGGGCGTCGTGTTCCGCACCAGCGTGGACGTGGGCCGCGACCTCGGCGCCGAGCAGCTCCGCCAGGACTTCGACGCCATCTGCTTGGCCATCGGCTCCCGGGTGCCCCGGGACCTCCCCGTGCCGGGTCGCGAGCTCGCGGGCGTGCACTTCGCCATGGATTTCCTGACCCAGCAGAACCGCAGGAACGCCGGGGAGACCGTGCCCGACGCGGAGGCGATCCTCGCGACGGGCAAGCACGTGGTGGTCATCGGCGGCGGCGACACGGGCAGCGACTGCATCGGGACGTCCCATCGCCAGGGCGCCCGCAGCGTCACGAGCTTCGAGATCATGCCACAGCCCCCGCCGGAGCGGGCGCCGTCGACCCCCTGGCCCCTGTGGCCCCTCATGATGCGGACGTCGAGCTCCCACGAGGAGGGCGGTGAGCGCAAATTCAGCGTCTCGACGGAGCGCATCAACGGCTCCGACGGGCGCGTGACGAGCCTGAGCTGCGTCGAGGTGGCGATGCGCGACGGCAAGCTGGAGCGGGTCGCCGGCACGGAGTTCGAAATCCCCGCGGATCTCGTGCTGCTCGCCATGGGCTTCGTTCACCCCGAAAAGCGGGGTATCGTGGAGCAGCTCGGAGTCGAGCTCGATGCCCGAGGCAACATCCGCGTGAACCCGACGACATTCCAGACGAGCGATCCGAAGGTGTTCGCCGCGGGCGATTGCCAGCGAGGCCAGTCCCTCGTCGTCTGGGGGATCGCGGACGGCCGAAAGGCTGCCCGCGGGATCGACCAGTTCCTGACGGGACGGGTCGAGCTCCCCGCCGGGAGCCACGCGGACCCTCGCTTCAAAGACTGAGACGGCGTATGGGCACCTTCCGAGGTCGAGCACGGGTCACCGAGCTCGACCCTCCTTGCTTGTCCGATGAACGTCACTTGCCCCGCCTGCTCCAGCCGCTACGCCATCCCTGACGAAAAGATCGCTGGCCGTCGCGCGCGCATCAAATGCAAGCGGTGCGGGCAGCTCGTCTCGGTCGACGGGCGACACCTCACACCGCCTCAAGCCCCGCCGCCGCCATCCGCTCCCCCCCGAGCGGCCCCCGCGGCGGCGCACCCGTCGGCTGCGCCAGCGACGCCGTCCCGGTGGACCCTCGCGCAGCCGTCGGGCGCGAAGGCCCAGATCGACACGGCGACCCTCGTGGCGCTGTATCGCGAGCAGCGCGTCGAGCCCGGCGCGCTGCTCTGGCGCGAGGGCATGGACCGTTGGCTGCCCCCCTACGACATCGCGGAGATCGTCGACGCGCTGCAGCGGGCGGGGTTGACCGTACCGGGCAGCGATCTCGGCGCCAGCTTCGATGAGGACGAGGAAGCGACTCGCGTCGCCCTGTCTCCCCTCCTGCCCTCTCAGGTCCAGAGCCCGGCGCCTTCGTCCGAGACAGCGGCGGCAGACGAGGACGCCTTCGGCGACGACGAGGTCACCCGTGCCTTCGAGCCGTCCCCCTTCGCCTCGCCCGCGCCCTCCGCTCCCCACGCCGCCGCGGAGGACGTGGATGACGACGAGGTCACCCGTGCCTTCGAGGCGTCCTCGATCTCCTCCCCCCACGCGTCCGATCTGGACGAAGAGGCCACCCGCATCTTCGAGTCGTCCCCGCGCTCGAGCGGCCCCGCGGGGCCGCCCCCCCCGGCGCGCCTCGATCCGTCGTTCCTTGGCCCGACGACGGCCCCCCCGGCGGAAGAGGCTCCCCGGCCCTTCGAAGCCCGCTCGATCCTGTCCGTGCCGACCCACGACGAGATCAGCGACGTCTCGGGACTCGCAGACTCCGTGCCCGCGCTGCAGCGGACCTCCGTCTCCTGGCGCCCCTCGGCGCCTTCGAAGCGCCGCAGCCGGCTGTGGTGGCTCCTCGTGCCCGCGCTCCTGGCGAGCGGAGTCGGCGTCGTGCAGTGGCGAGCGCCCCACTGGATCGACCGCCTCGAGGCTGAGCTGCTCGCCCTGCTGGGTCGCGCCCCCGCGCCCTCGGGGGCGGAGACGCTCCCCCCCTTCGACACGGAGCACGTCGGCGCCGTGCTCGAAGAGGCGGCGCGGGCAGCCCCGCGCTGCAAGCTCCCCGATGGCCCCACGGGGCCCGGGCGGGTGCACGTGAGGTACTCGAACAGCGGACGCACGGAGGCGGCCGAGGTCTCCGAGCCCTTCCAGGGGACCGAGGTGGGCGAGTGCTTGACGGCCCTCTTCGCCGCCACCCGCGTGCCCCCCTTCTCAGGGAGACCCGTCATCGTCGGGAAGAACTTCACCGTCGAGTGACGGGGGGACGGGACACTGCGAAGAGTCCTCGCCCTCCCTGGGCGAGCTCGCCCCAGCAGGGCGAGCCAATCGGTGGCTTCAGGAGCGAGCGAACGGTTCGCCGCAGGCGGGCCGCTCGTCGCGACCAGAAAGGTCACCGAGACCCATCGACTCGCGAGCAGCCGCGGGCTGCTCGCGCAGACATGGCCCGGAGAGGTCGGATGAGCCCGTCGGGCTCCCCGCACGAAGGTGCGGGGCTGGTGCGGGGCTCGAGGGGCTGGTGCGGGGCTCGAGGGGCGCTCCGAGCCTGCGAGCCGTGCACCAGCGTGCTCGCCGCGCCGCTCGAGGCTCACTTGTGGATGTGGATCAGCGTGCCTTCTCCCATGGCGTCGCTCGAGTAGCCCGCGTGCCAGTGCGGAGGGACGTCCGGGAGCGACCAGCGGAAAACATAGCGCGCGTCGATGGGCGACAGGTTGATGCAGCCGTGGGAGCGGGGCCGACCGAAGTCGTCGTGCCAGTATGCGCCGTGGATCGCGTAGCCGCCCTTGAAGTACATCACCCACGGGACGTCCCGCAGCTCGAACTCCGAGTCCGCCTCGTCCGAGTCCATCTTCGTCGTGATGTGCTTTTGGTAGACGCGGAAGGTGCCCTGGGGCGTGCTCAGGGTCTTCGCGGGATCGCCGATGCCGTCGCGCCCCGTCGACGTGAGCGTCACGTACACCGGGCGCGTCCCCTCGTAGAGCACCACCGTCTGGCTGAGGAGGCCCACGTCGATCCAGCGGGCCCCCTTGTGCGCGAACCAGGGCAGCGAGCTCGGCTTGGCGGCCACGCGCAGATCCCCGCTGCGCAGCCACCTGCCGTCGTGAGCCTCCACATAGCGGGTCCCGCCCCAGTTCTTGACCTTGCCCGTGAGCCGCACGAACGCGCGTCGCGCCAGCGGCTCGTCCCGCTGGGGCTTCCCGCCCTCGAAGGACCAGTACCGGGTGTCCTCCCGATACACGAACCCGACCGGGAGCTCGACGTCCTGGAGCTCCTCGCCGTGGAACGGAGACCCGGAGTCCGCCTTGAGCTTGTCGGTGGGCAGGAGCCGTCCGTCCGTGCTCACGGCGAAGCGGCGATTCAGCGCCTCGGGACCCGCGACGAAGGTGTCGACGAGCGCGACCCCGGCGTGGCGCTTGATGCGCCCGGCGATCACGGCGTAGGGCGGCGCCTTGAAGGTGGACACGTTGGGCACCTGGCGCCCCCCGACGAGCCACCAGGGCACCGCGTCGTCTCCGGAGCCACCGAAGCGCTCATTGTATCCCATCGGGCGGGCGTGCTCCGGGATCGCTCCCAGCCCCGCCCCCGACTCGCTCAGGGGCACGTCGTTCGCGCCGACGTCCAGGGCGTCCCAGCGGTCCGCGAGCCGTTGGTAGTTCTTGAGATGCCGCTCGAGGTGGAGCTCGTACTTGAATTGTTCCTCCTTCGTCGGAACGCGGAGGTAGTTGGGCGCGATGGCCCGGACGAAGGCGTACTTGTAGGGGAGCGCCTGGCTGCGGTCGGGCTCCTTGTGGAACGCGCGCACGAGGGGGTGCTCCAGATCCAGGGTGGCGTTGTCGCCCACGCAGACGAAGCCCACGGGGCGGATCGCGTACCAGCCGCCCGGGCACCCCTCCTTGCCCACCGGCTCGGCGGATCGCGCCACGCTCGCCCCCAGGCGCAAGTATCCAATGCTCTTGGAGGAGCGATCGGGGGCCTCCTGGATCGGGACGATCATCGCGAGGGCGGCCAAGCGCGGACCGTCCTCGGGCACCGTGATTTGGCTCCAGTCAGCGGTCAGCGCGTCCTGCGACCCGTCCGCGCTCGGGACGCGTTTCGCGAGCGCGACGTCGTCGAGGTCGGCCGACAGCGCCTCACCGCACGCGACGCTGAGCAGGGCAGCGGCGAGCCCGATGGCCCCCAGGGTGCTCCCGGTGACGCCTCGTCCCGGCCGATCTGCTCGTCGTGGGGCGCGGCTCACCCGCTGGACCTTCGCGCTCATCCCTCCGCAATGCCAAATGTCATCGAAACCGCCAAAAAAACGGCGACTCGACCAAAATCGACCTACGGTCCGGCACCCCTTGCAACCGCTAGCGCGACGCGCAAGAAACCCAGGGAACCTCGGCGACGCGATCGCGTCGCCGACGCACGATGGCCCCGATCTCTTCCGCACCCGAAGGCGGCCCTCGAGTGCACGGAAGGGCTCAGCGTGGCCGTTCAAGTCAACTAAAGAGACTCTTCATGCCGAACGACACCCTGACGATCACGGACAACCGCAATGGCAAGACCTACGAGGTGCCGATTCAAGACGGCACCATCCGCTCCCTGGATCTGCGCCAGATCAAAGTCAGCGACGATGACTTCGGGCTGATGGGGTACGACCCAGCGTTCACGAACACCGCGTCGTGTCGTTCGGCCGTCACGTACATCGACGGCGACAAAGGCATCCTGCGCTACCGCGGCTACCCCGTGGATCAGCTCGCGGAGCAAGCCTCGTTCCTGGAGGTGGCGTACCTGCTCCTGCACGGTGAGCTCCCCACCCGGGAGCAGCTGCAGGATTGGGAGCACGACATCACCAATCACACCTTCGTCCACGAGAACATCCGCACCTTCGTCAACGGCTTCCGCTACGACGCGCACCCCATGGGGATGCTGGTGGCGACGGTCGGCGCCCTGAGCACCTTCTACCCGGAGGCGAAGAACGTCCAAGACGCCGAGGTGCGGCGCCTGCAGATCGTCCGCCTGATCGCCAAGATGCCGACGCTCGCGGCGTGGAGCTATCGGCACAGCATGGGCATGCCGTTCGTCTATCCGGACAACGAGCTCAGCTACAGCGCGAACTTCCTGCACATGCTCAAGCGCGTGGCCGAGCCGCGCTACGTGGCGCACCCCGACATCGTCAAGGCCCTCGACGTCCTGTTCATCCTGCACGCGGACCACGAGCAGAACTGCTCGACCAACGTGATGCGCAGCATCGGCAGCTCCCTCGCGGATCCCTACGTGGCCATCGCCGGCGCCGCGGCGGCCCTCTATGGCCCGCTGCACGGCGGCGCCAACGAGGCCGTGCTGCGCATGCTGCGTCAGATCGGCAGCGTGAAGAACGTGCCCGAGTTCGTGAAGAGCGTGAAGGACGGCACGGGCTCGCGGCTCATGGGCTTCGGCCACCGCGTCTACAAGAACTACGACCCCCGCGCGAAGGTCATCAAGGCGCTCGCGGACAAGGTGTTCGACGTCGTGGGCAAGCGCAACCCGCTCCTGGAGGTCGCCCTCGAGCTCGAGAAGATCGCCCTGTCCGACGAGTACTTCGTCAAGCGCAAGCTCTACCCGAACGTCGACTTCTACTCGGGCCTCATCTACGAGGCGCTGGAGATCCCCGTCGACATGTACACGGTGATGTTCGCCATCCCGCGCACCGTGGGCTGGCTCGCCCAGTGGGAAGAGATGCTCCTCGACAAGGAGCAGAAGATCGCCCGCCCGCGGCAGATCTACACGGGCTACGGCGAGCGCGCCTACAAGCCCATGTCGGAGCGCTGAGCTCCGCCCCCCTGAGGCCCCGACTTCTCCCTGAGACGGAGCGCGCCTCCAGCGCTCCCCTCCCTCACTCCTGCCAGCGGCCGCCCACGATGACCTCGTGCGCGGCCGCGCGGCTCGGGGGGATCACGTAGGCGAAGGCGCAGCTGCCATCGGACAGCTCGATCGACTCCCGCTGATAGAGGGAGGGACACTCCTCGAAGGCGTCGAGGGCCGGCAGCCGGTCCTCCGGGACGGCGTAGAGCTCTCCCTGAACCACGCCGGCCTCCACGCCGACCTCGAAGGCGCGGCGCTCGTCCCGAGCCCGGGGGCCGTCGGACGCGCCGGGCTCAGCCGCGGACGGGTGGAGACGCACCAGGGCCGGATAGTCGCCGTATCGGACGAGACGATAGCCGGGCGCCGTGGCGACCTCCCCGAGGCACTCCAGGCCCGCGAGCTCCTCGTGATGACGAAAGCCGCGCTTGAGAGACCCATAGACGAACAGGCGCACGCTGGACACCCGCGGAGTGTAGCCGCGCCGCCTGCGTCGCGGATCGATCCCGAAGAAAGTGGTGCGATGCCGCGGGCCCGCCGTGGCTCGCGCTGTGCCCGTCCCCGTACTAGAAACCGCAGCGGGCGGCGGTCCGTGACGACCGTCGCCGGGAACACCACACACCACTTTCCGGTGACGGGAGGAACGAGATGGCGACGGCGAAGGAAAAAATGCAGCAGGCTTCTGAGAAGCTCTCCCAGAACGCCGCCATGGCCAAGCAGATCGGGGCTGTCTACAAGTTCGTCCTCGATGGCGACGGCGGGGGCACCTGGATCATGGATCTGCGCGACGACCCCAAGGTCGTCGAAGGGGACGGCGACGCCCAGTGCACCATCCTCATGGCGGCGAGCGATTACGTCGACATGATGGAAGGGCGCGCCCAGGGCCAGCAGCTCTTCTTCATGGGCAAGCTGCGGATCGAGGGCGACATGGGGCTCGCCATGAAGCTCCAGAGCCTCACCGAACTGCTGAGCTGAGAGTCTACGGGCGAGGAGGGCTGCGGTGGTGCGGGTCACGTACTTGGGTCCAGAGGGCACGAACACCCACGCGGCTGCGTTGGCTCTTCATGAAGAGGCTCTCCGGGAAGCCGCCCAGGGCGGCGCCCCCTTGGAGTTCGTGCCCGAGGCGACCATCCGCGGCGTCTTCGAGGCGGTCGCCGCCGGGCGCGCCGATCGCGGCGTCGTGCCCATCGAGAACTCGACGGAGGGGGGCGTCGGCCCGACCCTGGACAGTCTCTTCGAGCTGTCGCCCGTCATCTCCGCCGAGTACGTCGCCGAGATCCACCACTTCCTCCTGGGGCGGGGCGACGTGCTCCTCGACCGCGTCGAGCAGGTGCTGTCCCACCCCCAGGCCCTCGGGCAATGTCGAGGCTGGCTCGCCGCCCACCTGCCCCACGCGGCACAGATCCCCGTCGCGTCCACCTCGACCGCCGCGCGCCTGGCGGCCCAGGATGGGCGGAGCGTGGCGATCGCCTCGGAGCTCGCCGCCCAGCTCAACGGGCTCACGGTGCTCCACCGCGAGATCGAGGATCTCGAGCACAACGCGACGCGCTTCGTCATGATCACCAGCGAAGACGCGCCGCCCACGGGCAGCGACAAGACGAGCCTCGTGTTCACGACTCCCCACGAGCGCGGCGCGCTGCGCCGCGTGCTCACCATCTTCGACGACGCGGGCCTGAATCTGACCCGGATCGAGTCACGCCCCCTGCCCCGCCACCGTTGGCAGTACGCGTTCTTCACCGACCTCGAGGGCAGCCGCCACGACGCCGCCGTGGCGACGGCGCTGCACCGGCTCCAGGACGTCTGCGGGACGGTCAAGGTCCTCGGGAGCTATCCGCAGAGCGCGCAGCGGGCGCTGCCTCCCCGTGGGGACGCGGAGGGCTACGCTTCTCCCGGCCCGACGGGCTAAGGTCGGGGGCGATGAACCCGCTGGTGAGCTACTTCGTCCGGGGCTGTCTCGCGACCATCCCCGTCGGGGCGACCGTTTACATCCTCTACTGGGTGGTGAGCGCCGTCGACGACATGCTGGGGGTCCCCATCCCCGGCCTGGGCCTCGTTCTCGTGGTGGCGGTCGTGACCTTGATCGGCTTCGCCCTGTCGAACGTCATCGGGCGACGCGCCTTCAACGCCGCCGACCGCATGCTCACGCGGGTACCCCTCGTGAAGCTGCTCTACACGTCGATCCGCGACCTCATCGGGGCGTTCATGGGGCAGAAGCGGAAGTTCGGCCGTCCCGTGGCCGTGCGACCGTTCGCGGGGAGCGAGGTGCGCCTGTTGGGGTTTTTGACGCGCGACACCCTGAGCCCCCTGCACCTGCCGGGGTACGCGGCGGTCTACTTTCCGCAGGCGTACAACGTCGCCGGCCAGGTGATGGCCGTCCCGCAGGAGCTGATCGAGCCGCTCGCGGTCGCCCCCGGCGAGCTCATCACGTTCCTGGTCTCGGGCGGAGCGTCGGGGTTCGGCGTCGGGACGCCCACCATCCCGCCACCGCCGCCGGACACGGGTGCCCCACCCCGCCATGAGGGCACCCCCGAGGACGTCCTCACCGGAGGCCCATTCCCACGAGACTGAGCCCCCACGCGAGCACGAAGCGGCCCGAACGCAAGTTTCAGCGGCGGATCGAACAGAGCGATACGAGCCAAGCAAACGCCCACCAGGTCCTCCCGCGCGGAGCTGGGGATCTGATGGGCGCGTCCATCTCGTGCTCGTGTTTGACCACGGGGCGGCCAAGACCGCCCCGTGATGCCCTCAGTAGCGGTAGAGCTCGGGCTTGTAGGGGCCTTCCACCGGAACCCCGAGGTACGCCGCCTGCTTCTCCGTGAGGGTGTCCACCTTGGCACCGAGCTTACCCAGGTGCAGACGGGCCACCTTCTCGTCGAGCTTCTTCGGCAGCAGGTGCACGCCGATCGGGAACTTCTCGGACCACAGGGCGAGCTGAGCCAGCACCTGATTCGAGAAGCTGTTGCTCATCACGAAGCTGGGATGACCGGTGGCGCACCCGAGGTTCACGAGGCGACCGCGCGCCAGCACGATGATCTTCTTCCCATCGGGGAAGATGAAGTGATCCACCTGCGGCTTGATGTTCTCCTCCCGAATGTCGGGGTTGTTCTCGAGCCAGGCCATGTCGATCTCGCTGTCGAAGTGGCCGATGTTGCAGAGGATGGCCTCGTTCTTCATCACCTGCATGTGCTCGCCGCGGACGACGTCGCAGCACCCCGTCGCCGTCACGAAGATGTCCGCGATGGGCGCGGCCTCATCCATCGTCACGACCTGGTAGCCTTCCATGGCCGCCTGCAACGCGCAGATGGGGTCGATCTCGGTCACGAGCACGCGCGCGCCGAGCCCACGCATGGCCTGAGCGCAGCCCTTGCCCACGTCGCCGTAGCCGGCCACGACACACACCTTGCCGGCGAACATCACGTCCGTGGCGCGCTTGATGCCGTCGGTCAGAGACTCGCGGCAGCCGTAGAGGTTGTCGAACTTGCTCTTGGTGACGGAGTCGTTGACGTTGATGGCGGGGCACTTGAGCTTACCGTCCCGGAACATCTCGTAGAGCCGGTGCACGCCCGTGGTCGTCTCCTCGCTCAGGCCGCGGATCGGATCGGCCCCTTCGAACAGCTCCGGGTGACGATTGTGGATCCACAGCGTCAGGTCACCGCCGTCGTCGAGGATCATGTTCGGGCCCTTGCCCCCCTCGAAGGCGTAGATCTGGCGCTCCAGGCACCACTCGTACTCCTCCTCCGTCTCGCCCTTCCAGGCGAAGACGGGGACGCCCGTCTTCGCGATGGCGGCGGCGGCGTGATCCTGCGTGGAGAAGATGTTGCACGACGTCCACGTCACCTCGGCGCCGAGCGCCGTGAGGGTCTCGATGAGCACCGCGGTCTGGATGGTCATGTGCAGGCAGCCCGCGATGCGTGCGCCCTTGAGGGGTTGCGACGCGCCGTACTCCTCACGGAGCGCCATCAGGCCGGTCATCTCCGTCTCGGCGATCTCGATCTCCTTGCGTCCCCAGTCCGCAAGGCTGATGTCGGCGACCCGGTAGTTCTTTCCTTCTTCGGTCTTCACGCCCCGGGCCGAGCTCTTCGGCTTGGAACCTTCGGTGGCTGCGAGCGTGGCGGGTTGGGTCATCGGCGTTCCTCTCGATTCGGTTCATGCGGGAGCAGCTGAGCCGCTCGGTTGGTGTACGGATCCCTCGGACGAACGAGCACACGCGGTCTCTCGTCAGGGTCCTCCGGGCAGGCGGGTTCCGATCGGTGACGAGGAACCAGGGGCTGCGCAGGGGTTCAGAAATCTGCCAGGCAACCGGTCCCCTGGCAACCGCCGCCCGAGAGCAGGGGTCCGCGAGGATCGGCCTTATGGCCGATCCGGCGCGCCTGGCCCAAGGACGGCCCCAAGAACCAGCTCCCAAGTACCGGCCCGAAGGCGCCCCTCCTCCGGCCCCCGCTCGGACGGCGCCCTCGGCCACGAGCGGTGACGGTCCCTGGCGAGGCCGGCGGCTTGCATGAGGGCGGGAGATCTGCTCGCTCCGGGTCAGCACCCGGTGCGGTCTCCGCTCCAGCAGCACGCTTATCGAAGCGCGCCCGTGACGGCGCGAGGAGGACCGCGCGCTCGGCTCCTCGCCCCTCCCCATGGGCACGTACCGGCCAAGCTCTGGCCCCAGACGTCCGCGTTTCGCTGTAAGCTATCTCATGGATCGGTTTCGCCGCTTCGACGAGGCCTACTACGAGCGCTTCTACCTGTCGCCCAAGACCCGCGTGATCAGCGCCGAAGAGCACGCGCACTTGGCCCAGTTCGTCTTCTCGTTCGCCGCCTGGAACGGCATCGAGATCAAGAGCGTGCTCGACGTGGGCGCTGGCGTGGGTCACTGGAAGCGCTGGCTCGAGAAGCACCACAAAGAGGTCAGCTACACCGGCACCGAGGTGAGCAAGGCGATGTGCAAGGAACACGGCTTCCTGGAGCGCGACATCGCCCGCTGGCGTGACCGGAAGAAGCATGACCTGATCGTGTGCCAGGGGGTCCTGCAGTACCTGCCGGATCCCGACGTGGCGCCGGCGGTCGCGAACCTGGCGGCCATGTCCCGGGGCCTGCTCTACTTGGAGGTGACGACGCGGCTCGACCTGCGCGAGCGCTGCGATCTGGAGCTCACGGACGCGGACATCTACGTGCGCAACGGCTCCTACTACCGAGGGATCCTGCAGAAGCACTTCGTGTCCGTGGGCGCGGGCCTCTGGTGGACCAAGGAGATCCCCCCGCCCTTCTTCGAGCTCGAGATGAGCTGAGGGCGGCCCTCGCGAGCACCCTGCCTCGCGAGCACCCTGCCTTGCGAGCACCCTGCCTCGCGAGCACCTGCCTCGCGAGCCCCTGCTTCGCGAGCAGCCCGCTTCACGAACAGCCTGGGGGCAGACGTCGCCAGCGCGTCGGACGGGTCCATTCCCGATCCATTCCGGGCCGGGATTGGGCTAGCCTGCGCGCACCGTCATGTCCGCAAGTACCTACGTCCGCCCCCTCATCAGCGTCCTGCTCATCACGCTCACCGTGCTCGGGCTGCTCAACGTCTACGCCGACAACGCCGAAGTGCAGGAGCGCGCCGAGGCCATCGCGTGTGGGGGTGAGCCCTGCTCCGCCCGGCTCACCGAGCTCCGTCGAACGGTGCTCGCGCAGACCTTCACCTTCGACACGCGCCGCCCGGACACCCCCGGTTCGAGCCGCACCGTCGTCGTGAAATGCCAGCGTGACTTCATTTTTGTGGGTGGCTACGCCTGTCAGGCGCAGTAACTTCCGCCCGTGCTCTCCACCGGCGACGTCCTGCGGGCGATCTCCGTGATCGCCGTGGCCTCGTGCTCGCTCGCGCTCCCTCGGGCGGCGCAGGCGCAGGCGCCCGCCGGGATCCTCGAGCGCAAGCAGGTGAGCGAGGGCAGGACGGACGTGGCCACGGAGGGGTTCCAGTCCGCTCCCGTGCGAGACCCGAACGCTCCCCCCGCGGACACCACGGAGCTGAGCGTCGCCGCGGGCGCGCTGCTCGCCGGAGGCAACTCCCGCTCCGCCGCGGGCACCGCCGTCGTGCGGTTCTTGGTGCGACGCTCCGAGAGTCAGCTGAGCCTGACCGGCGCCGCGAACTACGCGCAGTCCGCCGTCCGTGGCGAGGAGATGGAGCCGACGGTCGAGAACTACCAGGGCAACGCCCGCTACGACTACTTCCTCTCCCCCTCCGTCGCGGTGTTCTCCACCATGACGGGCCGCCGGGATCGGTTCCAGGGATTGGATCTGCGCCTCAACATCGGGCCAGGCCTCGCCGTGTACTTCCTGCGGCAGCAGGAGAGCCGCCTCTGGGGCGAGCTCGGCTACGACTACCAGCACGATCTGCGGACCGCCGAGGCGCTTCAAGACGCCGCGGCGGACGGGCTCACGCTCCTCCCCGACGAGCGACGGCACAACGCGCGCCTGTTCGCCGGCTACGAACACCGCCTGGACGACCGGCTCCGTTTCGACACGGGCGTCGAGTACATCCGCCAGCTCTTCGTCACCCTCGACACGTCGCCGCCGCGCTCGAACTGGCGCCTCAACTACAACTCCACCCTCTCGACGGAGATCGTGCGGCGTCTGTCCTTCGCGGTCGCGGTCACCGCGCTCTACGACAACAACCCGCTCCCGAACGTCTCACGCCTGGACGTGATCACGTCCCTGAACCTCGTGTACACCCTCCTCTAGAGCATCCATCGGTCGCCATCTGGAGCACCGCCCAGGTCGCCCCCCCTGGCCTGATGGGCTCGTCCCAGCCCGCGCTCAGCTCATCCAGACCGCCCCGCGGCGACTGTGCTCCCTTCCGGTGCTCGAGGTCGCGCAGGCTGCCTTCAGCGCTCGAAGCCCCGCAAATCGAAAGGCGGCCGCCCCTCCAGGCAGCCCCACGGGCAAAAGATCTCCTCCGGGATGGGTGGCGGAGGCAGCGGCTGCGGTGGTCGCCCGAAGGGATCCCCGCGGCGCAGCAGCTGCGACTCGTCGAAACGCGTCGTCAAGGTCACCCGCAATCCGCCGGGCCCCGCGAACATGCGGAGCTTGGGTGCGCCGGAGCTGCGCGGCGCGAAGGCGTCGGCGGGGGACTCCGCCAGGGCGAGCCAGGCGGCGGTGGCCAAGGACACCATGCTCATCCCCAGGGCGATGCGCGAGAACTGGATGTCCCGCTCCACGGCGTCGACGATGGCCGCCTCGCACTCCGGGGCGCAGCCACGCATGCCCTCCAGCCCGTCGGCGGCGTAGGCGTCGAGCACGATGGCGGTGGCCAGAGAGGCGACCCCGACCCCCGCCATCGTCCACGCCGCCTCCGGCATCGGCCAGCTCTGATCCCGCAGCGTCTCGAGGCGATCCCCCAGGATCTGCAGCCGCTCCTCGGAGGGCGCGCGCCGGGGACGCAGCTCCACGGAGAGAACACGATGCTCCCCGGGGGCGAGGCGCACGCGCTGGAGTCGCCCCACGTGCCGATCGTGCTCGACGCGGACCAGGTGAGCGCCGGGGTCGACCTCGAAGGACGTCCCCAGCGCCTCGAAGGCTCCATCGACGAAGACCCGCGCCTGGTTCAGCTCGTTGCCGTCGGGATCGTGCGCTTTCACCAAGAGGCGCGGCACCTGGGTCCTCAGTCGCCGCAACGCCGCGCCACAGGCCCGACGCTGCGCGCCCTCGCACGGGGCGTCGCGGCAGCGCCG
The DNA here is from genome assembly GCA_012514535.1 of Myxococcales bacterium. Classification (GTDB taxonomy): domain Bacteria; phylum Myxococcota_A; class Polyangia; order Polyangiales; family Polyangiaceae; genus NIC37A-2. Next base: position 9,280 of record JAAZAA010000003.1, on the reverse strand, counting down.
ATAGGCGTCGCGGGCCGCGAGCAAGCGGTCCGTCGCTTCGAGCTGGACCGCCTGCCGATGCCAGCGCGTACACGCGATGGCCCGATCCGGGCTGGGCTGCGCTCCAGCGCCACCGGACCCCGTCAGCGCCAGCGGGACCGTCAGCGCCGACAGGAGGGTCCTGACCCGTAGCATGGTCCTCCCCCAAGGAGACGAGCCTGCGCGCCCGTGGATGCCGATCCCGGCTCCACCCGATCCAGGAGGCGCTCCCTCCCCCGCGCGGAGACGCCGCGCCTCCCTCCTTCAAGGTGGATCCGGCACGCGCACCCGAGTGCGGCACTCCATCCGCGCCCGGCTCCCGCCAGCAAGAAGCTTCCTCGCACGCCCCCGGCGAGCGGCTCGCGGGCCCAGGGCTTGACGGCCTGCGCCCATTTCGAGAAGAGCCCTTGGCCCGCGGCATGCTAGGGCGTCTGCATCGACATGCATCCTACAGACACGAATCGCGAGCCCATCTGGAGTTTGATGGGCGTCCTGTTTCAGGCCCACCCATGGCACGGCGTGCCCATCGGACCCGAGAGCCCCGATCGGGTCACCTGCTACATCGAGGTGGTGCCCGGCGATACGGTCAAGTACGAGATGGACAAGGCCTCGGGCCTGCTCCGCGTGGACCGTCCGCAGCGCTATTCGAGCCACTGCCCCATGCCCTACGGCCTCGTCCCCCAGACCCTCTGCGATCGCCGGGTCGCTGACCGGTGCATGGAGGCGACCGGCCTCACCGGGGTCGTCGGAGACGGCGATCCCATCGACATCTGTGTCATCTCGGAGCGCGTGATCCCCCACGGCAACCTGCTGATGAGCGCGCGGCCCATCGGCGGGCTCCGCATGATCGACAACGGCGAGGCCGACGACAAGCTCATCGCCGTGATGGACAACGACCCGAGCTTCGGGAGCTGGCAAGATCTGAGCGACTGCCCGCGCGCGTTCATCGATCGCCTGAAGCACTACTTCCTGACGTACAAGCAGGGGCCTGCGGACCACGAGCCTCGCTGCGAGATCGTGCAAGAGTACGGCGCCGCGGAGGCGCGCCACATGGTCACCCTCGCCCACGAGGACTACCTGGAGACCTACGGGCACCTCGACAGCGCCCTCACCGCAGCGCTCCGAGGCGCGACTCAGTAATCCCTCCGAGCTCCGCATCACGAGCGCACGCACCGAACGGACGCCGCCCAGACGCCGCCCTCGCTCCCCGCGGAGGCGGCGTCGTCATTCGCCCCTGACGCCTCCGCACTCCTCCAGCTCACTCGCACAAGCGCTCTCGCCCAGGCACCGCTGGCAGACCCCGGAGCTCGGGTCCGCGAAGCACTCCGTGAAACAGCGCTCGTTCGCGCAGGTCACGAGCTGCGCGTAGCACGCGGAGCACGCCACCGTGGAGCTGAGCTCCATGGTGACGCACGTGACGGCGCAGATCTCCACCTCGACCTCCACGCCGCAGATCTCTCCGCACTCGAAGGCCGTGCTCTGGAGCTGGCCGCTCGTCACGAAGGGACAGTCCGTCTCGTTCTCGCAAGCCGCGGTCCCTCGCGGATCGCAAGCGAGCCCGAAGCCACCACCGAGGCCGGCGGCTCCGCCGTCCCGCTCGCCGCCGGTGGCGCTCTCCGGGGATCCAGCTCCACCCGCGCCGCCCGTCCCGAGGCTGTCCCCGTCGTCGTCGTCCGTGCACCCCGACGCCACGCCGAGGGCGAGCGCCGCGATCGATCCGAGGATCCAAGCGAGTCTCATGCGCATCGAGGCGAACGTCGCCGAGCCGGCGGGTGCCCCCTCGTTCCCGCACTACGGCGCGCTCGATGCCGGCGATAGAGCGTCCCCGTACCCCCGGGCGTAAGTCCCCGCCGGGACGCCCGGGGCCGAGCGTTCGAGGGGTGAGGTGCCGTCAGAGGGAGCCGCCGGTGCCGAGAACACCTCCGCCGGAGCCGAGCATGTCGCCGCCGCTCCCGAAGATGTCTCCGCCGGTCCCCGTCAGGCCGCCACCGGTGCCCATCATCTCGCCGCCGCCGGTGCCCTGACCGATACCGTTCGTGCCGCCCGTCCCGTTGGTCTCCGCGTCGTCGTCGTCACAGGCCGCGAGGCCCAGCGCCACGACGGCCGCCGCGCCCAGGATGTACAGACTCTTCATTGCCACGTTCCTCCGCTTCCACCGCACCTGCGGCGGGGGGTTTGGGTTGCGGTGGTGACCTCCGGCCCGCGGCGAAGAACCAGACCCGCGCCGCCGAGCCAACGAGCTCACCGGCGGGGCTTACGGATCACCTCCGGAGCCGCAATAGGTCTTCCTGCCCCATCGTCTGGAGGAAGCGTTGGCTGATGTCCTCGCTCAAGGCGTTCAGCTCGCCGATGCTCTCGCCTCCCTCCGGGTCGACGACCGTCCGCAACGGCCGAGTGCCCGGGGGCATCTCCACGAGCTCGACCACGGCGTGGACGACGTCGTGGAGCTCCGGCGACGTCGGGACGTCCCCGAGCCCCTCGTAGACGCTGACCCGCTCGCCGAGATCCGCGTTGTCACCGTACTCGGAGATGCGCTCGCGATCCTCGGGGATGAGGCTGTTTCGTTCGAGCTCGGCGGCGAAGGTGCCGGGCTCGACGATGACCGAGTCCACGCCGACCGCGGACAGCTCGTAGCGGTACGCCTCCGCCAGAGCCTCCACCGCGAACATGCTCGCGTCGAAGATCGCCAGGTTCGGCATGGCGAAGCGCCCGAGCACGCTGGAGATGTGCAGCAAGAGGCCGGAGCGGCGTTCTCGCATGAGGGGCAGCACCGCCCGGTTCACCCGCTGGACGCCGAAGACGTTCACCTCGAACACCTCCCGCACCTGCTCCGCGGTGAAGGACTCCGCCAAGCCGAGGGCGCCCAGGTTGGAGGCGTGGATCACCGCGTCGATGTGACCGGCGCGGTCCACGATCGAGCCCACCGCGCGCTCGACGGCGGCCTCGTCGACGACGTCCATCTCGAGCACATGGAGCCGGTACCCCTTCATCACCCCGACGTTCTGCAGGTTGCGGGCGGCGTTGACGTTCACGCCGAAGCAGTCGGGTAGGGCCGCGAACACCCAATGCCCCCGTTGCGCCAGGGCCACGGCCACATGGCGCGCCAAACGAGCGTTACACCCTGTCACAAGCACATTCTGCCGTCGCATCCCACCCCCCTGCGGTCCCGCCCATCCCCGTGGGCGACCTGTTCGGACTCGAAACGAGGCAGCGTCTCGAATGTCTGCGCGCCCGGCCGCTCCTTCCGTTCGTGGAGGGATCCGATCGAACGCGCGACTGACTCCTGCGGCCTCCCTCGTCAAATGTGACGAGCCCAAAGGCGCCCGGCAACGCCGCGACGCGCCAACGAGAGGGTTCTCTCGGGTCGCCTGCCCGCGTCGCGCGCTTCACGAAAATGCCGACGCTGCGCGCTGGTCGCTGCTGGCTAGCGTGAGGGAGCGCCGGCCTCGTGAGCGTCATCGCGAAGCGGGCGCCGTCGGCGAGGCGAGACCCGATCGGGCAGCGTCGCGCGGTCATTGGCAGGACCGCTGCCCTCGCGAACACTCGGGGGACGGGGCGACGCGGAGCGATGCCCTCGAGGGGAGGCCGAGGTGGGCGAGCGGAGGATGACGAAGGAGCTCTCGCGGCGAAGCGACGCTCGGGACTACGGCACGAGGAAACAGGGCACGAGGAAACAGGGCACGAGGAAACAGGGCACGCGGGACCAGGGGTCGCGGGACCAGGGGTCGCGGGACCAGGGGTCGCGGGAACGGAGTTCGCGGGAACGGGGTACGCATCGAGGTACCGCGCAGGGCGCCGAGCGATGTTCAGCACAGGGCGCGACGCCGCTCCCGTGGTCAGCCCGCCCGTGGCGACTCCTCCCGTGGCCGCCCCTCCCGTGCGGAGCTTCACTCATCGGGATCTCATTGATCGGGAGCGCCTGTGGCAGCGCCCAACCGGACCTGGCCACGCCCGCGCCAGATGCCCCAACGCTGCCCGCGAACGGCGGCGCCGTCGACACGCGCGGCGCCGAGGTCGGCGCGGAGCGGGGGCGTCGTGCGGACGCCGTGGGCTCGGACTCCGCGCAGGACGCGGAGGGTGACGATCTGCTGGTGGGCGTGGAGTGGCGCTGGGTGCGCTTCGTCGACCCTCTCGCTGGCGCGATCGACATCCCCGAGCCGGAGCGCTACACGGTCACCTTCGACGACGCCGGGGTCGTGCACGTCCGTGCGGACTGCAAGGAGGGGCAAGGCGCCTACATGGCCGATCGAGCCGAGCTCATCGTGCGCATCCTGCGCACCACGGAGGACGACTGCGGGGAGGCCTCCCTCGCCGACGAGTTCGTGGACAACGTGAACTCCGCCTCGGGGTTCCGAGTGGTCGATGGGGAGCTGGTGATCTCCTTGCGTTGGGAGACGGGGACCATGCGCTTCGTCCCGAGCGAAGAGGACTCCGAGCGAGACTCCGACCAAGCCCCCGAGCGCCAAGCCCCCGAGCGCTAGGACCCCGACCCCTGGGCGCCGCCCGCCTCCTCTGGCATCGGCACCCAGGAGTCGTACTTCGGAGCGGCTTCGTAGGGCGGCAGCGCGCGCACCCAGAGCTCGAGACGTGAGCCGAGCTGCGGCGGCGTGAGGAGCAGCGGCACGGTCGTGATCGCGAGCAACCCTCTCCCGTGCCGCCCCTCCACGCGGGCGCTCAGCGCCAGGCGACGCGCCCGCTGAACGGCGTCGGTGGGCACCGTGAGGGACACCGGCAGTCGGTCGCCGCGACTCACGACCAGCTCACGGCTGGCGAGGACCCGCGCCGGCGCGTCGACCTCGGAGGCATCGGCGAGATCGACCCGGAGCACGGCGCCCGCAGGCAGGCGCCCCGGGACGTCGACGGTGACGTAGACGAGCAGATCCGTGGCTGCACCCCAGGCCGCGGCCTCCCGGACGTCATCGACCGCGGCCGCCGCGGCAGTCTCCCCGGGCGCGTCGACCGCCGAGGGCTCCTCGACGGCTCCACCAACCGCTCCACCAACCGCTCCCCCGACGGCGACCGGCACCCCTGCTCGCGGCGCGCTGCTCTTCCGTTCAGGTCCCCACACGCCGGGAGCGGGCGTCGGCCGTCGATGGCACCCGACCGCGACGAGCAACCCCACGACGACGAGCACACCGCGGCTCCCCGCACCATTCCCACGTCTCCACCCCATGCATCCCCCGATCGAGCAGCGACGTGGAGCGGTCCGGCGGAGCCAGGCGCGAGGGGAACGTCCCAGCCCCGGACACCCACGCAGGGCTCCTGGTAGTCCGTCCAGGAGACACCCGTGCAACTCTCATCACCTGAACCGTCGACATTTGTTCACGAGTTTGATCTAACGCGCGTGTGGATGGTTCGACCGCGTCAGCCGCGGATGTAGACGTTTCTCCCACCGGCGTGTCCGCCGCGACGGGATCCGAGCGCGCTGGGAGCCCCGAGAGCGCCGGCACCCCGAAGAGCCCCCAGAGCGCCGAGGGTCCCGGCAGCAGGGCCCGGGCGCGCGCGGCGTTCCCGTTCGTCCCGCGGGTGCGCCTCTTCGGGGAGCGCATGCTGGTGGAGGAGGGCGAGGGGGAGCACGAGGTGAACGCCGCCGTCCTGAGCCTCGAGTTCGACTACGAGGGCGTGCGCATCCGCCCCGCGGACGAGGCGGAGGAGATCGTCGGCATCGAGCGCAACTTCGCGGCCGAGGCGCGAGCGCAGCGCATCCTCGAGAGCTTCGGGGCCGTGGAGCTGTCGTGCCTCACGGGATGCACGCCGGACTTCGACTCCCAGGCGGACTACCTGGTGAGCCTCGAGGACAACGCGCACACGGGCTGCTCCTTCGTGGCGTACGCGGTGCGGGAGCTCGAGGCGCAGGGGTTCGAGGTCACCATCGACCGCTCCTATCCCTTCCAGGTGCTGCCCGCGGAGGCGCCCTGGTACGCGGAGGTCGCCCCCGACGACGAGCTCGATTGGTTCGGGATCGAGCTCGGGATCGAGGTGGACGGGGTGCAGATCAACCTGGTCCCCGCGCTGCTCGAGGTGCTCGAGTCGACGGCGGAGGGCACCAGCTTCGGCGCTCTCGCCCACTGCCCGTCGCGCTTCCGCGCCATCCCGGTGGGCAGCGGCAAGTACGCGGTGTTGCCCTGGGAGCGCCTGTCGCGGGTCCTGCGGGTGCTGGCGGACCTCTACCCGGAGGGCGGCAAGAACACCGAGCAGCTCGAGCTACCCGTGGCGCGCGTCATGGACCTGGCGGAGCTGGACGACGCCCTCACCTCGGACGGAGGCAACGTCAGCTGGCGCGGCGAGGTGGACTGGGTGGAGCGCGCCAAGGCCCTCCAGCGAGGGCCCGAGTGGAGCCCCCAGCCCGCCGCCCTCAAGGCGACCCTGCGCCCCTACCAGCACGAGGGCCTCATGTGGCTCGAGCACCTGCGGGACGCGGGGGTCGGCGGCGTGCTCGCCGACGACATGGGGCTCGGCAAGACCCTCCAGACCATCTCCTTGCTGGCGCGCGAGAAGGAGGCGCGGCGCATGGAGATCCCGACGCTCATCGTCACGCCCACGAGCCTCGTGGGGAACTGGCAGCGGGAACTCGAGAAATTCGCCCCGCACATCCGCGTGCTGGCCTTCACGGGGACGCGCCGCCACAAGCTCTGGGGGCAGCTCGACCGGGCCGAGGTCGTGATCACCAGCTACCCCATCCTGCTGCGGGATCTCGAGCGGCTCTCGGAGCGGACGTACCACTACGTCATCCTCGACGAGGCCCAGGCGATCAAGAACCCGCGCAGCCAGGCGAGCATCGCGGTGCGCTCGCTCCAGTCCCGTCACCGGCTCGCGCTGTCCGGGACGCCCGTCGAGAACAACCTCACCGAGCTCTGGTCTCTGTTCGAGTTCACCATGCCCGGGCTCCTGGGTCGCCCCGAGCAGTTCCGCAAGCGCTACCGCGATCCGATCGAGCGCTGCGGCGACGAGGAGACGCTGGTCGCCCTGCGCAACCGCGTCACCCCCTTCATCCTGCGGCGCCTCAAGGAGAGCGTGGCCCGGGACCTGCCGCCGAAGACGGAGCTCGTGCGCGCCGTGGAGCTCGAAGGAGACCAGCGGGATCTCTACGAGAGCATCCGCGTGGCGGCCCACGGCGAGGTGCGCCACACCATCGCCCAGAAGGGCATCGCCGGCTCCGCGGTGACGATCCTCGACGCGCTCACCAAGCTGCGCCAGGTGTGCTGCGATCCGCGCCTGGTGCCCGTCCCCTCCGCGCGGGAGGTCCAGCGCTCGGCGAAGTACGCGCTGTTCTTCGAGCTCCTCTGCGCCCAGCTGGCGGAGGGACGGCGCGTGTTGGTGTTCTCCCAGTTCGCTCGCATGCTCGGGCTGCTCAGCCAGGGCATGCGGGAGCGCGACATCGAGCACGTCACGTTGACGGGCTCGACCCCCGATCGGCAGAAGGTGGTGGACGCCTTCGAAGGGGGCGAGGCGGACGTCTTCCTGATCAGCCTCAAGGCGGGCGGCACGGGGCTCAACCTGGTCTCCGCGGACACGGTCATCCACTACGACCCCTGGTGGAACGCCGCCGCCCAGATGCAGGCGACGGATCGCGCCTACCGCATCGGCCAGAAGCGGCCGGTGTTCGTCTACAACCTCATCGCGGCCTCGAGCGTCGAGGAGCGGATGCTCGCCTTGCAGCGCCGGAAGCGCTATCTCGCGGACACCCTGCTGGGGACCCCCGGATCGGGACAGCTCTCGTTGGAGGACGTCGAAGATCTCTTCGCGCCCCTCGAAGACGAGTAACCTCGGGGCTCCGCCGGCGCAGGCCCCCTCCGTCCCTCTCCGACTCCACGCGTCCTCGCCGCGCCTCTCCCCGCATGGCCGCCCCCTCCCCTCGCCCTCCCCGCGCCTCCACGATCCCGCCCGCGGGCACCCGGGTGGATCGCCTGCGGCTGCTCGGAGTGCAGGGCTCCAGCAAGGTGATGGCCGGCGAGCTGTCGCGCTTGGCCGGGCGAGCCCTCGAGGGCGACGCCCTGGCGCGCTTCCGGGCGGCGACCCCGGCGAAGCTCGGCGCGGGGGGGCTCGCGTATCCCTTCGACGCGGAGCTGGCGACGATCGCGCTCCTGTATCACCGCACCTCGGCGCGGGTCCTCTGGGACCTGTACGAGAGCGACGCGACGCGCCTCGAGCCCCTCTATGAGAACCTCGTGGAGGCCGTGGCGGCAGACGACCGCCCCTGGCTCTGGGACGGCGCGCGCATCTCCGTGCTCGCCTTCGCGCCCCGCTCCGTGGCCGCGGGCGAGCGCCAGGTGGTCGGCACCGTGAAGAACGCCATCGTCGACGGCGCCGCGCGCCGCGGCTGGACCCTGACCGTCAGCCCCGATCGTCCGGATCTCACGATCCACGCGCGCTCCCACGTCGACCCCAAGGGCACGCCCCAGCTGACGATCTCCGTGGATCTGGCGGGGCGCCCGAAGCACGAGCGCGGCTACCGCACCCGCGCGGGCCAGGCGCCGCTGCGGGAGGACGTCGCCGCCTACCTCGTGATGCTCACCCGCCACGACGCGCGCCGCGAGGCCCTGATCGATCCCTGCGCGGGCTCGGGGACCCTCGCCGTCGAGGCCGCGAGCATGGCCCGCGCTCGCGTCGCCTGGTACTCGGGGCGGCGCGTCGCGGCGGAGCGGCTGCCCGCTCTTGCGTCGCACTTCCAGGCGCCGCGGCGGCCCCTCTTCGGTGACACACGCCCGCTCGTCTACGCGAACGAGCTGGATCCGGAGGTGTGTCGCCTCCTCGAGCGGAGCGTGGAGACGGCCGGAGTGGGACCCGACGTGCGCATCAGCTGCGGCGACTTCCGGGAGATCGATCCGCGGGAGCTGCGACGACAGGCGGAGGCCGCGGGACTGTCCGGAGGCGTCGTGCTCTGCAACCCGCCCTGGGGTGAGCGCATGGGCGGCGACCGCAGCGTCGCACAGCTCTACCGAGATCTGTCCCGCTGGTGTCGGGAGCTGCCCGGCTGGCGCGCGGGCTTTCTCGTGGCGCACCCGGAGTTCGCCCGCTGGTTCGGCGCGCGCCCCCGGTCGACGAGGCCGGTGATGAGCGGCCCCTTGCGGGCGACGTTCTACACGTTCGATCTGTGAGCGCTCGAGGGGAGGAGCGTCAGACGACGCCCAGCTGACGAGCAGAGCACGCGGCGGACCGAGCCCTGTGACGACGGCGCGCGCGGGCGGCTCCGCTCACCCCATGACGCCCGGCTCCCCACGACGCAGGCGCGTTCATCCCACGACGCAGACGACCCTGGACG
>JAAZAA010000141.1 GCA_012514535.1 Myxococcales bacterium | reverse complement strand
TCGGCGCTGGACCCGCGAGGGGGGCGCCCACCGCGTCGAGCCCTGCGCCGCTGGCCAGGAGCGCGGCCGCGGGAGCGAACACGTCGCGCCCGTGGAAGGTCGTGCTCGACGGGTCGGCGCCCGGGAGCTCGGCGAGCACGCGCCGTCGCATGGCGTCCGCGTCGATCGCGTACACGGCGTCGGCCGCGGGCAGGACGTCCGTGAAGAGGCCGTTGTCCGGCCCCACGAAGAAGTGCCCCTGCGCGGCGAGCGCCAGGGCGCGGCGAGCCGTGCCGACGCCGGGATCGACCACGGCCAGGTGCACGGTCCCGGCGGCGAAGTAGCGGGAGCAGCGCTGGAGCCAGAACGCCCCGACCTCCACCGCCTGAGGAGGAACCTCGTGGGTGAGGTCGATGAGTCGCGCCCGGGGCGCCACCGCGAGGAGCACCCCTTGCATCACCCCCACGAAGGGGTCCTGGCGCCCGAAATCCGTGAGCAAGGTCACGACCCCGCCAGGGGGGGCCTGAGCGGCCTCGGCGCGCCCGCCGACGGGCCGTTCGTCGGGAGCGCGTTTCGTCATGAGGTGGTCGGGGCCGCGCGCCAGCGGGTGAGTCGGCGCGGCCACGGGGCGCTGCCCCCGAGCACGCTGCGGGCGGTGGTGCGCAGGAGCTGGGCGCTGAACTCCGTGAGCCACGCCGGAGGGGGCGGATCCGCCGCGCGGATCTGGACGCGTCCGTCCGCGTCGACCTGGATCTCCCCGTCCCAGGTCCGCTCCGACGTCGCCCAGCGGGCGACGTAGATCGCGACGGGCGCGGAGCCTGCTTCCGGGCTCGCTGCGTCGGCGTGGTCTGCCGGCGCAGCTTCGGGGGACGGGCGGAGGCGCAGCTCCACTCGGCCGCCGGTCCCTGGGGGGCTCTGCAGCTGGGGCGCCTGGAACGTGGAAACGCGTCGCGTCATCGGAACAGAGGGTCGAAGGGCACGCCGGCGGTCTCGATCGCCGTCCGCTGCAAGCGGCACAGCTCCGCGATCCCCGCCAGGCCGAGGTCGATCATGGCGTCGATTTCGGCGCGGGGCACGGCTTCTCCTTCCGCCGTGCCCTGGACCTCGACGATCGCACCGCCCGCGGTGGCCACCAGGTTCAGATCGACCCGAGCGGTGCTGTCCTCGGCGTAGCAGAGGTCGAGGGCCAGGGCGCCGTCCACGTGGCCGACGCTCACCGCCGCCACCTGGTCCCGCAGCACGGCCTTGGTCAGGCGGCCATCGGTCCGGAGCTTGCCGAGGGCGAGGGCGAGGGCGACGAAGCCCCCGGTGACCGCGGCCGTCCGCGTGCCACCGTCCGCCTCCAGGACGTCACAGTCGATGGTGATCGACCGCTCGCCCAGGGCGTCGAGGTCCACCGCCGAGCGCAGGGCCCGCCCGATGAGCCGCTCGATCTCGCGGGTGCGGCCGCCCAGAGGGCGCTCGCGGCCATCCCGGCGCTCCCGGCGGCGGGGATTGGCCCGAGGGTGCATTTGATATTCGGCGGTCACCCAACCCCGGCCCCGGCCCTTCATCCACTCGGGGACCGTCTCGTCCACGGACGCGGTGACGAGGACCACCGTTCCCCCCGCGGAGTACAGCACGGAGCCCTCCGCCAGGCGCTGGAAGCCGCACTGGATGGTGACGGGGCGCAGGACGTTCGGCGGCCGGCCGTCCCGTTTGCGCAGCAGGTGGACCGACACGCTCGGATCGGAGCCGGGTGCGGTCCCGGGGGGGTTGGGCTTCGATCGTCCGTCGTCGGCGGTGCTCGGCTCGCTCACGCCTGGGCACCTAAACCGTTTGGCTGGGGGGATCCAACCGTTTTTTGGGATTTGAGGCCGCGTGGCCGCCGCCGAAGCGTCCGCTTCCAGGGGAGCGGCGCGGAAATCCGCCGCGTCGACCTCGGCTCCGTGCCCGACGTCATGACCACCGGGCCGCTCGCGGGCCGGTTCCGCTGCCAGCGCACTCCGCAGGGGCTTGGCGGCCTGCTCGAAGCGGGCATTTCTCCCGTAGCAGCGGGGGGAGCCCCATGGCACCATGGGCATTCTCACGAGGGTTTCCTCATGGCGCTGACTCCTGACGACGTCGTCGACCAGAAGTACCGGATCGTCCGTCTCCTCGGCGAAGGAGGGATGGGCGCCGTGTACGAAGGCGAGAACACGCGGATCCACCGCCGCGTGGCCATCAAGGTGCTGCACTCCCAGGTCGCTGGGTCGAAGGACGCGGTGCAGCGCTTCGAGCGCGAGGCGCAGGCAGCGGGGCGCATCGGATCCGAGCACATCGTGGAGGTGCTGGATCTCGGCCACCTGGCCGATGGCGATCGCTACATGGTGATGGAGTTCCTCGAGGGCGAGTCCTTGAGCGAACGCATCGAGGCGCGGGGGCGCCTGCAGGGGCACCACATCGTGGGGATCGTGCTCCAGCTGCTGGAGGGCCTGAGCGCCGCCCACCAGGCGGGCATCATCCATCGGGACCTGAAGCCCGACAACATCTTCCTGGTCTCGAACCGCTCCGGGCAGCGGGACTTCGTCAAGATCCTGGATTTCGGGATCTCGAAGTTCAGCGACGTCAACGGTGAGTTCTCGATGACTCGCACGGGAGCGGTGATGGGGACCCCCTATTACATGTCCCCGGAGCAGGCGAAGGGGAACCGCAACGTCGACCATCGGGTCGATCTCTATGCGGTGGGGGTGATCCTGTACGAGGCGCTCGCGGGAGAGGTGCCGTTTCGGGCGGAGACCTTCAACGAGCTGCTCTTCAAGATCGTGCTCGAGAGCCCGGTGCCCCTGACGGAGAAGGTCCCGGACATGGATCCCGCCCTGGCGGCCATCGTCCAGAAGGCGATGGCCCGGGAGCCGAAGGAGCGCTTCCAGACGGCGGCCGAGCTGCAGCAGGCGCTGCGGGACTGGCTGGCGAGCGTGGGCCCGCTCCCCGAGGCGACGCTCGGTCGGCACACGCCCTCGGGCGCGGGGATGACCGGGCCCGACGGGACGGAGCTGGTGCGGGACGATCGGCTCGAGCGCACCTTCGTGCCCGAGCCGGGCTCCTCCGACGCGCTGTCCGCGTCGTCGGGGGCGGAGCGGAAGGCCACGCCCCGCCAGCGTACCCAGAGCACCTGGAGCGCGAGCGGCGACTACGGACGCGCCGCCCCCAAGGCGCCGCGCCGCTGGGCTCTGCTCACGGCGGCCGCCGTGGGGCTCCTGTCCCTCGCCGGAGGCGGAGTCTACGCCCTGTCGGTGGCCAGTGAGGACGAAGCGGAGGCGCGCGCCCGCGCCGAGCAAGCGGAGCAAGAGAAGACCGCGGCGGCTCAGCGCGCCGAGGAGCTGCGCCGGGAGGCGGAGGAGGCGCGCGCCGAGGCCGAGCGAGCGAAGGCGGAGCGAGCGCGGCTCGAAGCCGAGGCCCTGAAGATCGCCGCGGAGCGGGAGCGCATCGAGGCGGAGCGCCTGGCGGCGGAGAAGGAGAAGCAGGAGCGCGAGGCGGCGGAGGCGGCTCGCGCCGCGCGACGGCACACGGCGCCTCCGGCCCCGACGACGGCTCCCACGCAGGATGCCTCTCCCCCCAAGGCAGCCGCGCCGTCCGGTGGGCGCGTGATCCGGACGGACTTGTAGCTGCGGTGTCGGACCACACGCGCTGGAAGGGTGAGCCGCGCGGCCGGGCGGAGGCCGAGCCGCGCCAGGAGACCCGTGGAGGAGAGCGGCCGCGGCGGCGGTGTGAGCTCTTGGTGAGTGAGATCTTTCGGTCGGTGCAGGGCGAGGGGCGCCACGTCGGGGTGCCGAGCGTTTTCTTGCGCCTGGCGCGCTGCAACCTGAGCTGCCGCTGGTGTGACACGCCCTACACGTGGGATTTCGAGCGCTTCGACTTCGAGCGCGAGGTGCGGCGGCGGCCTCTGGACGAGGTGGCCGACGAGCTGCTCGACGCTGGCGTCGCGCACGTCGTGATCACGGGCGGGGAGCCCCTGCTGCAGCAGCGGGAGCTGGAGGGGCTGCTCGAGGAGCTGGATCGGCGGCGAGCGGAGGCGGGGCGCGCGCGCCTGTTCGTGGAGGTGGAGACGAACGGCACCGTGCCGCCCACGGAGGCCCTGCTGCGCCGCGTGGACCACTTCAACGTGTCGCCGAAGCTGGAGAACAGCGGCGAGCCGGCGTCGCGGCGCCTGCGTCCCCGCGCCCTGGAGATCCTGCGGGAGACGGGGCGGGCGGATCTGAAGCTGGTGGTGGGCGAGGCGGACATCGAGGAGGCGGACGCCCTGATCGAGTCGCTGGGGTGGCCGCGGGAGCGCGTCCTGTTCATGCCCGAGGCGACGGATCGGGAGACCCTGCGCGCCCGGGGGCCGCTGATCTCCGCCGCCGCGCTCCGGCGGGGCGTCCGCTATACGTCGCGCCTGCACATCGAGCTGTTCGGCGGGCGTCGCGGGACGTGAGTCGCTCGGCGGGCGCTGGCCGTTCGTCCCTGCGCGCGGTGAGCCGTTGGGCGCGCAGGCCGTTCGTCGGTCGCCGCACGCAGTGAGCCGTTTGTGAGGAGCCGCGTGGCGTGAGTCGTTCGTGAAGGTTCCTCGCGCCCGGGAGTCGTTCGTCGAACGTCGCTGTTCGTGAGTCGCTCGCTGGGGTGGACCACCCGGCGCGGGCTCAGGGGAGGTAGCCCCACACGGTGAGCGCGGCGCGGATGTCCCCTTCGAGGTCGATCTGGACCCGCTGCGGGGCACCAGCGCGCTCGTCGCGCTCTCGGCGGTAGGTCCAGTGCCACAGGGACGCCGCCGCGATGGGGTTCTGGTCGAGGAGGTCGTTCACGCAGGCGGGATCGGGCCCGAGCCGGCAGAGGGTGGGCACCGAGCCGAAATCTCCCCGCAGGAGCCACTCCCCCGCGCGGGTGGCGAAGGAGTTCTCCCCCGTCGCGAACAACGCGCGCTGGGGCAGCTGCGCGCGACCCCGGGCGATGTCCCGCAGATCGACGCCATCGAGGGGTCCTGGAGCTTCCACGCCGAGGGCCGCGAGCACGGTCCGGCTGAGGTCGACGGTGGTGACGGGCTGGCTGATCTCGTGGGCGGCGAGGGCTCCGCCGGGCCACTTCACGAGCAGCGGCGCGTGGAGCCGAGCCTCGCTGAGGGGCGGGTGGGGCGCGTAGGGGACCTCGGGTGCCTCGTCCGTGGTCACGTCTCCGAGCACCGCGACGAGGGAGTCGTCCCAGAGGCCCTCGTCCTGGAGCCAGCGGAAGAGGCGCGCGACGGCGGCGTCCTGCTTCTCGAGGGCGGCGCGCTGCAGAGCCTCGAGGCGCGTCCAGTCCTCGTCGACGAGCTTGCGCTGCTGGGGCCGGGGGCGACTACGGACCGCCGCCAGCTGGATGGCGGCGCGGCGCGGGTGCAGATCACCACCGTACTCCAAGGGGGGCAGCTCCCGGGCTCGCTCGAGGGGGACGTCGAAGGGGGGATGCGCTCCCCGCAGGTGGATCACGACGAGCTGTGGCGTGGTCTCCTGGGAGTAGCCGTCGAGCCAGCGCTGGGCGAGGGGCAGGGGCTCCGTCGCGGGTCGGTCCGCGACGGGCGAGATGGCCTCGAAGCGCTCCCAGCCCCGATCGAAGCCGAACGCGGGGAAGCTGGTGGGGACGGCGGTGAAGAAAGCGGCGCGCCCGCTGCGGGCCCGCACCGCCTGGGCGATCGTCTGGACGGAGTCGGGGAGGCGAGCGGTGCTCTGCTCCAGCCCGTGCCGGCGGGGATCCTGCCCCGTGAGCAAGCTCGCCATCACCGCGGGCGCGAGGGTGCTGGGGGTGCGATAGCCGGAGAAGTACGTGGCGCGCTGGGCGAAGCGGGCGAGGGCCGGGAGCCCGTGGGCGCGAGAAGCGGGGGGCGCGTGCTTCCGCCCGAGGCCGGAGAGCACCACGAGGACCGCTCGCCGGGCGGGGAGGAAGGGATTCGCCTCCGTCGACGGGCCAGGATCCCGCTCGATGCGCGGCTCTCCGAAGGCCACCCGGGCGCCCTCGCTGGTCCCGTGCACGAGGAACTCGAGGCGCACCAGCTGCCCGGCGAACTCCGCGAGGGACTCTTCGACGGTGGTCCAGCCGTGCTCTGCCTTCAGATCGTGGACTCCGAGGGAGACGGGGGCCTCGTTGTCTCGAGAGACGACGACCTCGGCCTGACCCTTGCCCGGGCCCCAGAGCCCCAGGGAGAGGCGCAGCTGGGCGTTCGGGGGCACCCAGACGGGGCAGTGGACGTTGCTCCGCTGCCGGAGCGCCAGCGCGCGCATGGGTTTGCCGTCCAGGGCGACGCTGACGAAGGTGTCTCGTCGGGTCGGCGGCGTGTCCGTGGCGTCCTTGGGGTGGGTCTCGGCGAGGTTGAGCCAGGAGATTTCCCCCTCGCTCTGGTTCGCGGCGCGACGAGGTTTGTTGAGGAAGACCAGGGTCAGGCGATGACGACCCTTGGTGAGCTCCATTTCCTTCAGGGGGAAGCGGGCGATGCGGGTCTTGTCCTCGGTGAGGCGGATGATCCCGACGTGCTGACCATCGATGTAGGCGGCCAGGTGGCGGGCGCCCGCGCCGTGGACCTTGGCGCTGAGGGCCACGGAGGCGAAGGGGCGGTCGATCCAGAAATCGTAGGCGACGCGCTTGGTGGTGAAGCGCCCGAAGCGCGCGCCCTGCCGGGTCACCCACTCGACGTCGTCCTCGCGCACCACCGAGAACCCGCGGCGCGCCTCCGCCACGCGGGAGCCGAGATCCAGGGTGATGCCCCGGTGTCCGAGCACGCAGTCGTCGGACTCGTCCAGCAGCGCCAGGGATTGCAGCGCGGGCTCGGGCTCCGTTTGCGGCCCCTTGGCGCCCCGGGCGATGGCTCCGGGCTCCTTCTCGGCGTGCTCCGCCTCACACTGGCATCCCGCCAGGCTCGTGAGGCCCAGGCTCGCGAGGCAGAGCGCGCCGAGCAAGCCGAGCGCCGTCCCGCGAAGCCCCCGGGACCGGATCCGTTCAGCGATCCCGCTTCGGGGCCGCGTCGTCGCCGCCTCCGAGCGCGATCCGCGTGCGCCGGTCGACGGCGACGTCGACGACGTGTTTGCGCTCGCTGGATTCGGTGCGGAGGACGACTTCATGGTTGCCGGGTGCGACGGGGATCAGGCGCAGAGGTCCGCGTCCCGTGAACACCCCATCGACATAGATCAGCTCACGTCCCCCGGTCACCACCTCGATCAGGCCTTTTCCGGGCCAGCTCAGCCCTTCGGGGAGCGGGAGCTGCTCCGTTTGGGCTGCCTCGACGTCGGCGGCAGGAGCGGGAGCGGCGGTGATGTCGTTGGGAACGGAGCTCGCCAAGGAAGGGGACGCGAGCCCGGGGGCGTCCGCCGCTGCGGCGTCTTCGGCGGGCGCGTCGGTATTTCCCGGCGTGGGGACGAGGCTCGCCACGAGGACGTAGCAGGCGCCCGCGGCGCCGAGGGCAGCCAGCGCCGGGAGCACGGGGCGCACCCGCTCGACGACGACCGACGGCGGGCGCGGGGTCTCCTCGGCGATGGGCGCGACCTCTTCCCCGGAGAGGGTGGCTTCGGGCGGCCGCGCGGACGCTGGCCCCGGGAGCTCCGAGCTCTTCGGCTTCCGCTCCTGGCGGCGGGCCCAGGCTTCCGCGGCGCGCTTGCTCGTCGCTCGAGTGGTGGCGAGCGCCCAGCGCCCTCCGGCGCGAGCGAGGCGAGCGGTCCCGCGGGCGGCCTGCAAGGACCAGCGCTGGACCCGGTGCCACGGCTCCGAGGTGCTCGTCGCGCGGGCGGCGCGGCTCGGGGCAGGGGCGGAGAGCGGGAGATCCAGGGGAGCGTCGTCGTCGGTCTCGTCGTCGGTTTCGTCGTCGGTGGACTCGAGCCGGACGCGGGGCGCCTGACTGACGGAGTCGGAGAAGACGGTGGTCGCCGTCCGCGGGAAGGAAATGCGTTTGATCGCCGGAGCCGGGGGTCGCTCGCCGGGGCGCGCGTCGCCGTCGGCGTTGCTGGCCCGTTGCTCGCTCGGCGGCGTCTGCGCGGGCTCCGCGTCGCCGTCGGCGTTGCTGGCCCGTTGCTCGCTCGGCGGCGTCTGCGCGGGCTCCGCGTCGCCCGGGAGTGTCTGCGCGGCCTCCGCGTCGCCCGGGAGCGTCTGCGCGGGCTCCGCGTCGCCCGGGAGCGTCTGCGCGGGTTCGAGGGAGGCCACGGGAGCCGGGGTGCGGGTGGGGAGATCGAGCTCGAGGGTCGGATCGGACAGGGCGAACCAGCTCGGCTCGAGGGGATCCAGCCCCTCCTGGCGAGGTTCTTGGCTCACGACCTCGGCGGGGGGTGCGCTCGCGCTCAGCTGAAAGCTGAAGCCTGGCGTGCTCTGCTCTTCCTTCACGCGTTCCTCCGGCCTGCCGCCGCTCGGCGGGGGACCACCTGGGTACCGAACCATGGCCGCTACCATGGGGTCCGCGGGGCGGGCGAGTTTTCGGCGGCTCGCGTCGCCGCCCCGGCGGCTCAGGCGCTCACGAGCTGGTCGAGGGCGCCGCGGATCAGGGCGGCCACCTGCTGGCTGTCCCCTTCGTCCATTTCCCCGAGCAAGGACGCCGCACACAGCAGGGGGATCCCGAGGACCCCGGTGAGGTGCTCCAGCAGCGGCGACCCTGGCCCGTCGAGCTGGACCACGGCGGCGCTCCCGGGCAGGGACAACCCCCACAGCGGCCCGAACTCTTCGAGCAGGGGGAGCGCCACCAGCTCCAGGCGGGCGCCCTCGGGCAGCTTCAGGGTGGCGAAGGAGTGAGGGACGGGGGCCAGGGGCAAGGACTGGGCGGGCACCTCCGCCTCGGCGAGGCGCCCCGCCGCGTGGGCCAAGGCAGCGAGACGACGCGCGTCGCCCGCGAACACGAGCCGCGCGGTGCCCCCGAACCCCTCTCGGCTCAACCGCCGGAGCAGAGCGGCGAGGAGGTGCTGTCGGTCTGGCTCCGCGAGCTCCGCCCGGGTGGCGCCCTCGCTGAGGCGACGCAGGTGGCCGCGCTCCAGGAGCCGGTGGGTCACTTGGAGGATGCGCAGGTCGCTCTCACCGAGCTCCTCGAGGAGGTCGTCGAGGGACTTGGGCGCCTCCAGGGTCGCGAAGATTTCCTGCTCGAGGGGGGCGGCGTCCCCCGGCAGATCCGCGTGGGTGGTCAGGGCCGCCTCGGCGCCTCCGAGCTGCTCGCGCAGCTGCCGCACCTCGTCGATTTGCCGCACGCCCTCGAGGAGGAGCGCGCTGGTGGGCACCTCGATCCGACGCAGTGCGGTTTCGTTGCCGCTGGCGAAGGCGAAGCTGCCTTCCTGCTCCGCGAGGAGCCGGAAGAGCGCCTTCTCTCCCTCTTGCCGGCGGAACACGGCGTCGACGATCTCCCCGTCCCGCAGCCGGACCTCCCCGGCGCCTCGCGCGGTGGCGATGGTCAAGGCACCGCTGCGCCGGTTCATGCTGAGGAGCTGCAGCAGGTCCACGACGCCGAGCTGGGTCAAATCCCCTCGAAAATCCCCCTCCCGGGCGGCCACGGATCGCTCCCGCGGTAGCTCGTAGAGGCTCCGCGCCAGGGCGGCGCAGTCCCGCCGATCGAGCAGGGTCTCGTCGGAAGGAGCGTCCGCCATCAGCAGGCGTGGGATGGTCGTGAGGTGTCGGTCGGCGGCGAGCCGCTCGAGCAGATCCGTGTGCTGGGCGAAGCTCTGCTCGATGACGAGGGCGTCGGGGCGTCGGCTCCGCGCGCGCTCCAGGGCCAGGGCAGGGGAGTCGGCGATGGCGACCTCGAGCCCGAGGCCCCGCAGGCCGGAGGCGAGCTCTCCGAGGACCTCGAGCTCTGCGTCGACGATGAGCACGGAGAGGGTCATGAGCTCCAGAGCCTCGTGCCGACCAGGTCGCTGAGGCGATCCACCAAGAAGTCCGAGAACAGCGGGTCGGCGGTGTGGACGCCGTGCACGACGTCGTCCCGCAGCCGACCGAGCAAGGAGTACGCCCCATGCTCCGTGATGAGGCTGAAGGCCTCGATGTCGCTCGCCTCCGTGACGAGGCTCGCGTCGGCGCAGTCCAGCCGCGCCTCCTCCGAGGGAGCCCCGAGGGCGACACGGACGGCGGAGGAGAGGTTCAGCCCCGGTCGATCCGTGGTGACCGCCCAGGCGGAGCCGCTCCGGCGCGCCTCGTTCACCGCGCCCGCCGCCAGGCGCACGATGTCCGCGCGGGGGAGCGTGAGGATCCGTGGCTGCTCCGGGCTCACGCCGTGGCTCGTGCCCTCGATCACGTAGCCGAGCAGGCGCTCGAGGACGTCCGTCAGGCTCGAGGAGGCGAGATCGAGGCGGGACACGACGGAGTCGCGGGAGGCGTCGGCGCGGTGTCGCGCCACCCGCATGAGCCCGGACAGGTCGCCGCCGTCGTGGGGATAGGTCGACACCCCGATGCTCAGCTGCGCCTGGGGAGCCGCCTGGCGGAAGTGACGCATGACCCGGCGGCGACAGGCGTGGGCGCCGATGCCGCCGGTCTCCGGGAGCAGCAGGTAGAATTCACGATCGTCGACCCGGGCGAGGACGTCCGTGTCGCGCACCGCCGCCAGCACGTGCTCGGCGAGCTGGACCGAGTCCGCCGCGCTCTCGATGCCGGGCGTCTCGATGGTCAGGGTGGCGAGCGCGAAGCGCCGGCCATGACGTCGCGCCTTGTCGATCTCCCGACCCGCCACGTCCACGAAGTAGGCGAACGTGTAGGCGCTCGAGTCCGGATCTTTCATCGTACCACGGCTGGCCGCCTCCCGCTCGGCGCCGAGGGCCACCAGGGCCGCGGCGTGGGCGGCTGCGCGCTCGAGGGCGGCGCGGACGGGCCCCGAGCGGGCCAGCGTCATTCGTCCGGAGAGCGCCGTTCCGGGGAGGGGGGGGCCGGAGCCCGTCGTGGGGGCGGAGCCGATGCCGCCGATGTCTCCGAGGAGGAGCACGCCCTGCTGGCTGGTCCGGCTGGCGAGGCGCACCACCTCGATGCCCTCCTGGGCCGCGGCGTAGCGCATCAGATCCATCTCCGCGCAGAACCCGGGCAAGCCCGAGAACTCGCCGATCTGCTCCGTCAGCATGAGCTCTCGGGAGGCCTCCGAGGGGCGCAGGAACACCGCGCCGCGCCGCGCGCGGGTGGCGGTGACGAAGGTCTCCAGGGCGCTTCGGGCCGCCTGGCGCCGCCCGACGCACTCACCCATGGCGTCCAGGGCGTCGAGGAGCTCACCGGCG
This sequence comes from Myxococcales bacterium, assembly GCA_012514535.1. Taxonomy (GTDB): domain Bacteria; phylum Myxococcota_A; class Polyangia; order Polyangiales; family Polyangiaceae; genus NIC37A-2. The sequence continues at coordinate 28,548 of JAAZAA010000141.1, read as the reverse complement.
AGCCGCGCCCCCTGGACCTCGCGCTCGAGCTCGTCCGTGCGCCACTGCTCACCGATGCGGGTGCGGACGCCGCTGAGGGCGCTCAGCAGCTCGTCTCCGGCGAGGGGGAGCATGAAGACGCCCGTGCTCCCCAGGGCGACCGCCTGGGTGGCCAGCTCGAGCTGGGCCGGCGTGGCCAGCGCGTAGACGGCGGCTCGCGGCGCCAGGGCCCGCATGTGATGCACCACCGCCAGGCCCGCGCCTTCGTCGAGGCCCACCTCCACGAGCACCAGATCCGGCGCCTCCGACGCGCAGCAGGCCAGGCCCTCCGCGAGATCGGGGGCGAAGGTCACCGCGTCCCCGGAGCCCTCGATGACACGCTCGATCAGCTGGTGGGTCGCCCGGTCGCGGACGACGGCGACGACGTGGAGGGTGGGGGGAGGAGGGATACTCACGGGCGGTTGGTGGCCTCGTTGGCGGTGGCCTCGTTGGCGGCGGCTGAACTCACGCGGCAGCGGAACTCACGAGGGGGCGCGTTCACGAGGTGACGGGGCCCTCCGGGGAGAGCCAGCCAGAGAACACCCAGCGCGCCGGGCCGCGGAGCTGCACGTCGAGATCCTCTCGGCTCACCCGGATCTCGAGGGGCCCTCCCGGCAAATGCACCGCGATCGGCGCGTCGAAGGGGGCGTGTCCGGCGACGGCGGCGGCGACCGCCGTCGCCGCGGCTCCCGTTCCGCAGGCCAAGGTGCGCCCCACGCCGCGCTCCCAGACCACCAGATCGATCCGCGCCGCCCCCTGGAGCGTGGCGAACTCGACGTTGAGCCCGCCGGGCACCTGGCTCGACACGAAGGGCCCCAGCTCGTCGATGCGCGCGAGATCCACCGGCGGACCGAAGCGGATCGCGTGCGGGTTGCCCATGGAGACTCGGGTGAAGCGCTCGGAGGTCTCCCCGTGCCGGACCTCGAGCTCTCCGTCGAGCTGCGCGCGCCCCATGCCGGTGGTGACGGATGCCGCGCGTCCTCCGGCTGGCTCCGCCTCCATCTCCACGAGGCAGCTCCGGGGGCCCGCGTCCGTGTCCACCACGAAGTCGCTGGCGTCCGGGCCGTCCTCGCGGGCGAGGAAGAGCGCGACGCAGCGCAGCCCGTTGCCGCACATTTCGGGCCGCGATCCGTCGGCGTTGAGCACGGTCATGCGCGCCCGCGCCGCCGCCGTCGTCGGGGGGCTCACCAGGAGGACGCCGTCGGCTCCGACGCCGAAGTGGCGGTCGCACAGCGCCTTGGCTCGCTCGACGGGGAAGGAGTCGGGGTCCTCGTGGCGCAGCACGATGAAGTCGTTGCCGAGCCCCTGGTACTTGTCGAACGAGACGCGTGGCATGGGGTGGGGCACATCCTAGCAAAGCCCGCCGGCCGCGGCCTCGTTCCCGTCATGTCCGTCCTGCGCTCCGCGTCGGCGTGGGCCGCCTCGCTCGGGGTGGTCCAGGGGGAGCCGTCCGCGCCCTGGGCTGGAGCGGGCGCAGGGTCGGAGGTTTCGCTATAAGGCGCCCATGCAGCGCCCCTTGCTCCTCACGGGCTTCATGGCGACGGGCAAGACCACCGTCGCCCGGCGGGTGGCGGAAGCCACGGGCCGCCCTTGGGTCGATCTGGACCAGCGCGTCGAAGAGCGCGCCGGCAAGACCATCGCGGCCCTCTTCGCCGACGAGGGAGAGAGCGCCTTCCGGGCTCGGGAGCGGGCGGAGCTCACGCAGCTGCTCCAGCGCTGGCGGGACGAGTTTTCCCAGGCCCCGGTGGTGAGCCTCGGGGGGGGCGCGTTGCTCCAGCGGGAGGTGCGCCTGGAGGCGATCGAGGCCGCGGTGGTCGTGACTCTCACGGCCAGCCCCGCCGAGATCGTGCGCCGCGTCGAGGCGGACTCCGGCGCGCCGCGGCCCCTCTTGGGGTCGGCTCGGGGCGCGGCGGCGGAGGCGCGGGTGCGCGAGCTCCTGGAGGCGAGGGAGATCGCCTACCGCGAGTGCCACGGGCAGGTGTCCACGGAGGGACGGGAGGTCTCCGGGATCCAGGAGGAGGTGCTCGGTCACTGGGAGCGGGACGCCGTGGCGGTGGCCGCGGGCGCGGCTTCCTACGTGGTGGAGATCGGCGCCGATCGCCTCGGGAGCCGGCTGGCCCCGCTGGTGGGTCGTTGCTCCAGCGCCCTGCTCGTCACGGACACGACGGTGGGCGGGCTCTACGGGGAGCGCGCCCGCGCGGCCCTGGACACCCTGGGCGTCCCCGTGGCCGAGGTGGCGCTCGAGCCCGGCGAACAGCACAAGAACCTGCGGGGGCTCGAGCAGATCTACGCGCGCGCCTTCGAGGCCAACCTCGATCGCGGCAGCGCGCTGGTCGGCCTCGGAGGGGGCGTGGTGACGGACATGACCGGGTTCGCCGCGGCCACCTGGATGCGCGGGGTGCGCTGGGTGGGCGCGCCCACGACGCTCCTCGCGATGGTGGATGCCTCCGTGGGCGGCAAGACCGGCGTGGATTTCCGCAGCGCGAAGAACTCGGTGGGCGCCTTCTGGCAGCCGGCCGGCGTGCTCTGCGACGTGACCACCCTGCGCACGGAGGAGCAGCGCGCCTACGGCAGCGCGCTCGCGGAGGTGGTCAAGACGGCGCTCATCGGCGACCCGGCGCTGTTCGAGCTCCTCGAGCGGGAGAGCGAAGGCATCCTCCGACGCGAGCCCGAGCTCGTGCGCGAGGTGGTGGAGCGCTGCGTGAGGGTCAAGGCGCACGTCGTGGCCCGGGACGAGCGCGAAGGCGGCCTGCGGGCGGTCCTCAACCTCGGGCACACGGTGGGCCACGGCCTCGAGGCGGCGGGTGACTTCACGTTGCTCACCCACGGCGAGGCGGTGAGCTTGGGGCTCGTGGCGGCCCTGCGCATCGGTCGGCGCCTCGGGCAGACCCCGGCGGAGCTGGAGGCGCGCTGCATGGCTCTGCTCGCGAAGCTCGCGTTGCCCCACCGCCTCGACCAGGGCGCCCTCGATGATGCCGCGCGGCTCGTCGGTCACGACAAGAAGCGGGCCGGCAAGGCGCTGCGGTTCGTGGTGGCCCGCGACGTCGGAGCCGTCGACACCCACATGCTCTCACTCGACGAGCTGGTGACCCACACCCGAAGCGTCGCGGATCCCTGAGCGCGAAGTTCCGTGAGGCGGCGCCTCGGCGAGCGGCTGGTCCCGGTGACGGGACCCAGACAGGACCCAGACAGGACCCAGACAGGACCCAGACAGGACCCAGACAGGACCCAGACAGGACCCTCGTGGGCTTAGCGAAGCGTGGGCTCGGGAGGAGCCGGAAGTTGGCACCCCTGGTGTGGCACCGATACACTTTTCGTCCGTGCTCGTCCCAAGGCTGAGGTCCCTATGAGCTCCTTCGTCCCCCGAACCCTCCTGGCCACGACCGCCACTGCTGCCCTGGGGCTGGTCGGCTTTTCAGGTTGCGCCGACAACCACTCGACCCTCTTCGTGGTGGGCGTGCTGGCGCGCTCCGATGACTGCAGCGGGTACATCTTCGATCCCGGGCAGCCGCGCCTCGGGTCGGGCTTGATGGACAAGCTCATGGTCGATGGCTACTCGGCGGGCTTGCTGCTCGGCAACCAGCTGGTGGCTCAGGGAAACAACGATCAGGTCCGCACGGAGACGAGCCGCATCGCGCTCCAGGGCGCGGAGGTCCGGCTGACGCAGGCCGAAACGGGCGCGCAGCTTGCCCACTACACGACCACCATCAGCGGCACCGTCGATCCATCGCCCTCGACGAACCCCGGCTATTTCGGCGCGGTCGTCATGATGATCCCCGCCGGGCTCGATCTGGATCCAGGCGAGTACCTGTCCAGCGTGCGCGTGTTCGGAGAGACGCTCGGGGGCCAGGACGTGGAGTCGGGGGAGTTCGTGTTCCCCATCGTCGTGTGCGACGGGTGCAGCGTGGTCGTGGGGGGCGAGGTGACCGCCTCCGGCGACTGCCTCCCGCCCCAGGGAGCGACCCTGGACGTCTGCGCGGCGGGCCTGGATGGCCCGACGGATTGCAGCGTCTGTCAGGCAATGGTGCCCCCGTCCGATCGGGATCGTTGCCTGCCGCAGTGAGCGGCTGACCTGCGGCTGACCAGTGCGGCGCAGCGTGGGAGGCGCCGTGAGCGGCGGCGCGGTGAGGCGCCGGCAATGCGGTCGACCGCGGTGAGCGGTTGATTCAGGGGCCGTCGGGGAGCTCCAGCTCCTCGTCCACGCTCCGGGGCGCGCGCGCCGCGGCCTCGACGGGGACCTCTGCCTCGTCGAGGACGGCGTCGATGCGCCCGAGGAGGTTCTGCAACATCTCCCGGTGTCGTTCCTCCGCGCGCCGGCGGCGGGCGCGCTCCTCCTCGAGCTCATGAGCCAGCGTGATCGCCGCCAACACCAGGGCCTGCTGCGTCGGCTGACGCCCGGGCGGCGTCGACGCGAGCATGCGGTCCTCGACGGTCTCGGCCAGGCGCTGCAGATCCTCCTGGGTGGCGGACGTGATGACGCGATACGTCTGTCCCGCGACCTTGAGCTGGATCGCCGGTCGGCTCATGACGGCAAGCTATCACCGGCCACGGGCCATGGAAATGCGGTTTTCATCGGGTTTGGTGCTCTGTGGGGGGCAGTCTGCGGTCCCTCCTGGGGAAGGAGCGCCTGTCATTCTCGGGGGGCCGGTCCTCCGTGATGCCGTGGGGGCCTGGGTCCTTCGTGGCCGTGGGGACCTTCGCGGCCGTGGGTGTGCCCAGCAGCGAGGGCTCTGCGCGCTCGTCGGGGCCGCTCGGAGCCGTGCTGAAGCGCCGTCTCCGGGCGTCTCCGGGGCGCGCCTCCGCGCGTCTCCGGCGCGCCGTCTCCGGGGACGTCCGACGGAGGGGACGAGCGCGCTCGGGGCTCAGTCGTCGTCTTCGGCGCTCCTGCGGAGCCCCAGCGCCTTGGCCTTCTTGTACAGGTGGCTCCGCTCGAGGCCGAGATCCCGGGCCGTCGCGGACATCTGCCCGCCGTGGGCGGCGAGGGCCTCCTCGAGGATTCGCCGCTCTGCCTCCTCCACCAGCACCCGGAAGGGCACGCCGGGTCGATAGAGCCCGCGTGGGATCGGGGTGCTGCCGCCGAGGGCCTGGTTGACGTCGGTGGCGCGGATGAGGTCGTCGGGGCCCAGGATCACGAGGCGCTCGACGAGGTTCTTCAGCTCTCGCACGTTGCCCGGGAAGGAGTGGGCGGCGAGGGCGGGGAGGGCGTCCGCGTCGAAGCGCACGCCGGGGCGGTCGTTCCTGCGGGCGGCTTGCGCGAGGAAGTGCTCCGCGAGCTCGGCGATGTCATCCCGCCGCGCGCGCAGCGGGGGCAGCTCGACGGGGATCACGTTCAGGCGATCGTAGAGGTCCGGCCGAAAGGTGCCCTCGGCGCAGGCTTCGATGAGATCTTTGTTGGTGGCCGCCACGACGCGCACGTCGATGCGCAGGGTCTCGTTCCCGCCCACGCGCTCGATCTCCCCCTCCTGGAGCACGCGCAGCAGCTTGGCTTGCATGTCGAGGGGCATGTCGCCGACCTCGTCCAGGAAGAGGGTGCCGCCGCTGGCGCGCTCGAACTTCCCCCGGCGCTGCTTGGTGGCCCCCGTGAAGGCGCCCGCCTCGTGCCCGAACAGCTCGCTCTCGATCAGGTTGGCGGGCACGGCCGCGCAGTTGAGCTTCTCGAGGGGGCCCCGCGCGCGGGGGGACGCCCGGTGGATCGCCCGCGCCACGAGCTCCTTGCCCGTCCCGCGCTCGCCGGTGATGAGCACGCTCGCCGGGGTGCGCGCCGCTCGAGTGACCCGCTCCCGGAGCTGTCGCATCACCACGCTGGAGCCGAGGAGCTCGTCGAAATACCCCGCCTCGGCCCGGAGCTGCTCCGCCTCCCGCTCCGCCCGCGTCAGGCGCAGGGCGTTCTCGAGGACGAGCAGCAGCCTGTCCGTCGAGAGGGGCTTCTCCAAGAAGTCGAGCGCCCCCAGGCGGGTCGCGCGCACGGCCACGTCGATGGAGGCGTGCCCGCTCATCATGACCGCGACGACCTCGTTGCCGTCCTGGCGCATCTCCTCGAGGAGATCGACTCCATGCCCATCGGGGAGGGCGACGTCGAGGAGCACCGCGTCATAGCTCTGCTTGGCGAGGCGCTCCCGAGCGATGGCGAGCCCGCCCGCCACGTCCACGGTGTAGCCCTCGAGGGAGAGCGCTTTCTTGAGCGTGGCGAGGATCGAGGGCTCGTCGTCCACCACGAGGACCCGCGCCCGGGGACCTGTCCGCTCTGCGCTCGCGTGGGGGGCGCTGGTGTGGGGGGGAGCCATGGGATGCACCGTAGCGAATGGTTCCGGATGGGTGCAAACGCGCCAGGAGGCTGGAAATTTTGCTAGCCTTCGAGGGTGCCTTCGCCCCCCGTTCTGCTGCGAGGATCCCTGGCGCAGAGCCCCCTCCCAGAGCTGCTGGTCCGCTTTCTGGACGAGCAGCTGGCAGGCACCTTGGTCCTGCAGGAGCCGAGCGGCGCGAAGAGCGCCGTCTTGATCGTCCGAGGTGCCCCCGCCAAGGCGCGCCTCGCCCAGAGCCCCGTCTACCTCGCGGACGTCCTCAACGATCTCGGGATCCTCTCGGCGGAGCTGCGGGCGCGCTACCTGGAGGAGACCCGCGAGGCCAAACAGCACCTGGGGCAGTGGTTGGTGCGCCGCGGGGAGGTCGACGACACGTCCTTGTACGTGGCGCTGCGGGAGCAGCTCCGGCGTCAGGTGCTGTTCCTGTGCGATTTGCCGCCCGGCACCGCCTTCGGCCTCTATCAGGCGAACTACCTGGACGCGTGGGGAGCCAGCGCGGAGTGGCGGGTGAAGCCTTTGCCGCTGATCTGGCGCGCCCTCGTGGACAAGGCGCGCCCGGATCGGGTGGCGCTCGCCCTGCAGGAGCTCGGCGACCGGAGGCTGCGCATGCGCTTCGAGGCGCCCATCATGCGCTACCACATGGACAAGTCCGAGGCGGCCCTCGTCAACGTGCTCCGCGCCAAGCCCCAGCCCGTCGCGGAGTTGTTGCGCAGCGGCGTCGCGACGGAGGAGCGCGTGCGCTGCATCCTGTACGCCCTCCATCACACCCGTCAGTTGGATCTCGGTGTCCCGCTGCGCGAGCCCGTCGGCCTCCGGGAGCCGCCCGAGTCCCCCCAGAGCGTCCCGCCGCCCCGGCGCTTGACCCCCTCTCAGCCGGGCCACGTGTCCCCGAGCTCACGCCGTCGCCTGCCCTCGTCGGCGAACCTGTCGCGGTCGCCGAGCCAACGCGGCGTCAGCGACGAGGTGCCGTCGACCACTCCACCCACGGGCACGCCGGTCGGCAGCGTGCGCCCGCCGTGCACTCCCGAGCAGGTGCAGGCCTTCGAGAAGGAGCTGGAGCGGCGGGAGCAGCTCGAAAAGGCGGATTTCTACGAAGTGCTCGAGGTGGATCGGCGCGCGGACGTGGCGTCGATCCGGGCGAGCTTCTTCAAGCTCGCCAAGAACTGGCACCCGGATCGCCTCGCCCCGGAGCTCGAGCACCTGCGGGAGCGGGTGACGCGCGTCTTCGCCCGCATGAGCGAGGCCCACCAGGTCCTCAGCGATCCTCAGCAGCGCGCCCAGTACGAGCAGGCGCTGACCCAGGGGGACGCCCCCGAAGAGCAAGAGCAGGTGCTCGCGGTGCTCCGGGCGGCCACCGCCTTCCAGCGGGCGGAGGTGCTCATGAAGAAGCGCGACGACGTGGGGGCGCTGAAGGAGGCGCGGGCCGCCTACGAGGGGGATCCGAGCCAGGCGGAGTACGCTGCCCTCTACGCGTGGCTCGAGGCGCGCCAGCGCAAGGAGGATTTCGCCGAGCTGATCCGCTTGATGGACGGCGCCGTGGAGCGCGAGCCGGAGAACGTCCGGATCCGCTGGTACCGCGGGCAGCTCTTGAAGCGGGCGGGCAAGGAGGCGATGGCCATGCGGGAGTTCCGGCGCGTCGTGGAGCTCTCCCCGGGCCACGTGGAGGCGCAGCGCGAGCTGCGGGTCTACGAGATGCGGCGGCGCTCCGAGTCGGGAGCGCACCAGGGCCTGTTCAGCCGCTGGCGAAAGAAATGACGGCGAGCAGGGCGGCCAGGGCTCCCCAGACGAGAGCCCAGCGCAGGTGGGCGCGCCCCGCGGCGGAGTAGCGGTTGTTCCATTCGGCGCGGAAGGCGGACGCGCGGGGGCTCCGGGCGTAGGCCAGCACGACGTGGACGCAGCACAGGGCCCAGGCCCCCGCTGCCCCGAGGAGCACGGCGAGCGAAGACGCGGAGGTCACGACCCACTCCTCACGGACGGCCGTCCTTCCCCGGAACCACGCGCGTGACCTCGATGCCGCGCAAGATCGTGGGGCCCGCGGCCCGCCCAGGCCCGCTGGCGAAGCCCACGGACACACGGGCAGTTGGGTAACCCGTCGGGTAGCCCAGCGGATTGGCCACGGGATCCCCCACGAGATCGCCCACGAGATCACCCACGAGATCACCCACGGGATCACCCACGAGATCACCCAGCGGAGCGCCGAGTGCGTACTGGAGGCGCTCGCCGCCGCGGAGGAGGGTGACGGTCGCTCCCCTGCGCTCCACCCGGAGCGGGTCCCCCTCGCTCCCGCCGGGCCAGGGCCGCTCCGCGTCACCGAAGGGCTCCCGGTTCAGGTACACGACGGGGACCGAGCCCTCCCAACGCAGCTCCAGATCGACGTCCGCGAAATCCACGTCCGTCAGCCAGACGGGGGCCTCCGTGAGCTCGAGGGCCCGATCGCCGTAGACGGCGGCTCCAGGCCGCGCGGGTGCCAGGTGCAGGGGCCAGCCGGCGTCTTCGGGGTGGGTGAGGGTGAGCAGCGCGAGGTCCCGGGTGAAGCGGTGGCGCACCGCCGTCCGGAGCCCACGCACTCGCGGGCGCGACGTCTCCTCGATCCACAGGAACGCCCCCGGATCGAGGGAGAGGGGGCGCTCGAGGATCACACCACCGGATCCGTCGGCAGCGTCGTCCGTGAGGTCGTCGCCAGGAGCGTCGCCAGGAGCGTCGCCCGGCGCGTCGCCAGGAGCTTCCGCCCCGCGTGGGCTCTCCCTGACGGGGGGCAGGGGAGGCAGGTTGGTTGGCTCGAAGCGGACACGCCACGGGTTGAAGCGGCGCCAGATCCGGTCCCCGCCGCTCCCCTCACCGCCGCTCCCCTCACCGATCACGCCCCCATCGATGAGCGCTCCGCCATCGATGAGCAGCGGCGCGCCGTCCGCCGCGGGGATCAGCCAGGGCCGATGGACGGGCGGGACCTCGATGGGGTACACTGAAAGGTTGGGCTCCAGCCACAGCGCTGCGGAGGAAGCCTCACATCCGCATCCGTCACAGTCGTCGTCTCCAGGCGGCGCCGGCTCGACGCACCCGAGCACGACCAGGGCGCCTCCGCCGGGGAGGGGCGCCGCCGTCACGTGGGCAGCGGCGGGGATCGGGCTCGTCCCCAGGTGCGCGCTGGCGTCCGCGGAGAGCCACTCGGCGTCGGGAAGGGGAGCCCCCGCGGCGTCGAAGCCGCCCAGCACGAGGAACCCGCCGCCCTCCAGGGAGAGCACCTCGGGATCGATGCGCCCCACCTCGAGGTTGGCGAGGCCCCCGAGGCTCGAGCTCCGGCTCATGGGCGAGACGGCCTCGAGCAGGGCCAAAGGTTGGCCATCGCCGTCGTGACCGCCGATCAACAGCACCTCCCCGGAGGGCAGGAGCACGGAGCGGTGGCGGGTCCGGGGCGTGTGCAGCTCGATGAGCTCCGTGAGAAATTTGTGAGCCTGCACGGAGAACACCTCGGCGTTCTCGAGGACTCTGCGGTTCCGCTCCACCGGGACCAGGGGATCCTCGCCCCCGGTGACGATCAGATCGTCGCCGAAGGGCGCGGCGCTGGCGTGGGCCCGCGGCTCGAAGAGGACGTGGCGCGCGGCGGCGTCGACGGGCTCGGCGACCCCGGTGTCGGTCCGGAAGGTGAGGGCGCCCACCACGGCGGAGGTCTGGCCCGCGTCGCCCCCCGCGATCAGGACGACGTTCTCTCGGGGGTGGTGAGCGATGGCGCGACCGCCGCCCGCAGCGGGGTAGTGGGGGGCCGCTGCCAGGGTGCAGGGGCGGGTCAGGGGCCAGAGCAGGACGTCGACGTCTCCCGAGGGGTCGACCTCCGCCAGCCCCTGGAAGGCGCCGTCTCCGGTGCGCGCGACGATGGAGCGGGTCTCCGCGGGGAAGAGCAGGCGCTGCCCCGCGGACCGGGGAGCCTCGCCGGAGCGCCCGCCCGCGGGGAAGTCACCGAGGGCTTCCAGGTCGATCAACGGGGTCTGCTCCGGGAGGGGGCAGCTCGGCAGGCCGTGGAGGGTCACCGTGCGGGGCACCTCCACGACCCTGTCCCCGCACCCGAAGAGGACACCGCTCAGCAGGAGCCACGAGCCTCCGGACCAACACCGCGCCGCGGCCGCGCGCTCTGCTCGTGCTGGACATGAACCCGAGGACCGGCTGCGCTGGGCCCCGCCTCGTCCGGCTCCCTCTGCCTGGCGTGGTTCGGCCCGATCTCGCCCGGGTGGTGGAGGGGGGAGCATCCGGGGGAGCACGAGGCTACGATAGCCGGCCGCTGGCTGCTCCGTCATGTTCCCCCAGATTTTCGGCAAGTACGTGCTCGAACGGGAGCTGTCGTCCGGGGGTATGGCGCGGGTCTTCGTGGCCACCCTCCGTGGGGCAGTCGGGTTCGAGAAGCGCCTGGCGGTGAAGCAGATCCGGCCGGAGCTCGCGAGCGATCCGCGGTTCGTGGAGCGCTTCGTGCAAGAGGCGAAGACGACGGTCGAGCTGACCCACCCCAACATCGTGCCCGTGTACGAGCTGGGGGTGGAGCAGGGCGTCTACTTCATCGCGATGGAGCTGTGCCCCGGGGTGACGCTCGCGGAGCTCCTGGCGGCCTCCGGGGCCTTGGGGCTCGAGGCGGGCGCGTACCTGGGCATCGAGGTGGCGCGCGCCCTCGGGTACGCCCACCGGCGCGCGGGGATCATCCACCGGGACGTGACGCCGCGGAACGTCCTGATCGACGACGAGGGGGCGGTGCGGCTCATCGACTTCGGCATCGCTCGCCCGGTGGCCTCGGGAGGCGGCTCCGAGGTGTTCGGATCGCCGGGGCACATGCCCCCGGAGCAGGTCCGGGGCGCCCCCCTGGGGCCCGCGGCGGACGTCTTCGCCCTCGGCGCCATGATCATCGAGGCCTGCACGGGGCACCCGCCGTTTCGGCGCGCCACGGAGCGGGAGAGCCTCCGGGCGGTGGAGGTGCTCCCCGAGCCCCCGTCGCGCTCGCACCCTTCACTCGCGCCCCTCGACGCCGTGCTCCTGGCGGCGGTGGAGCCGGAGGCGAGCCGGCGCCTGCAGAGCATCGACGAGCTCGGCAGGGCCCTCCGGGACGTGCTGCGGGGGACGGACCTGGGGGATGTGGCGCGTGCCCTGGGGGGCCGCGTGCGCGCGCTGCGGCGGAGCTCTCGCCCCGACGTGGAGCGGTGGCCGTCCTGGGGCTCCGGATCCGTGCCTCCGCCCGGCGCGGGATCTCCGACGCGGACCTTCGCGACGCGCCCCATCGAAGGGAGTGAGCCGCCGGCGTCGGAGCAGGTGACGCGCCCGCTGCCGCCGGAATCGGAGGAGGGCTCGTTGCCGTCGTTGGGGTCGTCGTCGGGCGAGGCGAGTCCGTCGTCGCTGGGGTCGTCGGAGGCGGGGGCGCTGTCGCCCGGGGCGCGCCCGCTGGCGGCGGTGTCGGACGGAGGTGGGGCGTCATCGTCGTCGGAGCAGGTGACGCGCCCGTTGTCGTCGGAGCCGTCGTCGGAGCCGTCGGAGCCAGAGTCGCTGCGGTCGCCCGCGTCGCGGTCGTCTCCGTCGTCGGCGCGGGGGGCGGAGTCGGCGGAGCCAGAGCCGCTGTCGCCCGGGGCGCGGTCGCAGGGCCCGGCGGGGGCCGTCGAGGCGTCCGAGCGAGCCGCGCCTCGCGCCGGAGTGGGGCGCGGCACGAAGGCGCGCGGGGGAGCCTGGATCCTGGGAATGGTGCTCTTGGGCGGCGCCCTCGTCGTCGCGTTCGCTGGTCGCGGTGACGGCGACGAGGGGCGCTCGCCGTCCGGGGAGCCGACACTCCAGGCTTCTCGGGGGGCGCCCTCCCCGTCCCCTGCGGCGGACGCCGTCCCTGGCTCGTCGCCCGCGAACTCGACGACGGACTCGACGACGGAGCCGTCCAGCCTGGCGAAGGCAGAGCTCGCACCAGCGCAGCTCGAACCTCCGGCGCCCGGCGCTCCCGCGCGCCCCGCCGCGGCTTCGACGCCCCTCGCCGGCGCGCCCCCCCAGCCCCCCCACCCCCCGCTGACCTCGCCGCCGGCGCCGTCCTCATCGCCGACCGCGCCCACGGCTCCGTCCGCTCCGAGCCCGGCCCCGTCAGCGCAGGGGACCTCCCTCGTCGCGTCCCCCCCGAGCCCGGCGCCCGGCAAGGTCACCCTCACGTCCGCGCCCGCCGCCGAAGTCACCATCGCCGGGCAGCGGCACGCGACCCCCGTGGGCGCCCTGGAGCTCCCCGCGGGGGATTATCGGGCCACCTTCACGAGCCCCGCCTGGGACGGGCCCATCTCCGCGCAGGTCCGCCTCGAGGAGGGGGGCAGTCGGCACGTGCACGCGGACTTCACGAGCGAACCACCGCGCGTGCTCGTGCGCTGATCCACGCGCCGAGAAGCGGACGCCGGCGAGTTGCGCTGGCTACGGCGCTGGCGTAACCCAGGCCGCGTCATGCGCATTCTGTCGGGAGTTCAGCCGTCGGGGCGACCGCACCTGGGGAACTACTATGGTGCGATCCGTCAGTTCGTCGAGATGCAGGCGGAGGGAGAGTCGTTCTTCTTCATCGCGAACCTGCACTCGATGACGACCATCCAGGACGCGGCCCTGCGCCGGGACTTCACCTGGGACATCGCGCTGACCTACCTCGCCTTCGGCCTCGATCCCGACCGCGCCGCGCTGTTTCGCCAGTCGGACGTCCCCGAGCACAGCGAGCTCTTCTGGATCCTGGGCAGCCTCGTGCCCTTGAGCCACCTGGAGCGGGCCCACTCCTACAAGGACAAGGTCAGCCGCGGCGTACGGCCGGACTTCGGCTTGTTCGCCTACCCGGTGCTGATGGCGGCGGACATCTTGCTCTACGCCGCGGACGTCGTCCCTGTGGGGAAGGACCAGAAGCAGCACCTGGAGTTCGCGCGGGACTGGGCCATCAAGTTCAACGCCACCTACTGCCCCGGCTACGATCCTGCGGATCCCAACGGGGCCGAGAACGGCAAGCCAGGGGTGCTGAAGGTCCCGGAGGCGCGCATCCAGGAGGACACCGCGGTGATCCTGGGGACCGATGGGCAGAAGATGAGCAAGAGCTACAAGAACACCATCGATCTCTTCGCGCCCGACTCGGTCATCAAGAAGACGATCATGGGGATCAAGACGGACTCCACCGCGGTGGAGGAGCCGAAGCCCGTGGAGGGGAACGCCCTGCACGCGCTGCTTCAGGTGATGGCTCCCCCGGAAGAGTTCGCGGAGCTGGACGCCAGCTGGCGGCGCGGCGGGCAGGGCTACGGCGTCTACAAGAAGCGCCTCCTCGAGCTGTTCCACGCCACCTTCGACGAAGCGCGCGCCCGCCGGGCGGAGCTCGAGAAGGATCTCGGCGCCGTCGAGGCGATCTTGCGGGCGGGCGCCGCGCGGGCCCGCGAGGTGGCGGTTCCTCAGCTCGAGGCCGTCAAACGCGCCGCGGGCCTGCTCTGACGGACGTCGCGGAGGGCGCGTCGCCGCCGTGCGTCGCCGCCGTGCGTCGCCGCCGTGCGTCGCCGTGCGTCGCCGCGCCGCGAACGAGCGCGGTCCTTCGTCGTCTTCAGCGGAGGTCGAGGGCGATGGCGCGCGCGAGCCGTGTCTCCGCGTCGGCGACGACCTTCCGAAGCTCCAGCGCCTCCGCCCGGGCCTTCCAGACGGCGTCGTAGGCGTCGAGGGCCTCGGCGATGGAGAAGGTCCCCGCCTCGTAGGCACGCCAGGCGCGCTCGAGGAGGTCGCTGGTGACCAGCACACCGCTCTCCTCGAAGCGTGCCTCCGCCTGACGCGCGAGGCGCAGAGCGCGGACGGCCCCCTGGACCTCGGCGCGGGTGCGGGCCTCGAGGGCCTCGAGCAGGGTGCGGTGGGCGCGGGCCTCCCCTTCGGCGCGCCCGATGGCCCCCTGGTTGCGATCGAAGAGGGGGAGCGGCACGGAGACGCCGCCGAGGACGCTGACGCTGCTCTCGGCGTGGGTGAGCCAGGTGCCGATCACGAGGCTCGGCGTGGGGGTGGCGTCCTTGCGGTGCTGCTGAGCGAGGGCCAGGGCCGCACGTGCGCTGCGGCGCGCCAGCTCGAGGTCGGGGCGCCGCGCCAGGGCCACCCGGAGGAGCCCTCGCTCATCCTCGAGGGCCTTCGAGCTCGTCGAAGCGCTCGTCGAGCGTGACCCCTGGGAGAGCCCGTCGACGTGGACGGGGGCCTGGGTCAGCAGAGGATCGCCCACGAGCCCCAGCAGCGAGGCCTCCGCGGTCTCTCGCTCGACCCGCGCCGCGGCGGCGTCCGCCTCCAGGGTCTCCCGGAGGAGGGCCACGCGCATGGCGTCGTAGCGGGGTGCGACGCCGCCGGCTCCGCGGGACTCCACGATCCGCTGCACCCGGGCGAGCTCCTCGAGGGTGCGCTCGGCGTTCTCGACGCGCGCGTGCGCATATGCTCGGGCGATGGCGGCCTCGCGGATCTCCGCGGCGCGCTCCCAGAGGAGCACGGCGACGCGCGTCTCAGCGACGTCGAGGGCGCGCTGGGCGGCTTCGGAGCGTGCCCCCACCTGGCCGAAGATCGGGAGAGGGACGCTCAGGGACGCGCCGTAGTTCCGCATCCCGTCGGGCGGAGCGCCGCTGAGGACCAGGCTGCCGGAGACCTCGAGCTCGGGGTTCGGGAGGGTCCGGGCCGTGACGACGTCGAAGCGCGCCGCGCCGAGCTCCGCGCGCCAGGCGGCCACCTCACGGCTCCCCTGCAGCCAGCGGGTGAAGAGCTGGTCGAGGGTCATCGGGGGGGCCGCGCCGCCGCGGTCACCAGGGTCCCCCTGGTTCGCGGCAGGAGTCGCCGGAGGGGCGGGGGACGACTGCTCGGTGGCCCCCGCCGGAGCCGGGAGCGAGAGCACGAGCGCGAGCGCCAGGGCGGCGGCGACGGCGGGGCCCACGGCGGGAGTCTTCGATGGAGCGTCGCCGGGCGCGTGGGAGAGCGCCTCCTCCGCGGAACCTCCCGCGCCGGGGTCGGCGGGCGGTCGATAGAAGAGCGGGAGGAGCAGGAGCACGGCGGGCACGGTGGCCAAGAGCCCCGCGATGATCGCGATGGCGAAGGGGCGCTGCGATTCGCTGCCCATCCCCTGGGACAGGGCCGCGGGCACGAGCCCCAGCGCGGCCAGGCAGACCGTCAGCAGCACGGAGCGGAGGGCGAGCAGGGCGCCGGCGAGCCCTGGATCCGCGGCGCCGCTCTTCGCCGCGTGGTCGATGCGCGTACACACCAGCACTCCCGCGAGGACCACCTGGCCCAGCAGGGTGATGCAGCCGACCGCGGCGGACACGGAGAAGTTCTCCCCCATGGCCCGCAGCCCGGCGACGCCGCAGGCCACCGCCAGGGGCAAGAACGCCATGATCGTGAGGGCCGGCAGCCACCTGCCGAAGTTCCAGTAGAGGATGCCCAGCATGGCGAGCAGCGTCAGCGGGACCACCAGGACCAGGCGCTGCATGGCGCGCTGCTGGTTCTCGAACTCGCCGCCGAAGGCGAGGGTCGTCCCCTCCGGGAGCTCGATGTCCGCGACGGCCTCCCGGGCGGCGGCCACGGTGGAGCCCAGATCCCTGTCGCGCACGTTGAACTTCACCGCCACGAAGCGGGAGAGGTTCTCGCGCCAGATCGCCGAGCGGCCGAGGGTCGGGGTGATCTCGGCGACCTCCGCCAGGGTGACGCGGTTCTCCGCGTCTCCGACGACCAGCCTCCCCAACGCCTCTGGATCCTGGCGCACCGCGTCCGGCAGACGCAGCGCGACTCCGTAGCGTCGCTCTCCTTCCCACACTTCCGTCGCCACCTTGCCTCCCAGCGCCACCTCGATGACCTCCTGGACCTCCGCCACGCTCAGCCCCCGCTCGGCCAGGCGTTCTCGATCGAGCCGCACGCCCATCTGGGGCACGCTGCCCGCCTGGTAGAGGAGGAGATCCGTGACCCCCTCCACCGATCCCAGGCGGTCCTTGACCTGTTCGGCGATGTCGGTGAGCTGCTCGAGGTCGTCTCCGCGGACCTTGACGACCACCTGCCCGATGATCCCGGAGATGGTCTCGAAGACCCGGTCCGTGATCGGCTGCGAGAAGTTGAAGCTGACCCCTGGGATTTCCTGGAGGGATCCGCGGAGCTCCCGCTCCAGATCCGCGATCCGGTACCCGGGGCGCCAGCTGTCCAGGGGGGCGAGCTTGACGAACAGCTCGAGGTTGTTGGGGCCTTCGATCTGTGTGGCGTCCTCGGGGCGGCCCAGCTGGGACAGGACCTCCTGCGCCTCCGGGAGGGCGAGGATCTTGCGGCGGATGTCGGGGACGTACTGGCTCGCCTCGTCGAGGGCGATCGTCGAGGGGAAGACGGCGGTGATGTAGAGGCCGCCCTCGTTGAGCTGGGGCAGGAACTCCGTGCCGATGGGGCGAGCGTAGGAAGCCAGGAGCCCGCCCCCGGCGACGGCCGCGCCGAGGACGTACCAGCGGAAGCGCCGCGCGCGGGACAGGGCCCGGGCGTAGGCGGCCAGGAGCCGCCGGAACCAGCGGGGATCCTCCGAGGGCACCTCGCGCCGCAGCAAGACCGCGGCGAGGGCGGGGACCACCGTCGTGGCCGCGACGCGCGCGCCGATCAGGGCGAAGACGTAGGTGTACGCCATCGGCGCGAAGATGCGGCCCTCGACCTGCTCCAAGAAGAACAACGGCAGCAGCCCGACGATGACGATGAGCTTGGCGAAGCCGACGGGGCGCGCCACGCTCGCCGACGCGTCCGCGATGGCCTGGCGTCGCAGGGCGAGCGGCAGCGGCCCCTTGCCGGTCGCTTGCATCACCGCCATGCCGTGGAGGGTCACCTCCAGCACGACCGCGGCGTTCTCCACCAGGATGCCGAAGTCGATCGCGCCGAGGGAGATCAGGTTGGCGGACATCCCGAAGGTGCGCAGCCCCAGGAAGGAGGTGAGCAACGCCAGGGGGATGACGCAGGCGATGATCAGCGCCGCGGAGGCCGAGCGCAGGAACAACAGCGCGATGCTGACGACGAGGATCGCCCCGTGCAGCAGGTTGTGACCGACCGTGGAGAGCGTCTCCGCCATGAGGTCGCGCCGGTCGTAGAAGGGCACGAGGCGC
Source organism: Myxococcales bacterium (assembly GCA_012514535.1). GTDB lineage: Bacteria > Myxococcota_A > Polyangia > Polyangiales > Polyangiaceae > NIC37A-2. The sequence continues at coordinate 11,147 of JAAZAA010000141.1, read as the reverse complement.
ACGTCGCTGGGGAGGATGCCGCCGTTGAGCTCGTCGACGCGCTCCTGGAGGGCCGCGAGCACGAGATCGGGGTTCTCGCCCCGGCGCAGGAGGACGATCCCTTGCACGACCTCGTCCTCGAGGTTGCGCCCCACGGAGCCCCGGCGCGGCACGGAGCTCTCCACGACGTCGGCGACGTCTCGGACGCGGATCGGGATGCCGTCGCGGGACGTGACCAGGGCTCGACCGATGTCGGCGGGGTCCTCCAGGGAGCCGAGGCCGCGCACGACGAACTCCTGGTTGCCGATGCCGACGTAGCCGCCTCCGGCGTTCTGGCTGGTGGCCTCGACGGCGCGGAAGACCTCACCGACCGTGACGTCGAGGTTGGCGAGGCGCACCGGATCGATGCGCAAGGCGTACTGGCGCTCGAAGCCGCCGAAGGTGACGACGTCGGCGACGCCGGGCACGGAGCGCAGCCGCCGCTCCACGACCCAGTCCTGGATCGAGCGGAGCTCCCGGAGCGTGCGGGGCCCGCTGAGCGTGTAGCGATAGATCTGCCCGACCGGCGTCGCCTGGGGTCCGATCAGCGCCTCCACCCCGTCGGGCAGCGTCGCCTCCCGGAGTCGTTCGGCGACGTGGATGCGGTTCTCGCGGTCCGTCGACGCGTCCGAGAAGCGCAGGGTCACCAGGGAGAGACCGAAGATGGAGACCGAGCGGATGTTCTTGAGGTGAGGGGTCCCCGCGAGGACCCGCTCGAGCTCGGCGCTGACTCGCCGCTCCGTTTCTTCGGCGGACTGCCCCGGGAAGACCGCGACGACCTCCACCATCGGATCGGTGACGTCCGGGTAGGCCTCCACGGGCAGCTGGCGGAACGCGTAGTAGGAGACCGCGGAGAAGACCGCCGTCAGAAGCAGGATGAGCTTCCAATGATAGGTCGAGAAGCGGGCCAGGGCTGCGAACATGGAGGGAGGGCGAGGTGAGGGGGCCGAGGGCGCCCGCGGGGGCCTTCGGACGGAGGAGGGAGCCGGGAGCTCGCTAGTTGGGGGAGGGGACCTCGCGGCTCGGCTCCCGGCGACGACGCCGGGGCGGAGCACCCCCTCCCGGCGGCTCAGAGCAGCACGTCGAGCTCACCGTCGAGGAGGACGGCGCCGCGGACGATCACGTGCTCCCCCGGGGCGATCCCTTCGGCGATCTGCACGTGACCGCCGAGGGAGAGCCCGGGGACGACGAAGCGACGCTCGACGGTGCGCTCATCCGCGCGCACGAACACGACCCAGCGATCGCGCTTCATCAACAGGGCGTCGCGGGGCACGAGGATCCGATCTTCGCCGTGCACGCTCACGTCCACCCGAGCGAGCATCTCGGCGCGGAGGGCGTCGTGGTGCTCGTCGGGGCGACACAGGGCCTCCACGGAGCGGGTCCGCGGATCCACGGCGCTCAGCACGCGGAGCACGGTGCCCGCCAGAGGTTCGTCGCCGAGCGCCTGGACGGTGAACGAGCAGGGGGCCCCTTCCCGGAGCCACGGCGCGTCGCGCTCGGGGAACGCCGCGCGGACGACGAGGCGCTCCGGATCCCCGATGAGGAAGGCGGGCTCGCCGTCGGGCCCCACCCGCTCCCCGGGCGCCACGCCCCGGCGCATCACGCTGCCCTCGGCCGCCGCCCGCAAGAGATAACGATCGCCACCGCCGCCGCTGGATCCGACCGCGGCCAGGGCCTGGCGCACGCTCGCGAGCTCCGCCTCGGCGACCTCCAGGCTCGCTTGGGCTTCGGCGAGCTCGCGCTCCGCGGCGGTCCCGTCGCGCACCAGCGGCTCGAGTCGCTCGACGGCCTGGCGGGCGACCCGCACCTGGACCTGGTTGCGGGACAGCTCGGCGCGCAAACGGGCGAGATCGCTGCTGCGGAGCTCCGCGAGGGGTTGTCCCACCGTGACCCGGTCGCCGACGCCCACGAGGACGCGCTCCACGTAGGAGGGGAACGGGGGACGGACCGAGTAGGCCGCGTCCGCCGCGAACCCCAGGCGGCCGTAACCCGTGAGCCGCGCCTGGACGTCCGAGCTCCCCGCGGGGGTCGTCTCCAACTTCGCCGCCAGGTCCGGACGCACGTGCAGGCGGTCGGGGGCGCCGGCGCTGATGCGATAGGGCGGCTCGGGGAGGTGGTGCTCCGGGCGGGCCTCGCTCACGTTCGAACAGGCGCTCAGGAGCGTGAAGGCGAGCAGCGCGATCGGGGAGGCGCGCGCCGTCTCCGAGGGGGCGGGCAGCGCCGCCGCGGCGCGCCGGGATCGGTGGGCCGCTCGGGCTCCTCTGCGTCGAGGGGCACCGAGGTGGCTGTGTCCGCGCCGCATCGCGCGCATGTCTCCGGAAAGTGGCGGCATGTGCGCATCGAAGATACGGAGGGTACGCTGCGGTTTCATGAAGGAAAGATGAAGATTCCTTCATGTGAGCTCTTCCGGGGAGAGGCTTCCGCCGAGAATGAAGATCCTGATCGTCGAGGACAACAGAAAGCTCGCGAGCTTCCTGACGCGCGCGCTGACCGAAGAGGGTTACGTCGTCGACGTGGTGACGGACGGGACGACCGCCCTCGAGCAAGCGCAGGAGATCGCCTACGACCTGATCGTCTTGGATTGGATGCTCCCGGAGCTGGACGGTTTGTCCGTGTGTCGCAGGCTGCGGGCGCTGGGGAGCCAGGTGGGCATCCTGATGCTCACGGCGCGGGGAGACGTCCCGGAGCGGGTCGCGGGCCTCGACGCGGGCGCCGACGATTATCTGACGAAACCCTTCGATCTCGGTGAGTTCCTCGCGCGGGTCCGGGCGCTGGCGCGCCGCGGGAAGGGCGGCGAGGGGACGGTCCGCGTGGGCCCGCTGGTCGTGGATCGGCGGGAGCGCAGGGTGCTCCTCGAGGGGGCGCGCGTGTCGCTGACGCCCCGTGAGTTCTCCCTGATCGCGTACCTCGCCGCTCAGGCGGGGCGCGTGGTGTCCCGGACGGAGCTGCTCTCGAAGGTGTGGGAGGTGAGCTTCGACACGAAGTCCAACGTGGTCGAGGTCCACGTCAGGAACCTGCGGGAGAAGCTCGGCGCCCACGGCTCGATGATCGTGACCGTGAGAGGTATAGGATACCGTCTCGAGGCGCCATGAAGCTCGCGACTCGAGTCACGCTGGCGGTGACGACGATCACCGCCGTGACCCTGGCCACGTCCTTCTTCGCCGTCTCGCTGAGCGTCTATCGATCCGAGCGGCGCGAGCTGGACCGGATCCTGCTGATCCGAGGCCAGTCCCTCGTCGAGCGCGCGCGCTCCGAGCACCTGAGCTCCGTCGAGGAGGCCTTCGAGGTGACCCCGGAGCGGGCCGAGCCGACGCCGCGCTTCGTTGCGCTCTACGGGGCGGACGGCCGCGCGCTCGAGTTCTCCGGGTTCCACCCGGCGCCCCCACCCTTGGACGAGTGGCCGGAGGCCCGGGTCCCCACCGCGGAGGGGGTGTTCGTCGATTTTTCGGAGGGGCAGCGGGACATGCGCGGCGTGGTGTTGCCGGTGGGATCCGAGGGGCGGGTGCTGCTCTACGCGATCTCCCGGGCCACCATCGACTCCGAGTGGCGGTTCTTGAACCGGGCCGCGAGCGTCGTCTTCCTGGCCGCCACCCTGCTCGCCAGCGTCGTCGCCAGCTGGATCGCGAAGCGGATGTCCCGGGACGTCCAGGCGGTCGCGTCGGTGGCGCGCGCCGTGGCGGAGGGCGACTTGGCGGCGCGCGTGGGGCCGACGGGCGGGGCGACGGAGACGCGCCGGCTCGCGGCGGACATCGACCACATGATCGACCAGCTCGGCGCGCTGGTCGTGTCCCAGCGCACCTTCGTGTCGCACGCGGCCCACGAGCTCCGCTCTCCCCTCGCGACGATCCGCGGGGAGCTGCAGCTGGCGCTGCGTCGCGAGCGCTCCGCCGCAGAATATCGGACCGCCATCGAGCAGGCCCTCGGAGACGTCGAGGCGCTGGCCGCCGTGGCGGAGGAGCTGTTGGTGCTGGCGCGGACCCAGGCCAAGCCCGAGGGCGCCCGCCCCGACGAGCTCGTGTCCCCGGCGGAGGTCGCCCGTGACACCCTGCACCTCGTGCAAGGGGCCGCGACGGACCGGGGCGTGAGCGTGCGGCTGCACCTCGGGGAGGGGACGGAGGAGCGTTGTCTGTCCGGATCTCCCAGCGAGCTGGCCCGGGCGCTGCGCAACCTGGTGGACAACGCCGTGACCCGTACCCGAGCGGGCGGTGCGGTCGATCTGTGGGTGACCCGTGAGGGGGCGCGTGTGGGGCTCGCGGTCGAAGACGAAGGGCGCGGGGTCCCGCCGGAGGAGCGCGGGAGTATCTTCGAGCCCTTCTTCCGGGGCTCGAAGGATCAAGGGGAGGCCGCGTCCGGCGCGGGGCTCGGGCTGACCATCGCCCGGGAGATCGCGCGGAATCACGGCGGCGACGTCTCGCTGGACACGAGCTACGCGCGGGGCGCCCGCTTCGTCGTCTGGTTGCCGAGCGTGCCGAAGACGTCCGCGAGCGAAGGGAGCGGTGTCTAAGAGGGAACCCAGCGCGCCGCTGGGGATCAGGCGAGCGCGTCGTCGCCGGATGGGGAGAGGGCGCCGGGGCCGGGCTGGGTGAGATCGAGGCAGCCCGTCTGGCGCAGGGCCTCGAACAGGACGATCGCGACGGAGTTGGCGAGGTTGAGCGAGCGCACGGCGCCCAGGGTCGGGATGCCGACGCAGCGCTCCGGGTGCGCCTCGAGGAGAGCGTCGGGCAAGCCCACGCTCTCCTTGCCGAACACCAGGAGGTCCCCCAGCGCGAAATCGACTTCGAGGTAGCTGCGGGACGCCTTCCCCGTGAAGAGCCAGCTGCGGGCCTCGGGTCCCCGGCGCGCCTCCAGGGCCTCGAGGGTGGCGTGCTGCTCGACCGTGACCAGATGCCAGTAGTCGAGGCCCGCCCGACGTACGGCCTTGTCGTCGATGCGGAACCCGAGGGGCCCGATCAGGTGGAGCGGACAGCAGGTGGCGGCGCAGAGCCGGGCGATGTTGCCGGTGTTGGGAGGGATCTCCGGCTCCACCAGCGCGATGTGGAAGGGGTTTCGCCGAGCGGGCGCCCGCAAGCGTGTGTGGATCCGCGCCTCGCCGGGTGCATCGGTTCGCGCTGGGGGGCCTGCTTCGTTCGAGCGCGGCGTGTCCGTCACGGGGCGCCTCATAGCAGCCGACGCGTCCGGCGCCGCCCCCTGGCGATTCTTGACGCGCTCGCAGCGGGACACGTAGCCTCGCCCGGCGGTTCGTCGACTCATGGGCACGCGCTTCGCTCCCTGGTTCGCCCTGTGCTCCTTCGGCTGGGCGACGCTCACGGCCGCTGTCGCCAGCGCGGGGTCGATGGATCCGGCGCTCGAGCGCCTCGTGGCGAACCCCGAGTGCCGCACCGCCGGAGGCGCCATCGATCCCGCGGGCGGGCCCTGTCGCCCGGATCGCGCCGCCTTCACGCGTCTGGTGAACCAGCTCGGCACGGCCTTCGCTCCCACGGCCCTGAACCCCGCCCGCACCACGGGCATCGCGGGCTTCCAGGTGTCCCTGGAGGGCTCCTTCACCAGCATCGACGCGGACGCCGAATACTGGCGGGCGGGCACCCGTGGCGCGGACGGCGCCTCCCGCAACGACGACCCCGCGGGCATGCTGCAGCTCTACTCCTTGCGCCTCCGGAAGGGGTTCGGCGCAGGGATCGAGCTCTCCGGGCAGGTCGGCTTCATGCCCCAGACGAGCTTCCTCAGCGGCGGCGTGGACGGGCGCTGGGCCCTCCTCGAGGGCTTCCGGAAGGGCGCCCTCGGGTACGTGCCCGACCTCTCCCTCGGCGGCGGGGTGCGGACCACCACGGGCTCCGCCCAGATGCAGCTGACGGTGGTGGCCGCGGACTTGAAGCTCTCCAAACCCATCCCCCTCCGGGACGAGATGGTGGTGACGCCCTGGGCGGGCCTGCAATACCTGTGGATCTTCGGCGACTCGGGGATCGTGGACCTGACCCCGGCGACGGACGCCGTCCGGGAGTGCGAGCAGCGAGGGGCCTCTCTGCCCGGGGATCCCGCGGCGACGCCCGGTGAGCCCTGGGATGGGGGGCCGAGCTGCGCGGGGGGATCGCCGGCGGATTTCGCGCACGACGTCCAGTTCGGCTCCGTGCGGGTGCGGCGACCGCGGGTCTCCGTCGGCGGGAGCGTGCAGTACGAGCTGTTGAGCTTCTCCGCGCAGATCCTGGTCGATCTGACGGAGCCCCATCAGGGCCAGAGCAGCGAGGCGACGCGGGCCGCGCTGCGGGGCGAGTCGCGGCAGTGGGGCTTCGCCCTCGACGCCGGGCTGCGCTTTTGAGGGAGGGGTGTGTTTCCGACGACGCCAGCGCGGGAGCGGCGGCGTCAGTGGAGCACGCGCTTCTTGGGGCCGCTGGACTCCACGTCCTCCGGGGGCAGATCCCGCAGATCCTCGAGGCGCCCTCCGAGGCGCACCGCGACGGCGATCGCGGCGGCGCTCACGAGGGCGCTCCCGTAGAGCCCCCAGGTGTACTCCAGGCCGTAGCTGACGTAGCCGTGCTCGGCGGGCGGGCGGAGGAGCAACATCACCGCCTCGCCGAGGGTCATGGCGGAGAAGGTCGCGGCGATCACCCGCACCCCGCGCAGATCCGCGATGGTGCGGCGGGAGAGGAGCAGCGGGATCAGCAAGAACCAGCCGATGGCGCCGCCCCAGAGCCAGGGGGCGTTGCCGCGGGCCAGGTCGTAACCGCGGAGGGTCACCTCGTGGGCGCGGGTCAGCTCGACCCAGGGCATGAAGAAGAGCACCGCTCCCGCGACGGCGAGGGCCAGCAGGGCGCCCCGACCACGGCCGAGGAACCAGGTGCCGAGGGGACGGTATTCGGGAGGGAGCTCAGGGGCCCCTTGCTCCTCGAGGGCCTCCGCAGAGAGGGGGAGCCGCTCCATGGGCACCAGGGGGAGGTCGCACTGGGGGCAGCGGCTCGCTTCGCGGTCGTCGAAGAGCTCTCGGCAAAAGGGACAGGCGAGGAGGCGCGCCATGGGAGGAGCGGCCCATGATAGGGGCTCGCGGTCGCCGGGGCACGGCGCCGCCGCGTACGGACCGCCGGACACGGTGGGGCGCCAGGTACGGGCGCCAGGTACGGGTTGGTGGGCAGGGGCGCCGGGCACGGGGCCGTAGCGGAGAGCGCCGCTGCGGGCGTCGCGCTCGCGGCGCTCTGGAGCGCTGTGCGGCGGCGGGAGCGCTGGGCTAGTCTCCTCACCCCGATGACGGACGCCGACCTCAGCAGGGTGGCGCAGCTCTTCGACCTCGACGAAGAGTCGCCCCACCTCGCCCAGGCACTGACCCACCCGAGCTTCGCCCACGAGAACAAGGGCGTGGAGGACAACCAGCGCCTGGAGTTCCTCGGCGACGCGATCCTCGACTTCTGCGCGAGCGAGCTCCTCTTCGAGCGCCTCCAACGGGCGGACGAGGGGACGCTGACCCGCACCCGCGCGCAGGTGGTCAGCGGAGAGGCCCTGGCGGTGTTCGGCCGGGAGCACGGACTCGCCGCGGTCCTGCGGCTGGGGCGGGGGGCTCAGGCGGGAGATCTCGGGGACTCCACGAACGTCCTCGCGGACGCGGTGGAGGCGCTGATCGCCGCCTGTTACCTCGATCGGGGGCTGGAAGCCGCGCGCCGGGTGTGCGCCCGCGTGGTGGACTTCGGGCTGCAGCGGGTCGCCGAGGCCGGCGGGCGGGATCCGAAGAGCGACCTGCAGGAGAAGGTCCAGGCCAGGGGCTTCAAGCCGCCCACCTACCGGGTGGTCGACGGCGGCGGGCCCTCCCACGATCCGTGGTTCGAGGTCGAGGTCTGCGTGGAGGGCGCCACGGTGGCGGTCGGTCGCGGTCGCTCCAAGCGGGCCGCGGAGCGGGCGGCGGCGTCGCGTGCGCTCGTGGACGGCCTCGCGACCTTGGGTAAGATCGGCGACGGTGCGGATCCTCCGGGCGATGACGATGCAGAAAAGTCTTGAGGCGACGGTCTCCCGCCGTCACGCGCTGAGGCTGGGCGCCGCCGTCGTCGGGGCGGCGTTGTTCTGCGCGATCCCGGCGCTGGCGGGCACGTACCTGACGAGCGCGGGGCTCCTCGTGACGGAGGCGCGGCGCGAGTCGGAGGTGTTGCGCAAGCGCCTGCACGACGTGGAGCTCGCTCGGCTGGTGCACAAGCTCGCCGACGGGCGCCTCCAGGTGGCCCGGGGCATGCACGTGCCGTCGGAGGTGGCGCAAGCGCACCCGCACCTCATCCTCGTGTTGGAGGCCTACGAGCGCGCGGCGGAGGCGGCCACCAAGAAGGAATACAAGCGCTTCCTCGTGTTGCTGTCCCGCGCCCGGGAGGAGGAGGCGAACTTTCGAGCCATCCTCAAGCAGCTCGGCTGGGAGCTCCCGAAGATGGACTGAGCGCGCCTCCGCGACGGGCTCGCGGAGGTGTGCGGCTGCTCCAGGGCCAGTTCAGGGCTGGTTCAGGGCGCGGCGGCTCGGCTCTGGGGGAACGGGGGCACGTCGACGTGCTCGAGGAGCTCGTCGCGGCGCTCGGTGACGTACTTGGCCCCGAGCTCGCGCACGAGCCCGTCGATGCGCTCTCCCAGCTTCTTTTCCTGGATCGCGCGCACGATGGTCGGCCGCGCCCGATCCTTCGGGATCTGCACCGGCTGGAGGCTGCCGCGCCGCCACACCACGGCGAAGTGGTCCCCCTCGGCGATGGGTTCCGGGACCAGCTCCCCGTCTTCGAGCCCCCGCGCCGCCTCGAACAGGGCGGGGTCGACGCGGAGCTCCGGCACGTCCGTGTGGCCGTCCGGGTGCACGAAGCCGAGGTCGCCGCCCCGCTCCTTGGTGGCGGTGTCCAGGGACTGCTCCCGGGCGAGGGCGCGCCAGCGCTCCGGACCTCCAGCGCCCCGGGCGGCTTCGATCACCGCGCGGGCCTGGGCCTCGGAGCTCACCAGGATGCGCCAGAGCAGGATGCGCTCGGGGCGCTCGAAGTCCCGGCGCTGCGCGTCGTAGTAGGCGTCGATCTCCGCGTCGGTGGGCGGCGGGAGCTGCGCGCGCTCGTGCTCCACGAGGGCCTGAAAGGAGGCGTCCCGGAGCCGGGCGCGGACGTGGGGCTCTTCGGCCAATTTCTGCCGCTCCGCCTCCGCCTGGAACAGGAGCTCGGGCACGATCACCCGCTGCACGTAGGCGAGACGCCCCGCGGGGCCGGCGCCGTGGGCGCGGAGCTCCAAGGGGGAGAGCTCCCCGAGCCGCTCCGCGAGCTGCTCGGCGGAGAGGGAGAGGGGGCCCACCACCACGGGGGGCGGGCCGTCGCCCCGGGCGCTGGCGGCGACGGTCAGGAGAGCCAGGGCGAGTCCGGGGGCTCGCAGGCGCTGCGGTGGTCGGCCGCCCATGGGGGGCGTGTACGAGACGGTGCGGAGGAGTTCAAGGGGCGAGCCGTCCCGGGGCCCGCGGGGACCGGTCACGCCACGCGGCGGCTGATGGTGCGGCGCTCTCGCGGGGGCGCGGTGACGCGGGCGCTCCGGCGCTTGCCGGTGGCAGCGAGGGCGGGCTCCACGCGCTGCTGGATCGGGACGATCCCCTGGGCGGCGAGGCGCTCGTGGGTGACCCGGTGGGCCTCCTCGCCCATGTCGAGCCCGACCGCCTGCCGACCGAGGCGCAGCGCGACGGCCAGGGTGGTGCCGCTGCCCATGTACGGATCGAGCACGAGGTCGCCCGGATCCGTGCACGCCTCGATGAGCCGCTGCAGCAAGGACTCCGGCTTCTGCGTGGGGTAGCCGGTGCGCTCCCGGGCGACGGGCGCGACGATGCTGAGCTCCCACACGTCCCCGAGGGGCGCGCCGAGGGAGGGCTCCTCCGTGGTGCTCGAGCGCACGCGACGTCCGCTCGCGCCGGTGACCGCCCGCTGCTTGCGGTCGCCCCAGGTGGCCCGGGTCGACGGGGCCAGGGGCTCGTAGAGCTGGTTGAAGCGCGGTTCGACCTGGGGATCGCGCACGTAGCGGAGCAGCACGTCGTGCATCCGCTGGAAGTTCCGGGTCTTCGAGGGCCAGCGCCGGTACCGCCAGACGATCTCGCTCGCGAAGCACTCGGGCCCGAAGATCTCGTCGCAGAGCACCTTCGCGTAGTGGCTCGTCTTCGGGTCGACGTGCAGCACCAGGCTGCCGTGGGGCGCCAGCAGCCGTCGCGCGGCCTCGACGCGGGACGCCAGGGCCGCCAGGTAGTCACCGAGGCTGTCCCAGCGGTCGTCGAAGGCGGGTGCCAGGGCGCGGTTCACCTCGCCGGTCTTCGGGTCCCGGGAGCGGTGGACCCGGTGGTGCTCCCGCCCCGTGAAGAACGGCGGATCCAGGTAAGCCAGGGTCACCCGCCCTTCGAGCTCGCCGGCCAGCGCCGTGAGGCCCAGCAGGTTGTCCCCCTGGAGCGTGCGACAGCGGGGATCGCCGGGCGCCTCACTGGGGAGCAGGCGGCCCTGGGGCAGGGCGTGGACGTCCGGGCGGGTGGGCCAGAGGAGGCGGGGGCAGGAGGAGGCAGCCACGGCGACATTGTGCGTGGATGTAGGTGCGAGTGGGCAAGAAAGAGGGGTCGGCTCCGGGGGCGGTGGCTCGGCGCGTGGACGAGCGCCGTGACGACGCTACCTTTCGGCCGATGCGTCCCTCGGTCCTCGCTCGACGTGCCTGCGTGGTCGTGTTTCTCGGGGCCCTCGCCGTGCTCGGGGGCTGTGAGGAGAAGCAGGTCGTCCAGGGCCCGGAGGAGGTCGTGCAGCGGTTCATCGCGGCGATGCAGGGCGTGCACGGCGATCCGGCGCGGGGCGAGGCGGTGGTGGGGCTGCTCTGGGGGCCGGCGCGGGAGAACCTCGAAGAGCGGGCCCGCCGCGCCGCAGCGGCGTCCGGTCACCCGGTGCGGCCGGGCGAAATGCTCGCGCCCTCCTGGTTTTCGTTGCAGCTCACGCCGAGGAGCTACACGAGCCGCATCGACGGCGACTGGGCGGAGGTCACCGTGCGCGGAGACGATCCGGCGCAGGGGCAGTATCGGGTGCGCTGCGTCCGTGAGGACGACGCCTGGCGCGTGGCCCTCGAGCTGCCGCCCTTGGCGCCCATCCGCAAGCGGGACGACATCGTCAGCGCGGAAGAGCCCTGATCGGGCC
>JAAZAA010000140.1 GCA_012514535.1 Myxococcales bacterium | reverse complement strand
GCGGCCCTGCTCACTGCGGCCCTGCTCGCCGGGACCCTGTTGGCTTCGTCCTTGCTCGCCACGGCTCTGGCTTCCGCGACCCTGCTTGCCGCGGATCTGGGCGGCGCGGCCGAGCTTGGCCCCGCCGGGGGAGCGCCGCGGGCGATGCTTGGGGGTTTTGTTGCTCTTGCTACTGGTCACGCGGGATTCTCCGAGAGCAGCTTCACGTCACGAAGGTTCTGAGCCGCAGCGAAATCGGAGACTGCCTCTCGGCTCGTGTACATGGGGACGAACCCGAGCTCCCTCCGGGCGCGGGCGGTGTCGGCCACGCAAACGTACTGGAGATAGTCGAGGAAGGCCGCCGGAATGGCCGACGCGCGAGCAGCCCACAGGGCGCCGATCACGACGTTCGCCGCCGGGCGCGGGAGGGCGACGCGACGGCGGCTCACCAGGCGCACCACCTTGCTGAGGGGCAGGACCCCTTCCCCGCTGATGTTGAAGATCCCCGGGGCGTTCCAGTCGATGGCGCGCTTGAAGGCAGCCACCGCGTCGGACTCGTGCAGGAACTGCCAGAGCGGATCGAAGCCCATCACCGTGGGCACCACCGCCTGGCGGAGGTACCGGGTGAAGTAGTTGTCGATCGTCGGTCCCACGATGGGGGCCGTGCGCAGGATCGTGACGGTGCGGCCGCGGCCGGGCTTCCCGAAATCGAGGGCGTCCGCCTCCGCTTCGATCTTGTCCGCGAAGAAAGCGTCGGAGCGATCGGCGCGTAGCGGATGGCTCTCCGAGAGAAAGTTCGGGTTCGTCGGGTGTGCCCCGTAGAGGAACGTCTGGCTCCACAGGACGACCTTGTGCACCTGGGTCCGCCGGCAGGCGTTCAGGGCGTGCATCGTGCCGACGCTCTCGAGCTCGTGGACTTTTCCGGGGCGGTGGCTCGGGGAGCCTCGGAAGGCGAGGTGCACGAGGGTGTCGACCTTCTCGGAGGCGAGGATCTCGGCGATGCGCTCCTCGGGGTTCCCGCGGGTGAGGTCCACGTCGAAATGCCGCGTCTTGGGGCCCGCGGTCGCCGGCGCGCTCCGGTCGAGGCTCACGACGCGTTCGATGCGATCACTGTCCTCGAGCAGACCGATCAGGTTCGTGCCCAAGAAGGCGGACGTCCCCGTGACCGCGACCACGCGCCCTGGGAGCCGCCCGGGGCGGCGCGCGGAGCCGTCGTTGGTTTCCACGTCGGGGACGATGGGCGGCGTTGCGGGGGGCGAAGGGTCCGACATCTCTGCGAACGGAATACCCCTGGAGCTGCAGAAACTCCAGAAGTACGCGAAAAGCCCGGACAAAGGGAAGAAAGTCCAGAGCTCGCCCGGGGGCGGTTCGCGGCGAAAGCTCCAGGGCTTCGGAGACCTACGGAATCGTGGGTGGGGCGGTGGAGCCTCCGGCCGGTGCCGTTCGATCCGGGGGCGGCTCCCGCGGGGTGGGCGCCGCCGGGTGGGCGCCGCGGGGAGGGGAGCGGGCGGAGAGCCGTCCGGGGGCCCTGCGGGAAAGCCGCGGGGCCCCACCGCACATCGGGCCCGGCCGCCCAGCGGGACCAGCAGCGGGGCGGTCATCGAGGTCACGGTCGAAAGAGCCGCTGGGTAAGCGCCCTCCCCACCCCGCGGGGATCCGCGCACCAGACCCCTGCCCCCCGCACAGGAGACCACTCGTGGTGAGCGAATTGTGAGGCCCGGCAGGGCTGGGAGACGGCGCTCGGTTCTTCCGCTACCATGGCTAAGATGGCTGTCGTGAGGGCATCCTCCAACCGCATCGGCGACTACGTGCTGCTCGAGCGCCTGGGCGTGGGCGGCATGGCCGAGGTCTTCGCGGCCCAGCGCGAGGGGCCCTACGGCTTCGCGAAGAAGGTGGCGCTCAAGCGGATCCTGCCGGGCCTCGCGGCGGACCCGCGCTTCGTGGAGATGTTCTGCGACGAGGCGCGGGTGTCCGCAGCGTTGAGCCACCCGAACATCGTGCAGGTCGTCGACTTCGGCGAGTGCGGCGGCGAGCTCTTCATGGCGATGGAGTTCGTGGACGGGCTGACGGTGGCGCGGCTGCTGCGCATGTCCGCGTCGGCGAAGAGGCCCGTGCCCATGGCCGTGGCGCTGTACGTCGTCCACGAAGTGCTGCGCGGCCTGGATTACGCGCACGAGGCGCGTGACGAGTCCGGGAGGCCGCTGCGGCTCGTGCATCGCGACGTGTCGCCGGGCAACATCCTGCTCGGGTACTCCGGTGAGGTGAAGCTGAGCGACTTCGGCATCGTGCGAAGCGAGATCGTCGCGCGTCGCACCTATCCCGGCGAGCTCAAGGGCAAGGTCGGCTACATGTCGCCGGAGCAGGTGGCGAGCCTCGACGTCGATCGGCGCAGCGACCTGTTCACCGTGGGGATCGTCCTGACGGAGCTGTTGCTGCTCCGGCCGTTGTTCCAGGGCAAGAACGAGCTCGAGACGCTCACGAAGATCAACCGGGTGGATCTCGGCGTGCTCGATCGGCACGGGCACGGCCTCCCCCGTGGGGTCCGCGCGGTGATTGACCGCGCGCTGCAGCGGGATCCCAACCGACGTTTCGCCAGCGCCGCGCAGTTCGCCGACGCGCTGGCGCACGCGGCGCGCGCCGAAGGGATCGCCCTGAACGGCGAGATCATGGGGAGCTGGATCCGCGACGTCACGGGGCGCTCGACGGTCCTCGAGGCGCCCGCTTCGGGGCGGGGAGAGCGTCCTGCGGGGCCTCCCGCTCGGCGCCCGGAGTCCGGGGCCCGGCGCGCCGTGCCGTCGGCGCGCGATCGCAGCGTGGCGCTGCGGGCCGCCGACGGGACCTCCCTCGGGATCGTGACTCTCACGGAGCTCATGGGTCGCGTCGCCACGGGGCGGGTGCCCCTGGACGCCTGGGGGAGCCTCAACGGAGGGCCGTGGGGACCGCTCGCGCAGCTCCCGGGGGTGGCGCACCTGCACGCGCGCACCGCGTACCGGTTCGGGCCCGGGGCGAGCGGCGCCGCGTCGAGCGGGAAGCCCGCGCGCGTGACGCGCTACGAGCAGCGCCTGCTGCCGTCGTATCTCTATCAGGCCGTGCGTAACCGGGTGACGGGCACGCTGGTGGTGCGCAGCGGGGAGCGCGCGCGTCGGATCTTCTTCCGCGACGGCGAGATCGTGTTCGTGGCGTCCAGCGACGGGGCGCAGCTCCTGGGGGAGCTGCTCTTGGCGGATGGCGCCGTCGGCAGCGGAGAGCTCGACGACTGCCTCATCGAAGCCGCGGACGCTGGGTGTCGCCTGGGGGAGGTGCTCCTGGCCCGGGGACACGTGCGGGCGTCCTCCCTGGCGCGTCTCCTGAGCCGCCAGCGGGAGGAGCGCCTGACGACGATGTTCGCCTGGTCGAGCGGCGCCGTCGCGTTTCATCCCGGAGAGAAGAGCGGAGAGCTCCCTGCGCCGGGACCGGGCGGCTACGCGCTCGTGTCCGCGACCGTGCGCGCGGGGTTCGGCGACGAGGCTTTGGGCCACGCGATGGCGCCCCTGCGGAACTCGAAGCTGGTCGAGACCGCGCGCCGCCTGGAGCCCACCAGCCTCGCCCTCACCGAGCCAGAGCTCCGTTGCCTCCGGTCCGTGCTTCCGGGGGGCGCCCACCGGGGGCAGACCGTGCGACAGGTGGTGGACGCGTGCCGTCGCGAGCGGTCGTGCCGCGGCCGCGAGGCTCTGCTCGCTCTGTTCATCGGGCTGAGCTCCGGGCTGATCGAAGTGGCCCCTTGAGCGTCAGACGCCCGCTGCGGCCGCCAGTGCAGCGCCAGTGCAGAGCGAGTGCAGCGCGAGGTAGAAGCGAGGTAGAAGCGAGGCCCCGCGGCGAGGGCGTCGCGGTCAGAGCTCGCGGCGCATCACCGGGTAGGGTCCGAGTTCGTGCAGGACGGTGAACCCGAGCTCCTCGTACAGGGCAGGGGGGCCCATCCAGTGCTCGGCGTCGGAGACGCCCTCCGCGCGTCGTGGGAAGGCTTCGAGCGCGCGGGCGCCCGCCGCCGTCGCCACTTCGAGGGCTTCCTGGAGGAGCCGTCGCGCGACACCGCGCCGCCTCCAGGCCTCGTCCACGAGGAAACAGGCCACCGTCAAGACGTCGCGCCGTTCTCCCGTGAGGCAGGGGAGGCCGCGGTAGAGCCGCCCGTCGTAGAGCTTGCCCATGCGCCCGGGCCGCTCGAGGCGCATCCAGCCCACGCAGGAGCCGTCCGCCGCGAGGGCGACGAGCCCGAGCAGGCCTTCTCCTGCGGCGTTGGCCGTCGCCAGGGCCTCGAGCAGCTCGGTTCGGTTCACGCCGCGTGCGTTGGCGCAGCGGTCTTGCCACTGCCGCGCGTCGCCCGGGAAGTCCCAGTAACGGCAATAGCAGGGGCAATCGACACGCTCGAAGAGGGCCGCGAGCGCCTCCGCGTGCTCCGCGCCCACCCGCTCGACGCGCAACGCCTCCGGTGTCTCGGTCACGTGGCGCGCACCAGTTCTTCGACGCCCGCCGCGGCCGCGAAGAGGCGCTCCTCCTCGAACATGGGGCAGAGTAGCTGGACGCCGATGGGGAGCTCGGGGGACGAGTCACGCCCGTCTTGCACCGTGGTGAGCCCGCAGGGGACGGAGATCCCGGGGATGCCCGCGAGGCTCGCGGGGAGGGTGTAGACGTCCGCCATGTACATGGCGAGGGGATCGTCGAGGCGTTCGCCGATGCGGAAGGCGACGGTGGGGCTCGTCGGCGTGATCAGCACGTCGACGTCCTGGAAGACGCGATCGAAATCCTGGCGGATGAGGGTGCGCACCCGTTGCGCTTTGGCGTAGTAGGCGTCGTAGTAGCCGGCGCTGAGCACGTAGGTCCCGAGGAGAATGCGCCGCTTCACCTCGCGCCCGAAGCCGGCGTTTCGGGATGCGCCGTACATGGCCTGGAGGTCCGCGCCTGGCGCCTCGACGCGCTTGCCGAAGCGCACCCCGTCGAAGCGCGCCAGGTTGCTCGACGCCTCGGCCGTGGCGAGGATGTAGTAGGTGGCGACCCCGTAGTCCGTGTGGGGGAGGCTCACCGGTGTCACGGTGCACCCAGCGGCCTCGATCTTGGCGATGACGCCCTCGATCGCCGCGCGGATCGAGGGATCGAGCCCGTCGCCGAAGTACTCGGCGGGGACGCCGAAGCGAAGCCCGCTCACACCTCGCTCACAGGCGGCCTCGTAGTCGCCCACGGGTACGTCCGCGCTGGTGCTGTCCTTCGGATCGTGTCCCGCGATCACCTCGAGCACGCGGGCAGCGCCGCGAACGTCCCGCGCCATCGGGCCGACCTGATCCAGGCTCGACGCGAAGGCGACCAGGCCGTATCTGGACACGCGCCCATAGGTCGGCTTCACGCCCACGACGCCGCAGTGGGCCGCGGGCTGCCGAATCGAGCCGCCGGTGTCGCTGCCCAGGGCCGCGCTGGTGAGCCGCGCAGCGACGGCGACGGCGCTGCCACCGCTCGAGCCTCCCGGGATGCGCTCCGGATCCCAAGGGTTGCGCGTCGGTCCGTACACGCAGGTCTCGCTCGACGAGCCCATGGCGAACTCGTCCATGTTCGCCTTGCCGACGAGGAGAGCACCTTCGGCGCGGAGCCGCTCGACCACGGTGGCGTCGTAGGGCGAGCGCCAGCCATGCTCCCGCCCGTCGTCCCCGGATCGGAGCAGCATCCGCGAGCCGCAGCTCGTGGGCTGGTCGTGGGTGCACAAGGCGTCCTTCAGGGCGATGGGCACCCCCGCCAACTTACCGAGGGGGCGGCCGCCGCGACGCTGTTCGTCGAGGCGGCGCGCCGCCGCGAGCGCCGACTCCTCGGCGACGTGACAGAAGGCGTTCAGATCCGAGCGTTCACGAATCGCGCGGAGACTCTGGTCGGCGATCTCGACGGCGGGCACGGCGCCGCCTCGCACGCGCTCCGCGAGCTCGGTCACCGACAGGGAGAGCAGGGACTGGGTCATGTTTCGTCGACGAAGGCGGGGACTCGGAAGCCCTCCGGGGTGCTGCGGGGAGCCTCGCGTAGGGCGACCTCCGTGGGGAGGCCGGGACGAGCCTCGTCCGGGCGGAGGGGGGCGGAGCTGACGGCGACCTGGGTGGTGGGGGGAACGTCGCTCGTGTCGAGCTCGTCGAGCTTCCTCACGTAGCCGACGATCCGATCGAGCTCGTGAACCAGCTCGTCGAGCGAGTCGTCGTCCAAGTCGAGCCGGGCGAGGGTCGCGACGCGGAGCACGTCGTCTCGCGTGATGGTCATGGCAAGGGGCGGTTAACAGGCGCGGAGAGGGGGTGCAAGGGCGGCGCCGAAACCTTCCCGTCACAAAGATGTTTCAACCAACGAATCGAACCGGAGCGCCTGCCGGTTTTCCTCCCGGGGGCGCGTCTTTAGTGTTAAGTGGGGCTCGACGGACCGCCCCTCTCCGCGCGGTCCGCCCTCCGCGCGTCCCCGCGCGACCCACGCCAGCCAGCGCCATGAGCGAACAGCAGAGAAGCACCAGCTCGCCGGACGTCCCCGTCGCGCAGACGTCGGCCAAACAGCCCCTCACGATGATCTCGGAGGCACCCCCCTGGGCCTGGGCGCCCGCTCGACAGGCGGCGCTGGCCCTGGTGCGGCCCCTCGAGAGCTTTCTGCGTATTCAGACCTCGAGCGGCATCCTGCTGATGATCATGGCGATCGTGGCCATGGTCTGGGCGAACTCACCCTGGCAGGAGAGCTACCATCGGCTCTGGCACACCCCCGTCGTGTTCGGGATCGGTGAGTTCACCCTGCGTTACGACCTCCACTTTTGGATCAACGATGGCCTGATGGTCATCTTCTTCTTCGTCGTCGGGCTCGAGATCCGTCGCGAGATGCACCAGGGGGAGCTGAGCGATCTGCGGCGGGCGGCGCTGCCCATCGCGGCGGCCCTGGGCG
>JAAZAA010000022.1 GCA_012514535.1 Myxococcales bacterium | reverse complement strand
TGGCGCTCGTCCTGGTGCTCGGCGCGAGCCAGGCGGTGTCCCTGGGCGTGTCCCTGGCCATCTGCGGCCTCGCCTATCTCCCGGTGCGCAACTGGCTCTGGGAGAAGATCGTGGTGCGCAAACGCGTGGACCAGCAGGAGCTCTTCCAGAACGTGCTCCGGGCGGCCTTCGCAGCGAACTCCGAGGAGCGGGCCACGCTGTGGGTGGGGCTCTTGAAGAAGGTCTTCGATCCCCTCGAGGTGGACCCTCGCGTCACGCTCCGGGGCGAGCGGGTGGTCATCGCTCGGGAGGGGCTCCAGCTGACCGTCCCGGCCATCGCCTCCTTGCCGGCGGTGCGTCTCGCGTATCCCTGGGGGGGGCGCGGGCTGTTCGCGCCTCGGCACCGGGACTTGGCGGAGGCGCTCGTGCAGCTGATGTACCACGCGGAGAGCGCCCGCGAGGCGTTCCTGCGGGGCGTGAAGGAGGAGCGGCATCGCATCGCCCGCGATCTCCACGATCATCTCGGCGCGCAGCTGCTGACGGGGCTGTACGCGGAGAGCGCGGAGCAGGCGCGCGACGGCATCCGTCACGCGCTCTTCGACATGCGCACCGTGGTGCACGAGCTGACGGGAGAAAAGGATCTCCCCGTCGAGGAGGTCCTGGCGGATCTGCGGCACGAGGTGGCGGATCGTCTGCGTGCCGCCAGCGTGGAGCTCGAGTGGCCGCTGCAGGTGAGCGATCCGGAAGCGACGTCCGGCGACGCGGAGGCGACGCCGCGCATGAGCCCGCGCGTCTGTCGGCACCTGACCGCGGTACTCCGGGAGGTGGTGTCCAACGTGGTGCGCCACGCCCGCGCCACGCGGGTGCTGATCCTGAGTGAGGTTCGCGACGATCGCTTGTACCTTTCCGTCGTGGACGACGGGATCGGTCTGACGGAGCCTCGCGGCGTGCGCTCGCCCGCGGCGGGCGGCGGAGAGCAGGGCCCCGAGAGCCGCATCGTGCCGGGCGCTGGGCGCGGGCTGACCAATCTCCGCGCTCGCGTCGGGGCCATCGGGGGCACGCTCGAGCTCTGCGACCGGCGGGTGAGCGGGGGAACGCTGCCGGACCCCGTGGTCGCCTGGGCGGGTGCCGCAGGCGCTGGTACGTCCCTGGAGCTGGACATCCCCTTGAAGGAGACCCACCCGGAGGTGTTGGCGTCATGAAGGAGTCGTTGGTCGCGCTGGACGCGCCCCGGGAAGAGGCCGAAGGTCGCGACGGGCTTCCGGGCGAGGCCCCCGACGGGGCTGGGAACGGAACCCAGGACGCCACCTGGCGGGCGCACTACGAGGAGGTGCTCCTCGTGGAGGATCACGCGGCCGCGGCCGCGGGGCTGCGGCGGGTGGCCGAGGCGGCGTTTCCCGGCTGTCGCGTGCGCTGGGCGAGCACCCTGGCGGAGGCGAAGGGCCTGCTCGAGGAGTCGTGGGAGTTCGGGTTGGCCCTGGTGGACCTGGCGTTGCCGGACGGCACGGGGGTCGAGCTCCTGGAGCACCTGCAGCGCTCCCGCCCCGAGGTGCTCTGCGTCGTCACGACGATCTACGACGACGACGACCACCTCTTTCCGGTCCTGTCCGCGGGCGCGGCGGGGTACCTCCTCAAAGATCAGGCGTCGGCGGCCCTCGTGCGTCAGCTGCGAGCCGTCAGCGAGGGGCTGCCGCCTTTGTCGCCGCGGGTGGCGCGGCGCATGTTGACGTTCTTCCAGCAGCAGAGGGGCGGCGCGGCTTCGGGCGCCGGGGTGGCCGCGCAGGCTGCGACGCGAAGCCCCGGGAGCGCTTCGATGGGCGCTCCGGCGGGCGGGCGCTCGGCGGGGCTGACCCGCCGGGAGACGGAGGTCCTGTCGCTGATCGCGCGGGGACTCCAGCGCGGCGAGGTCGGCGCGCTCCTGTCCGTGTCCGAGAACACGGTGGCGAAGTACATCAAGGACATCTACCGAAAGCTGAACATCTCATCGCGGGCGGAGGCGGCGCTCGAGGCGTCGCGGCGCGGGCTGCTGTGACGGGGCCGTGAGGGGGACGGCGGGATCGCGTCGCGGCCCGACTTGAACGACCTCCCCCTTGCTCGTACGGTCCCGCCGTGCGTACCGGCTCCCTCGGGGACACTCGACGTCGTCCGACCGCGTTGGTCGGGCTCGTCTCCGCGTGGCTGGTGGCTTGCGCGAGCGCGTCGCCGCGCCCTCCGGGGAGCGCCCCTGCGCCAGGGGACGCGTCCTCGGCGCCCGCGGCGGAGGTCGAGGACTGGCTCGTGGCGAGCCTGCGCGCGGGCACCATCGGGCCCCACTGGGCGGAGCAGGGAGACGATCGGCTCGCCGCCTGGGCCGTGGAGCAGGGGGACGGCGCGGGGTGGTTCACCTTGGCCTTGCCGCGGGATCGCTCCCCGGGGGCGCCCCTCCGCATCGGCGACGTGCCCGCGGGGCTCGATCTGATGCGCCTCGTGCCCGGCGGCGCCTCGGGCTTCGTCTTGCTCACGACGCGCCGCCTGGAGAGCGCGTACCTGGTGGAGGCGAGGCATCTGGGACCCGAAGGGATCCAGCGCTCGGGACCCCACGTGTTGGGGGAGAGCCCGGCGCCCATCGTCTGGATCGACGCCGTGCCCACGGCGCGCGGCGCCCTGGTGGTGTGGGCGGAGCGCGCGGGAGCGCGGGCTGACGTGTACGCGGTGCCCGCGGGGCCGCTGGGTCCGGAAGGGCGCGCGCGTCGTCTGGCGCGGGGCACCCTCGGCTGGCAGCTGGCGCCCTTCGGGCGATCGGCGGCCGTGGCCACCGTCGAGTCGTCGGAGCAAGAGGCGGAGATCGTCGTGCGCTTCGTGGCGGACGACGGGAGCGACGCGCGCCCCGAGGTGCGCCTCGAGGCGCGTCGCCCGGGGCCGGAGATCGACCTCGCGGTGACGACCGAGCGGACCCTCGTCGCCTGGACCGAACGGCGGAGCTCCGGAGGACGCATCCTGCTCGCGGAGCTCGGCCCCGAGGGGACGCTGCGGGGGGAGCCCTGGGCGGCGACGGCGCCGCGCGGAGAGCAGCACCTGATCGAGCTCGTCGCGGGGCCGGCCGGGGACGTGTACCTCGCCTGGGAAGAGCAGGGGCAGCGCCCGCTGGTGGGGAGCAACGTGCTGCTCACCCCCCTCGGCGCGGCGGGGACGACCCTGGAGGGGCCCGCGATCGCCGTCCCGGTGAGCGGCTACGACGGCACCCTGCCCGTCTTCGAGGGGCGCCAGGACGGCATGGTCGCCGTCACCCGAGCGCCGAGCTGTGACGAGCCCCCGTGCGGGACCGGCGACGTCATCACCGTCGCGCACCTCGGACGCGATCTCGCGGTGCGCGGCACGGAGGTGGTCCGGGTCGGCGGGCACCCCAGCGCGCCTGCGGAGCTCCTGTGGGACGTGCGCTGCGAGGGCGAGTGCTGGGCCCTGGCCGCGCGCACGGACAACTTCACCCACGTGTACCTGAAGCAGCTGCGGTCGAGGCGAGCGAGCCCCGAGCCGTCGAGCGCGACACGATCGAGCCTGGTCACGCGGGTCGACGCGGTGCTCCCGCGCGCGACGAGCCAGGCCTACGTCGCCGACGCGATGGACCTCGTCGCCTTGCACGGCTGGACGAGCGCCTCCGGAACGACCCTCGCGTGGCTCAGCTACTTCGATCCAACCACGCCCTGGGAGGTGCCGTCGCGCCCCGCGCCGGACGGACGGCGCGCCCCCGTGCGCGCCGTGCTGCGCACTCAAGTCCTTGGCGTCGGGGCCCCCGGCGTCGGGGCCCCCGGGGGCGGGGCCGTCGGGGCAGGGTCCGACGGAGAGAAGGTCCTCCAGGAAGAGACGATCTCCTGGCGGGCCCACTCTCCCGGCGGGCTCGCGTGGGCGCCCGGCGCTGCGGAGGAGAAGCTGCTCGTGTGGTCCGCGTTGGACGACGACGAGCCCCAGGTCTTCGCTACGGTGGTGGACGCCCAGGGGCGGCGCCTCCGGCAGCGCATGGTGACCCGCACGGCGGGCGCCGTGCTCGACGTGGCGGCGGTGCCCCTCGACTCCGGTTGGCTCGTGGCCTGGCTCGATGGGCGGGGCGACACCCTCGAGCCCTACGCCGTGCACCTGGACGAGAAGCTGCAGTCCGTGGGCGCCGAGCGACCCGTCGCCGCCGGCGCGGTGAGCCCGGCGGGCCTCGAGTTGCTGCGGCGTGGTGAGCTCGTGTTCGCGGCCTGGTCCGACGTGCGGAGCGCGGGGGTCGACGCTCAGGGAGACATCTTCCTGGCGGTGCTTTCGGCGCTGGACGGGAGCGTGATCGAACCCGCACGCCGCGTCGCCGCGACGCCCCAGCACTCCCACTCCCCGCGGCTCGAACCCCGGGGCGACGGGGCCCTGTTGGCGTGGCTCGACGCGGACGCGGAGCTGGACGGTCCTGGGGGCGGCGCCCTCGCCGTCCTGGAGCTCGACGCCTCGGGGCGCTCCCTCGGGGCCGCCGAGAAGATCCGCGTCGATGGACGCCCGACGAGCTTCGATCTTCGCTGCGCCAGCGACTGCCGGGTGGTGGTCACCGTCGACGCGGGGCCGCGCAGCGAGCTCTGGGCTGCCGGCTGGCGCCCCCGGGGGGATGGCCGGCGGGCGACGGAGGGGGTGACGCCGCAGCTCCTGGTGGCGCTGCGGGGGCGCTTCTCCGACGCGGCGGCGCCGCTCCTGGCGGGCGACGACGTGGTCTACGTGGACGGGGACGAAGGCAGCGGTCCCGCGCTGCACCGCCTCGGCGTCCGTTGGCGCTGAGGACCGCGAAGGACCCGCTCAGCGGAACTGGGCGGCGCCCGCGACCTCGAGCAGCTCCTGCACCGGGGGCAGCTCGTCTTCGAGCACCTGACCGTCGATGGCGGTGACGCGCACGTGCACGCGGCCCTCGCCGAAGCCGCTCTCCGTGAGAAAATAGTTATAGTCCGTCCGCTCGAGGGCCTCGAAGGTGGAGCCGTCCGCGGACCACTCGACGCGGGCGATGGGGAGGCGGTGGTTGCGGATCTGGATGGCCGTCCACCAGGGGTTCGAGCCGTCCTTGTACAGGTAGCGGAGGGGGCCGCTCACGTCGCAGGGCACGAGGGTCCACTCGATGGGCACGCGCCCGTGCTCCTGGGGAGCCAGCTCCGTGAACGCGTCGAGGCTCAGATCGAGGTCCCCCGAGCTGCACTCCGGACACAGGTCCACGATGCGCACCGTGACCGAGCCCTCCGGCCCCGTGACGGCCGCGCAGGCGCCGCAGGAGGCGGAGCCCGACCAGTCCGGCGCGTTGAGGGCGGCCACGCGGAGGGGGCTCTTCCCCGCGTCGAAGGCGCAGGCGCCGGTCCCGTCCGCGTCGTAGTAGGTGCCCTCGCCGCTCCGCGGATCGCCGAGGGGGACGGGGTCCGCTGCCGGGCCTCCTCCGGAAGGGCCAGCGCCGTCACCGCCGTTGCCGCCGGAGCATGCGAGGGTGCCGAGGGTGAGCCCGAGGAGGACCGCCGCACGCAACCCCGGGAACAGGGCTCGCTTGGATAATTGGGCCTGCGCGCGGAGGCGAGGCGGAGCCGTAGGGGCAGGTGAGCGGATCATGAGCGGCATGTTCGCACCGTCCGCCTCGCGCGGAAAGCCTCGCGAAAGAGGTGTGCGATGGGAGCCGACATCGCTCCCCGGTGGGGCTCGTGGGGGTGCGCGCTGTCGGAGATGCGTGCTCAGGCGCTGGACCGCGGGAGCGGACGGACGGCGGGCGCAGCGTCGAGAGAAACCCCCAGGAGCGATTGGTTCGTCGCTGGGGTTCGAGAGACCGGCTCGAGCCGCGCCGAGGGGGGGCCGGACATCGGGAGCCGGGGGCCGTGCTCTGGGAGTGGGTGCGCGCTGGTCGCTGGTAGGCGATGACGGCTCAGAATGCCCGCTGATCGGAGGCGCCCGCTGGGTCCTGGGACCGGGAAGGTCGCTTCGGGCGCCACTCCCCACCCAGCCGAACGAGCCGGTGGCCCGCGGAGGCGAGGGCGAAGCGCAGGGGGCCCCGTGGAGTGAAGGCACCCAGGCTGTCGTACAGGCCCAGCGCGGTGGAGGAGCCGTGAGGATGAACGAGGTGGATGGGCGTCGCGTGGGAGGGGGCCAGCTTCGCCTTGAAGCGATTCAACCCTTCGAAGTCGAAGGCGCCGGACAGGGTGCGGCGCGCGAGCCGGAGCGCCGGGTGGACGTCTCCGGCGAGGGGCGCGAGGCCCAGGGTCGCGTACTCCGCGCCCTCTCGGGCGAGACGGGTGAGGACCTCGTGGACGAGCAGCTCGACGGCGCCGTTCGGCGCGGTGGGGTCCCGCAGGACGTGTTTGACGTACCAGCCGCTGCGCCGGGGGACGGGGAGGAGCAGCGCCGCCGCGACGAGCTCTCGACCGTCGTGGGCCGCGCGCTCCGCGACGAAGAGGCGGCTGCCCAGGGCGCCGGGATCCTGCTCGAGGCCCCGGAGGGTGGCCTCGAGAGAGACGACGAACTCGAGGGTCGCCATGCGACGGGTCTGGAGCCAGCGTCGCCCGAGGCGCTGCAATCCGCCCCGGAGCGCCGCGCCGCGCTCGCCTCGACCCAGCTCGGTGGGCGCGACCGCGCGAACCTCCACCCCCTTCGCCCGCGCCCTGCGGTGCTGCTCCCGGAGGCTCGAACGCAGCCGCTGCGCGACGTACTGGCGCGGCACCCACTCGGGCTGCTCTCCCAAGCGCAGTCGATCGAAGCCGGCGGCGCCGAAATCGGCCTCGACCCCGAAGAAGCACGCGCGCCGTCCCTCGGCTGCGGCGCTCTCGACGAACGCCCAGGCCACCTCCCGCTGGCGCGCTCGGGGAGCGATCGGCGCACCCGCGGCGACCCACGCCCGCCCCGTGTCGACGTACCCGACGCAGGCGTCCGCTCCGTGCAAGAACCAGCGATAGCCGGGCTCGAGGATTTGCCAGGCGCCCGCCTCGCGACCATGGGCGAGCAGGAGCTCACGGACGTGGTGGGAGAGTGCGCGGCGACGAGCGGGGTCTGGGGGGACGCGGCCCACGGGGCCCGGATGGTAGGGCGGGGGGAGCCCCGTGGCACGCGCCAACGAACGGCGGTCGAGCAGGCAGAGCGCGCTCGCCCGGGGTAGAATGGAAGATGCGCGGAGCTTCTGGATGGCTCGGGGGAGCGCTCCTCGGTCTGGCTTGCCTGGGGGCGCCGGGATGTCGAGGGCAATCGGGTCCGGAGCCCCAGGTGGTGCAGGGGGTGGATCTCGAGCGCTACGCGGGGACCTGGTACGAGATCGCGAGCGTTCCAGTGTCGCAGCAGGAGAACTGCGTCGACACGCGCGCCACCTATCGGCTCCAGGAGGACGGCAAGATCGCCGTCACGAACACCTGCCGGGACGCCGAGGACGGTGAGCTGCGGGAGGCGGAGGGCGTGGCCACCATCCCCGACCCCGAGGAGCCGGCCAAGCTGAAGGTGCAGTTCTTCTGGCCCTTCCGGGGGGACTACTGGATCTTGGCGCTCGATCCCGATTACGAGTGGGCCCTCGTGGGGACGCCGGATCGGGACCACGTGTGGATCCTCGCGCGCACCGCGCGGCTCGACGAGGCCATCATGACGCGCCTGATCGAGCGGCTGCGGCGGGATGGGTACCCCGTGGAGCGGCTCCGGCGGACCGAGCACCCGTCCGTGTCCGCCGGGCGGCCCCTCGGCGCCTTCCCCCGGGACGTCGCGCCGAGCCCCTGAGCTCGCCGCGGACAGGTGTGCGTCTCCCGTGGTCAGCCCGGGGGCGCCTCGCTATACACGGCAGCATGGGCGCTTCGCGGCAAGGAGAGCAGACGGAGGGCCTGCGCCGAGGGCCCGTGCCCGCGCCGCTGTCGGCGTTGGTGAAGGTCATCCAGCAGGGCCGTGTGCTCCGCACCGTGAAGCTGACCGCAGGGACGTGTCGCGTCGGCGCCGCGGGGGACTGCGACCTGGTGCTCGACGACGTGGCGGTGTCGCGCGCGCACCTCGAGCTGACCTTGGTGCCCGAAGGGATCTGCGTGCGCGATCTCGGGAGCCGCAACGGGACCTTCTACGCGGGGCAGCGAGTCGGCGAGATCACGCTCGCGCTCGGCGGAGGCGTGACCGTCGGCACGACCGAGCTGCGCTTCGAGGCGGACGTGGAGGACTTCGAGGGCACCCAGGGACGCCCCTTGGCCCAGTACGGCGAGCTCCGGGGCACCTCACCGCTCATGCAGCGCCTGTACACCCTGCTGGAGCGCCTCGAAGGTTCCCTCGTGAACGTGCTCATCGAGGGCGAGTCCGGGACGGGGAAGGAGCTCGTCGCGCGCGCGCTGCACGACCACTCCGCCCTCGCCGGGCGCCCCTTCGTCGCGGTGAACTGTGGAGCGCTGGATCGCGCGCTGATCCGCAGCGAGCTGTTCGGCCACAAGAAGGGGGCCTTCACGGGAGCCGCGTCGGAGAGCATCGGCGCGCTGGGAGAAGCCGCGGGGGGGACGCTGTTCCTCGACGAGGTCGGGGAGCTGCCCCTCGACGTGCAGCCGGTGCTCCTGCGTGTTCTCGAGTCGGGGACGTACAGCCGCGTCGGTGAGACCAAGGAGCGCCCCGCGCGGGTCCGCGTGATCGCGGCCACCAACCGCTCCTTGCAGAGCGACGTCGAGGAGGGGACGTTTCGGCAGGATCTCTACTATCGCTTGATGGTGGTGCGTCTCTCTCTTCCCCCGCTGCGCCATCGTCCGGAAGACATCCCCGTCCTGGCGCGCCACCTGGCGGCGAACCTGGGCATCGAGCGCCTCCCCGACGAGGTCGTCGCCGAGCTCCAGCGACGGAGCTTTCCCGGCAACGTCCGTGAGCTCAAGCACGCGCTGGCCGCCTACGCGGCCTTGGGCGAGCTGCCCGAGGCGGGGACACGACCCGGGGCGCGCGTCGAGGGGCTGGACGCGATGCTGCGGGCTTTCGTCGATCTGGATCGCCCCTACGCGGAGCTGAAGGAAGAGATCGTGGAGCGGCTGACCCGGGTGTATCTGGAGCAGCTCCTGGAGCGCACGGGCGGAAACCGCTCCGAGGCGGCGCGCATCGCCGACCTGCAGCGGGGCTACCTGCGGCGTCTGCTGGAGAAGTACGGCCTGGCCTGACGGAGGCCTGACGACGGTCTCCGAGCGTGCCCGCCGCCGTTCGAGCGGAAGCAAGTGAGGTGGTGCCTGGGTGGTGCCTCGTTGCCAGGGCCAACCCCGCTGGGTCGAGCTCAGCTGCGCAGGAAGGCGATGAAATCCGTCACACCCACGTCGGCGCCCAGCCGCGTGAGCAGGGCGCTCGCCTGACCTCGATGATGGGTTTGATGGTTGAAGAAATGGGTGAGCGCCCACCACAGCGGGTGGTCGTTGGCGACGCCGGAGGTCATGCGGTAGCGGAGGGGAGCCGCGAGGGCCGCGGCGTCGAGGGTGGCGCAGTACTCCTCGATCTGGGCATCCGTGGCGGCGCGCTCCGCCCGCAGCTGGTCGAAATCCGCGTAGAGCTCCTGGGCGAGGGATTGGAAGGGGATGACCTCACCCGTCGCGTCCTTCGACGCGAACTCCTCCGGGCGCCCCGTGAAGCGGCCCATCCAGATGCGATCCGCGAGCAGCAGGTGGTTCAGGGTGCCGTGCACGGAGCGAAAGAACGCCCCGAGATCCCGGCGGCGCTCCTCGTCCCCGAGGGAGGCGGCGCGCTCGTAGATCTTCGCGTTCATCCAGGAGTTGTAGCGGGAGAGGGTTCGATACTGCTCGGCGAGGAGGTCGGACATGCGCCTCGGGTGGGTGTGGGTTCAGGGATGGGGTCCAGGGGCGACGGGCTCAGAAGGTCGCGCGCAGGGAGGCTCGGGTGGGGGACAGGCTCACGGAGACGTCGTGCCCGGAGGGCACGGGGAGCAGCCACAGGGTGATGCCCGCGAGGGCGCCCGTCGCGGCGACGACGAAGCCCGCGGTGGCGACATGGGCCAGGCGGCGGGCCTCGTGAGCCTCCGGTTCGTCGTCCGGCAGACAACGAGATCCCTCACAGCGGGCGCGCACCTCATGAGCCTTGGACCAGGCCAGGCTCCCCGCAAGGCTTCCGACGACGAAACCTGTGAGCCCGACGCCGAAGGCCGCGTAGGCGCCGGTGCGGTACGGTCGCGTGGGCTCCGTCGTCGCGGCGGGGGGCGCCGCGAGGAGCAAGTCCTGTGAGTTCAGCGGGACGGGACCTCGGGATGCGTCCGATCGGGCAGCGGGGCCGCGCCGTCTCTGCTCACGGGGGGTATCGCCTCGCGGTGCGTCGGCTCGCGGTGCGTGGGGCGCGGCGTCGGTGGGCTCGTCCGAGGTCGTGAGCTCCGACAGCTCTCGGGCAGCGCTCTGTCGCGCCTCGGCCCAGGCGGGCGGGATGTTCTCGGGCCAGGGCTCCTCGAGGACTCGGGCGTAGAGCTCGCGCGCGCGCTGCGGCTGGCCGAGCTTCTGGTGGCAGCGAGCTGCGTACAGAACGAACACGGGCGAGTGCATCCAGCGCTCGGCGGCCGTGAAATGGTCGAGGGCCGCGCGCCAGCGCCCCTCCGCGTAAGCGGCGAGCCCGAGATGTCCTCGTTCCCGCGCCGCCTCGGCTCGCTCGAGGGGGGGCGCCTCCGACGTCGGCGTCTCGGACGTCGGCGAGACGTGCGGCGCGGAGTCGTGCGGCG
>JAAZAA010000139.1 GCA_012514535.1 Myxococcales bacterium | reverse complement strand
TTCGCTCGGGGCTCCTCCGCGCCGAGGGCGGCGCACCACGAGGCCGCAACGGGCGGCCCTCTGGGCTCCTTTCAGAAGCCCGCGTCGAACTTCCAGGAATCCTGCCGCGTAGGTGGCGGCTTCGGGGCCTTCGGCGGGTTCGGTTGCGTCGAAGGCTCCCTGGACGGGGGCCTGGCCGGCGTCTGGCCCTCCGCCTGGGCCTTCGTTGGCGTGTCCTCCGGCGGCTCGGAGCCGTCCTCCGGCTGCGCGTTCTGGACGGGCTCCGGCTGCTGCGGCTCGGGATCGGCGGCGTCCGTCGCGGGCTGCGCCGGCATCGGCACGTCGGGCGCCTCGATGACCTGCGCGTCGTCCTGGGGGGCGGGGGGACTCTGCTGGCGATCGGCGAGCGCCAGGTAGAGCACGGCCCCCGAAATCGCGAGGGCCACGAGCCCGGCGATCCCGATCCACTTCGAGCGGTTCTGGGGCAGCGAAGGGATCCCGCTGAGCTCCCCGGTCTGCAGGGTGATCAAGGACGGGCGCCCCTCCGCGGAGGTGACCCCGCTGATCGGATCCCGGAACAGCCCGCTGTTCGGAGCGATGGGCTGGACCCGGTTGGCCCGCTCGATGGCCTCGTCGAGTTGCTTGCGCCGCGTGGCGCGCCGTTCGCCGAAGAGGCCGCGCACGAAGCCCGCGACGTCCGCGTCGGAGCTCGCTCGCAGGTGACTCGGTAGCGCATCCAGCGCGCGCAGCATCTCGTCACAGCTGGCGAAGCGCTCGTCCCGATCCTTCGCCAAAGCGCGCAGGACGACGGCCTCCAGCTCGGGCGGATAGTCGGCGATGATCTTGCTGGGCGACATCACCGGCTGCGGAGAGCAGATGTTGTACATCGTCGCGCCCTCGGACTCGCGCCGAAATGGATGTTTGCCGGTCGTGAGCGCGTAGAGGACGATGCCCATGGCGAACACGTCCACGCGGCGATCGAGGGGCTCACCGCGCACCTGCTCCGGCGCCATGTACCCGACCTTGCCCTTGATCTGTCCGGCGACCGTCGCTCCCCCGCCCAGCGCGGTCGCCTTCGCGACCCCGAAGTCGACGACCTTCGTCACACCGTCGTAGGTGACGAGCACGTTCTGGGGAGACACGTCGCGGTGGACGAGCCCGACGAGCGTCCCGTTCTCGTCCGTCAGCTCGTGGGCAGCGTGCAGGCCGGCGCACGCCTGCATCGCGATCCGCGTCGCGACCGGAGCCGGCACGCCGCCGACCGCCTTGGCGCCTTTCATGAGTTGATTGAGAGGGACCCCCTCGATCCACTCCATCACCAGATAGAGCACCCCGCTGTGCTCGCCGAGGTCGAGGATCTCCACGACGTTGGGGTGGCGGACCCGTGACGCGAGCGTCGCCTCGTCGAGGAACATCTGCTCGAACTGCTCGTCCTCGCTGAGGCGAGGGAGCATCGTCTTGACGGCGACGATCTTCTGGAACTGCCGCGCGCCTCGCAGCCGCGCCGCCCAGACTTGCGCCATGCCGCCCGCGGCGATCGGGATGAGCAGCTCGTAACGACCAAGGACGTACCCTGGCTGGACGTCTCCATCGCCCACGGTGGCAGCATCGGGTACGGGGTTCACAGGTTGCTTCGAGTTTTGCAGACAGGTCCAGGTGCCTCAAGCAGAGGCCCTGCAATCTTCCACCGGGGGGAGGACCTGGACGACCTCGGCGCGGTCTCTCCTAGGCGAAGGCCTCTCCGCGGCCAAGAAAATCGGAGGCCGCCGTCGCTTCGTCGACGGTCGGCGCGTCCGACGGTCGATTTTTCCAGGGGCGCGAGCGGAATTTCCTTGGATCGGGGGGCCCACATCGGCCATTGGCCCGCGGCGTCGGCCCTGCTACTGTGCGGATATCCAGCACCCCACGGGTCACTCCGCGTGAGCGTCACCCGTCTCCTCACCCGCATCGCCCCTTCCGACGGCTCGCTTTCGGGGCCGGGACGGCGGAGACCCGGCCCGAGACCCCGCCCGGACAGGCTGTCGTGCCTTTGTCGACCGACCTTTCTTGACAGGAGTCGCGCGACAAGTACCCTCCCGTTCCCCCGAAGGCAGGGAAAGGCATTTTGTGCGCCTTCCGGTTTTCCTCCGGGCACCCACGCCGGGACCTCCGGTCCTCGCTGGGACGTTTCGAGGTCCGATTCACGGACCGAATCGAACTTCTCGAGCCGGGCTCGGACCGGACCCCTCACCCTAGTTTGAAACCATGCCGACTATCCAGCAGCTGATCCGCAACGGCCGTGAAACGAAGAGGGCCACGACGGACTCCCCGGCCCTGCGGGCCTGCCCCCAGAAGCGAGGCGTGTGCGTGCGCGTCTACACGACGACGCCGAAGAAGCCGAACTCGGCCCTCCGCAAGGTGTGCCGCGTCCGCCTCACCAACAGCATGGAAGTCATCAGCTACATCCCCGGTGAGGGACACAACCTCCAGGAGCACAGCGTGGTGCTCATCCGCGGAGGTCGTGTGAAGGATCTGCCGGGTGTGCGTTACCACGTCGTGCGCGGCACCCTCGACGCCTCCGGCGCCGCGGGACCGAGCAGCACGAACAAGGCGAACCGCAACCGCAAGCGCAGCAAGTACGGCGTGAAGCGCCCGAAGAGCTGAGGCGGCGGAGAGTCCCAGAACACCGATTTCGATCGTCTGAGTCAAAAGGAAGAATCGAGCGATGCCCCGTCGGCGCGAAGTCCCCAAGCGGAAGATCACACCGGACCCCAAGTACCGGGACAAGCTGGTCGCCAAGTTCACCAACTCCCTGATGTTGGGTGGCAAGAAGTCCACCGCCGAAGGCATCCTCTACGGAGCCTTCGACATCATCAGCAGCCGCTTCAAGGAAGATCCCCTCGAGGTCTTCCGCAAGGCGCTCGACAACGTGAAGCCCAAGCTCGAGGTCAAGAGCCGGCGCGTCGGCGGCGCCAACTACCAGGTGCCCGTCGAGGTTCGTCCCGAGCGTCGCGTGGCCCTGGGTATGCGCTGGCTGGTGCAGTACTCCCGCGCTCGTGGTGAGAAGACCATGCGGGAGCGGCTGGCGGCCGAGCTCGTCGACGCGGCGCAGCTGCGCGGCTCGGCGGTGAAGAAGCGCGACGATACGCACAAGATGGCCGACGCCAACCGGGCGTTCGCCCACTATCGTTGGTGATCACGGCTGGTCACGACGATCGACGACCGACCCTCAGGAGAGACTTCTCAGAGACATGACGATCCACACATAAGGATCGGGTTACGCGAAGACGGGGCCGTCACCCCGTCCCGCTCGGAAAGGAGCGGCAATCGACGTACCCCGACCCCTTCCGGGAACCACCGGCCTTAGCTTTCTCGAGCACTGGCCGGCCCCTCTCGAACGGTGAGAGGGAGTAGGCCCGGGAGGGGTTTCGTCTATCGATCGACCTGACCAACCTCTACGGATTCCCCATCCCCTGGAGGACACGAGACGAGAGGAACAGATGGCACGCGAGCTTCCCATCGAGCGCACACGCAACATCGGCATCATGGCTCACATCGATGCAGGGAAGACTACGTGCACCGAACGCATCCTGTTCTACACGGGGATCTCCCACAAGCTCGGTGAGACGCACGAAGGTGCGGCCACGATGGATTGGATGGAGCAGGAGCAGGAGCGCGGCATCACCATCACGTCCGCCGCGACGAACTGCTTCTGGCAGGCGAGCTTCGGCCCGGTCGCGGGCGATCGCCACCGCATCAACATCATCGACACCCCCGGTCACGTCGACTTCACCATCGAGGTGGAGCGCAGCCTCCGCGTCCTCGACGGCGCGATCTGCGTGTTCGATGGCGGCAACGGCGTGGAGCCGCAGTCGGAGACCGTCTGGCGGCAAGCGGACCGTTACCACGTGCCGCGCATCGCGTTCATCAACAAGCTCGACAAGATCGGCGCCGATTTCCAGATGAACCTGGACTCGATGCGTGACCGGCTCGGCTGCCGCCCGGTCCCCATGCAGTGGCCGATCGGCGCCGAAGATCAGTTCCGCGGCGTGGTCGACCTGATCCGCATGCAGGCCGCGATCTTCGACGACGACTCGCTCGGTGCCAAGTTCGAGTGGCAGCCGATCCCCGAGGACCTGCGGGAGAAATGCGCGGAGCAGCGCGAGGTGTTGCTCGAGGCGTGCGCGGACGTCGACGACGCGCTGATGGAGAAGTTCCTCGAGGACGCGAGCACCATCACGGAAGACGAGATCTACGCGGCGGTGCGCAAGGCGACGATCAGCTTCGCTTGGGTGCCGGTGTTCTGCGGCTCCGCCTTCAAGAACAAGGGCATCCAGATGCTCCTCGACGGCGTGGTGAACTACCTGCCGTCGCCCGTCGACATCCCTCCGGTCGAGGGCGTGCGCCCCGATGACGAGGAGAAGAAGGAGACCCGGCCGCCGTCCGACGACGCGCCGTTCGCGGCCTTGGCCTTCAAGATCGCCAATGATCCCTTCGTGGGGAACCTCACGTTCTTCCGCGTGTACTCCGGGACTCTCACGTCCGGGACCAGCGTGCTGAACGCCGCGCGCGGCAAGCGGGAGCGCATCGGTCGCATCCTGCGCATGCACGCCAACAAGCGCGAGGAGCTCAAGGAGTGCGTCGCCGGGAACATCTACGCTGCGGTGGGCCTGCGGGACACCCGCACGGGCGACACCCTGTGTGACGAGAAGGCGCCGATCGTGCTCGAGCGCATGGCGTTCCCGGATCCGGTCATCTCGGTCGCCATCGAGCCCCGCACCCAGGCCGACCTCGACAAGCTCGGGATCAGCCTGCAGAAGCTGGCCTACGAGGATCCTTCGTTCCGCACCTACACGAACGAGGACACCGGGCAGACGATCATCGCCGGCATGGGCGAGCTGCACCTCGAGATCATCGTCGACCGTCTCAAGCGGGAGTTCAAGGTCGAGTGCAACGTGGGCGCCCCCGAGGTCGCCTACCGCGAGGCGATCAAGCAGCGCGTCGAGAAGGTCGAGGCGCGCTTCGTCCGCCAGTCCGGTGGCCACGGCCAGTACGGCCACGTGGTGATCAACCTCGAGCCCAGCGAGCGCGGCTCGGGTTTCATCTTCGAGAACAAGATCGTCGGCGGGGTCATCCCAAAGGAGTTCATCCCTTCCATCGAGAAGGGGATCCGGGACGCCATGGGGCGCGGGGTGCTCGCGGGGTACCCGATGACCGACGTGAAGGTGGAGCTGATCTTCGGCAGCTATCACGAGGTCGACTCGTCGGGCCCGGCCTTCGAGGTCGCTGGCTCCATGGCTTTCCAGGACGGCGCGAAGCAGGCCGGGCTGATCTTGCTCGAGCCCATGATGAAGGTCGAGGTCGTGACCCCCGACGCCTACATGGGCGACGTCATCGGCGACCTGAACAGCCGTCGCGGGCGCATCCAGGGCATGAACGAGCGCGGACCGGGCACCCAGGTGGTGCTCGCGGAGGTCCCGCTCGCCACCATGTTCGGCTACGCCACGGACCTGCGCAGCAGGACGCAGGGCCGTGCGACGTACAGCATGCAGTTCTCGCACTACGAGGCCGTCCCTGCCTCGGTTCAGGAAGAAGTGGTTGCCAAGGTTCGTGGCAGCTGAGGGGCGCACCGAGTTTTCGAAAATAGAGTCAATCCAAAAGCAGAAGCGAAGAGGGAATCATGGCCAAGGAGAAGTTCGTACGCACCAAGCCCCACTTGAACGTGGGGACGATCGGTCACATCGACCACGGCAAGACGACGCTGACGGCGGCGCTCGTGAAGGTGCAGGCCAAGGACGGCCTGGCGAAGGAGATCAGGTACGCGGACATCGCGAAGGGCGGCATCGTTCGAGACGAGACGAAGACGGTGACGATCGCGGTGAGCCACGTGGAGTACGAGACGGCGACGCGTCACTACGCGCACGTCGACTGCCCTGGCCACGCTGACTACGTGAAGAACATGATCACGGGCGCGGCGCAGATGGACGGCGCGATCCTGGTGGTGAGCGCGCTGGACAGCGTGATGCCGCAGACGCGTGAGCACGTGCTGCTGGCGCGTCAGGTGGGGCTGAACCACATCATCGTTGCGCTGAACAAGTGCGACGCGGTTGAGGACCCGGAGATGCTGGAGCTCGTGGAGATGGAAGCCCGCGAGCTGCTGAACAAGTACAAGTTCAACGGCGACGACGCGAAGGTGGTCCAGGTCGCTGCTCTGCCCGCGCTGAACGGCGAGGAGAAGTGGGTCCAGTCGATCAAGAACCTGCTCGAGGCGCTGGACACGGAGATTCCGGAGCCGGTGCGCGAGAAGGACAAGCCGTTCCTGATGTCCGTCGAGGACGTGTTCTCGATCAAGGGGCGCGGGACGGTGGCGACGGGCCGCATCGAGCGCGGGATCGTGCGGGTGAACGACGAGGTGGAGATCGTCGGCTTCGGCAAGAAGGAGAAGACGACGGTCACGGGCGTCGAGATGTTCCGCAAGCAGCTGGACGAGGGCCAGGCTGGCGACAACGTGGGCTGCCTGCTGCGCGGTGTGGACAAGGACGGGATCGAGCGCGGTCAGGTTCTCGCGGCGCCCGGGAGCATCACGCCGCACACGAAGTTCAAGGGCGAGGTGTACGTCCTGAAGAAGGAGGAGGGCGGCCGTCACACGCCGTTCTTCACGAACTACCGTCCGCAGTTCTACATCCGGACGACGGACGTGACCGGTTCCGTGCAGTTGCCCGAGGGCGTGAAGATGGTGATGCCCGGCGACAACGTGACGGTCGAGGTGGAGCTGATCACGCCCGTGGCGCTCGAGTCGCAGATGCGGTTCGCCATCCGTGAGGGTGGCCGCACCGTCGGCGC
>JAAZAA010000021.1 GCA_012514535.1 Myxococcales bacterium | reverse complement strand
TGCGGCTCGCCCCGACGATCGGGCGGACGTCCTCGTAGACCAGGGGCTCGGCGTCCTTCCGCTCGAGGATCAGGTGCGCCCTGCGCTCGCGTCGCTCGACCCACGCCCCGCGCCGCGGGCTCACGAAGACGCGCACCAACAGGTCCCGGCCCTGGACGAGATCGACGGGCGGCCGCTCGACGACCTCGCCGAACATGACCAGCGGGACCTCCACCGCCTGGAACGCGGAGACCCGGCGGATCTCCAGATCACGGGGAGGGATCAGGCCCCAAGTCGCCCCCGCGTCACAGCGCGCCATCGTCGTGGCCTCCGGGGAGCGTCGCGGTGGCGGTCTTTGCGCCGGCTCCTCCCCTCCGGGCGGGATCTGCTCGATGTCGAGATCCGCTCCGAAGCAGCCGCTCGCGGACGCCACCGCGAAGAACGAGCAACACACCAGCGGCAACCAGGGGACCGCAGTGGAGCGCCCCCCCCCACGTCCCCTCGCACCCTTCGTCCCCAGTCCCTGATCCATCGCTCCCCCGAGCGCCGAGGCGCACGCCGTCACCTCACCCGCTCAACGGCGCAAAGCGCGCCCCCTCGATCTCATCAAGCTAACCTTCGCCTCCGCGCCGCGCCCGAAGTTTTGTGAGCTATCGAGGAGTTCCGGCTTTGGTCGGTGCCAGAGCGAGACTTACGGCACGGGGCGTCTCTCCCTGAGCGCCAAGGCGCTGACGGTCGGCCCTCACCCGGGTCGCCGCGGCCTCCTCCCCCGTCCCGGCGCGTCCCGGCGCGTTCGGGCGGTTCGGTCGGTCCTCGGGGATCGGCTCGGGACCGGCGGGCGGAGTCGATATCCACGGTGAGCGCTTGCGCGGCGGCGGCGCCTGCGATAGCGGCAAACCACCATGTTCGAGTCCGTCCCCACCGCCCCCCCCGACACGATTCTCGGCCTGACCGAGGCTTTCCTGCGCGACGAGCGACCGCACAAGATCAACTTGTCCGTCGGCGTCTACAAGGACGCTTCGGGAGCGACCCCCATCCTCGAGGTCGTCAAGGAGGCGGAGCGGCGCCTGCTCGCGACGGAGAAGTCCAAGGGCTACAAGCCGATCTCCGGTGACCCCGCCTACGGGCGCTGCGTCCGCGAGCTCCTCTTCGGAGCCGGCAGCGAGCTCGCCTCCGGCGATCTGGCGGCCACCTGCCACACCCCCGGCGGTACGGGCGCCCTGCGCCTGGCGGCGGACTACCTGCGCCAGCAGCACTCCGGCACGAAGATCTGGCTCAGCGATCCCACCTGGGACAACCACGGCAAGGTCTTCAAGGCAGCCGGGCTCGAGTGCGGGACGTACCCCTACTTCGACGCCGCCAAGAACGGCCTCGCCTTCGAGGCCATGGTGGAAGGTCTGTCGGCCGTGCGCGCCGGGGACACCGTCCTGCTGCACGCCTGCTGTCACAACCCGACGGGCGTCGATCCCACTCCCGAGCAGTGGCAGCAGCTCGGAGCGCTGCTCCGAGAGCGCGGCGCCCTGCCCCTGGTGGACTTCGCCTACCAGGGCTTCGGTCGCGGCGTCGACGAGGACGCCGTCGGCGTGCGCGCGCTGGTGGACGCGGTCGACGAGCTCCTGATCTGCTCGAGCTTCTCGAAGAATTTCGGCCTCTACAACGAGCGCACGGGCGCCCTCACCGTGAAGGGCAAGCGCGCCGAGGAGGTCGCCGCCGTCTTCAGCCAGCTGAAGACCTGCGCCCGGACCAACTACTCGAACCCGCCCGCCCACGGCGGCGCCATCGTGACCACCATCCTCACGGACGCGGAGCTGCGGCAGCGCTGGATCGACGAGGTGGCGGGGATGCGCGATCGCATCAACGGCATGCGCCAGCTCTTCGTGGAGACCCTCGCGGCTCGGGGCGCGACCCGCGACTTCTCCTTCATCGTCGACCAGAAGGGGATGTTCAGCTTCTCCGGGCTCACGAAGGCCCAGGTGGAGCGGCTGCGGGACGAGCACGCGATCTACATCGTGGGCTCCGGGCGCATCAACGTGGCGGGCATGACCGAGACGAACATGGGCCCGCTGTGCGACGCGATCGTCCAGGTGATGTGAGCGCGGCTCCTTTTCTGCGCTCTTCGCGACGAGCTCCGCGGGGCGGGGCGCTCCAGCTGGCAAACCGGGGGCGCCCCCGAGCGACGGGGGCTTCGCCGACGGCGGGCCGTTTGTCGCGACCGGAAAATCGGCTAGAGCACGGATCCGTAACCACGGATCCGTGAGCACCGATCCGTGGACAGCGGTCCGTAGCCAGCGGTCCGTAGCCAGAGCGCCGGCGCGGAGGAACCCGTCGGACCTCCACGAGGGCGGCGCCCCGGCGGACGAGCGCTCCAGCCGACGAACCGAGCGGGTGCTCTGGAAACAGGATGGAAGGAGAGGACATGGCGACCACGATCTTCACGAGAATCCTCAACGGCGAGCTCCCCTGCCACAGGGTGTACGAAGACGACCACGTGCTCGCCTTCCTCGACATCAATCCCCTGAGCTACGGGCACACGCTGGTGATCCCCAAGGAGCCGGCGGAGACCCTCGACGAGCTCTCGGACGAGTCGGCCGCGGCCCTGGGGCGCGTCTTGCCGAGGATCTGCCGCGCGGTGAAGCAGGTCACGGGCACGGCGGCGTACAACGTGCTCGAGAACAACGGCTCCGCGGCGCACCAGGCCGTCCGCCACGTCCACTTCCACATCATCCCGAAGCCGGACAGCGCGCGCGGGCTCACCATCGAATGGCCCGCAGGCAAGCTGGAGACCGACGTCGGCGAGCGGCTGTCGGAAGAGCTGCGCCAAGCCCTGGGCGGGCGCTGACATGACCGTCATCTACACGGACGGCGCCTGCAGCGGGAACCCGGGTCCCGGTGGCTGGGCCTGGGCCGCGGTCGACGGGGACTTCGAGAGCGGCGCCGCCGAGCGCACGACCAACCAACGCATGGAGCTCTCCGCCGTGCTCGAGGCGCTCCGGGCCAACCCCGAGGGTCGCGTGGAGATCGTCAGCGACTCGACCTACGTGGTGAACTGCTTCCGTGACCGTTGGTGGGTGGGTTGGCTGCGCCGCGGCTGGGTGAACTCGAAGAACCAACCCGTCGCCAACCGGGATCTGTGGGAGCCGCTGATCGCCTTGGTGCAGGCTCGCCCCGTGGGCGAGGTGACCTTCCGCTGGGTGAAGGGGCACGGGGGCGATCCCATGAACGACTTCGTGGACGCTCTGGCCGTGGAAGCGGGCCGAAATGGCGTCGGGCGCCGCGGACGCACCCCGTCCCCGGGCGCCGCTCCTCCATTCGTGTCGAATTCGCGATAAGCACACTGAGCCATGAATTTTCCCCCTGCGCCGCTGCCTCTGAGTCCGCTCGATCTCTCCCGCCTGCCCGAGGCCGGTCTGGAGTTCACCTGGGCCATCCCGGGCTCGAAGAGCATCACCAACCGCGCCCTCGCCCTGGCGGCCCTCGCCGAGGGGACGACGGTGCTGCGGGGCGTGCTGCAGAGCGACGACACCCGGTACATGCGGCAGGGCCTCGAGCACCTCGGGATCAGCGTCACGGAGCGGGATCCCACGACCTGGGTGGTCGAGGGCGGGCTGCGCCGGTTGCGCGCACCCAGTGAGCCGCTGTTCGTGGGCAACAGCGGCACCACGGTGCGCTTCCTCTCCGGTCTCGCTGCCCTCGTCCCCGGACCCGTCACCCTCCAGGGCGACGAGCACATGGCCAAGCGCCCCATCGCCGATCTGGTGGAGGGGCTCCGTCAGCTCGGCGTGCGGGTCGAGTGCGAGACGGGGTGCCCGCCCCTGCGCATCTGGGGCGGCGAGCTCCCGAGCGGCACCGCGACGATGCGCGGCGATCGCTCGAGCCAGTACTTCTCCGCGCTGCTCATGGCCGCGCCCCACGCCCAGGGAGAGGTGACCCTGCAGGTGGACGGAGAGCTCGTGAGCCGTCCCTACGTGGACATCACCCTGGAGATGCTGCGTCGCTTCGGCGCCGACGTGATCGACGAGGGGAACCGGTTCGTGGTGCGGCCCGGCGCGACGCGCTCACCCGGCGAGTACGTCATCGAGCCGGACGCCTCGTCGGCGAGCTACGCCTTCGCCACGGCGACGGCCACGGGGCTCGCCATCACGGTGCCCGGGCTGGGGACCTCCGCCCTGCAGGGGGACTACGGCTTCGTCGATCTGGTGGAGCAGATGGGCGCCCGGGTCGAGCGGAGCGCGAACTCCACGCGCGTCATCGGCCCTCGGCCGCCGCGCGGCGACTCCCCCCGACCGGTGCTCCGCGGCCTCGACGTGGACATGCACCACATCTCCGACACGGTGATGACCTTGGCCGCGCTCGCGCCCCTGTGTGACGGCGTGACCCACATCCGTAACGTGGCGAACATCCGCCTCAAGGAGACGGATCGCCTCGCCGCGACGGTGGCGGAGCTCGAGCGCGTCGGGCAGCAGGTCACCTCGGGCGAGGACTGGCTGCGCATCGAGCCGCGCCCGGTGCGGCCCGCGACGATCCACTGCTACTCGGATCACCGCATGGCGATGAGCTTCGGCGTCCTGGGCTTGGTGAGGCCGGGCATCACCATCGAGGATCCCGCTTGTGTGGCCAAGACCTACCCTGGGTTCTGGGACTCCCTGCGGGAGGTCTACGCGGCGGTGGGGCAGGCCGCGCCCTACTGAGCCGTCCCTCCGTGCCCTGCTCCTTGGGGCGCTCCTTGGGGCCGGCGCGCGAGCGGGAACGTTCGGCGGGGCAGCGGGAAGGTTAACACCGTTAACATCGCCCAGCGCGATCTCCGTCAGGCGCCCTGGGAAAAAGCGCGGGGAAACCAGGGCGCCGCCCCCGCGTAGAGCTACACTGGGCCGGTACCCCGCCCAGCCCTCGGCATCCTGGGCGTTCCCCTGCCCGACCGACACCGGAGACGAGCCATGAGTCAGAAGTTTGCATTCCACCGCATCGCCACGACCGCCGCCGCCCTCTGCGCCGTGGGCCTCCTGGCGAGCTCCGCCGCGGCTGCCCCTACCTCGGACGTCCACGGTCTCCTCTCGGAGGTCGGCTGTGACGATCACAAGAAGAAGGACAAGGACAGCTCCCTCGCAGACCTCGGCTGCGACGGCGACAAGAAGGACAAGGACAGCTCCCTCGCAGACCTCGGCTGCGACGGCGACAAGAAGGACAAGGACAGCTCCTTCGCAGACCTCGGCTGCGACGGCGACAAGAAGGACAAGGACAGCTCCTTCGCAGACCTCGGCTGCGACGGCGACAAGAAGGACAAGGACTCCCTGCTCGGCTGAACGAGCCGGCGAGCGCTCCTCGAACGACGTCGACCGCCCGGGCCTCCCCGGGCGGTCGTCCATTTCCGGGCCTCGTCGGCCTCCGCCCCGTCGGACCCCTCGCAAGCCTATTCTTCTCGTCGCGGCTGCCGATCGAGTAGTCCGGAGGCGTGGGGCATGGTCGCGTTTGGCCGCTGGGGCTACTTCGGGGCTGACTCTGTCGGGGAAGTCGGGCTAAAAGCCGGGTCCTCGTTCGGCGGGGGGCGACGCTGAGATGCTGGGCATGAAGATCATTGGTACAGGGGCCTACCTGCCCGGCAAACCCATCACGAACGCCGACCTCGCGCGGGTGATGGACACGAACGACGAGTGGATCCGGCAGCGCACCGGCATCACGCAGCGCCATTTCTGCGACCCCGGCGAGGGCCCGGCGGACCTGGCGGTCCACGCCTCCCAGCGCGCCCTGGACGCCGCCGGCATCGGAGCCGCGGACATCGACTACGTGCTCTTCAGCACGATGACGCCGGACCACATCTTCCCCGGCTCGGGCCCGCTCCTGACGGCGCGGCTCGGCTGCGGCACGATCCCGGCGCTCGATCTCCGCACCCAGTGCGCGGCGTTCCCCTTCAGCCTCCAGGTCGCCGACGGCCTGCTGAAGTCGGGCGCGGCCCGCCGCATCCTCATCGTCGGGGCAGAGGCCCACGCCGGGCTCATGCCCTGGCGCGATTGGGACATCCTGCGCGGCGAGCGGGACGGGAGCCCCGACAAGGGCGCCTTCGCTTTCGCGACCGCTCACCGGGGTTGGTCGATCCTCTTCGGAGATGGCGCGGGGGCGCTCATCGTCGAGGCCAGCGCGGATCCCGGCCCTGGCCTGGTCGCCATCGACCTCCACACGGACGGGCGCTACGCCGAGCAGCTCTACGTGCCCGCCGGCTTCAAGAATCAGCCCTACGCGTCCCCGGCGCAGCTCGAAGCCGGCGCGTTCTACCCGTCGATGGACGGGCGAGAGATCTTCAAGCACGCCGTGACCAAGCTGCCGCGCTCCGTGCGCGCGGTGTGCGCCAAGGCCGACGTCGCGCTCGACGACGTGGACTGGTTCATCGCCCACCAGGCGAACGCCCGCATCAACGACGCGATCTGCGACCGGCTCAAGGTGGACGGCCGCCGTGTGCCCTCGAACATCGACCGCTACGGCAACACCTCCGGCGCGACCATCCCGATCCTCGTCGACGAGATGCGCCGCGACGGTCGCTTGCGGGACGGCCAGCTCGCTTGCTTCCTCGCCCTGGGCGCCGGGCTCCACTGGGGCAGCGCCCTGGTGCGCCTGTGACGTCGCAGCGCCCGTGAGGTCGGCGCCCCGACGTCGCAGCGCCCGTGACGTCGGGGCGCCTCGAACGCGGCGCGGCGCGCAGGGCCGCCCGACGACGCCGAACGGCCCGCTCCCCCGCGCAGGGCCGCCCGACGACGCCGAACGCTCAGGTCTCGATGGTGACCCGCCCCATGGCGAGCCTGCGCAGCGCCTCGAGGCTCCGCCGCTGCCAGTGATGGGCCGGATCCGTCACGAACACGATCGGCACGCCGCCCGCCTGGCGCGTCCGCTCGATGAAGGTGACGAACGCCTTGAAGCAGCTCGAGTTCATGAACTCGAGCTCCCGAAAATCGAAGCGGACCTCCGCGGAGGACAGCCGCTGCACCTCGTCGAAGGCGCGATCGAGGTACTCGGCGAGGGGCTCGACGGCTTCGAGGTCACCCGTGCCCCGGAACTGAAGCACGAGGCGCGCGCCGTCGAGCGCCGGCTCGATGCCAAAGGAGCTCTGACGCAAGACGCCCAAGGTCAGCCCGCCCATCGCACCTCCCTGATCGCCGACTCGGCTCGAATGGTGATCCGCCCGCCGGCGACACGGTG
The DNA here is from genome assembly GCA_012514535.1 of Myxococcales bacterium. Lineage (GTDB taxonomy): Bacteria > Myxococcota_A > Polyangia > Polyangiales > Polyangiaceae > NIC37A-2. Next base: position 53,777 of record JAAZAA010000021.1, on the reverse strand, counting down.
TGAGAGCTCCATTTCTCCCTCGGCACGAATCCGCGCCAGACCCAAGCCCGAGCCCTGTCTGCGGCTCGCGCTGGCGCGAATGGTCCGATCATAGAACGCCACGGGATCGGGAGCTTGCTGGAGCGCCACGAGGTGCCGCTCGAGGGCCTCGAGGGCCTCCCCGCCGACGTCGTTCGCCGTCTCGATGCTCACGATCGGTGTGGGACCATCGAGCCTGAACTCCACCCGGAGCTCACACATGCCGCCCGCGGAGTACTTCACGACGTTCTCCACGAGCTCGTGGGTGGCCATGTTCACGCGGCTGAGCCCGTCGCCATCGCCGATGAGCTCACGGCAGAACTGGCGCACCATGTTGGCGATACGAGTGACGAAGCCACGTCGCGGCGGGAAGCGGAGCTCGATGCTCGGCCGCAGCGACCCAGGGCGGAGGGACGGCTCTGTTCTCTTCACTCCCGACCCGATGCGGCTTTGAAGCGTTCTGCGAAATCCTTGCTCGACCCCACCTCAGCGGCCGGCTGGCCGGTCGTGTCTTCGTTGCGGGACGGTGCGTCCCCTGCGCTCGCCGGTTTCCCGGGAAGAGTTTCGTGGGCGTCCGAGCGGTAGGGAGCCACGGACACGCCGATGGCGGGCTTGGCGCTCTCGCTCGTGACGTTCGGCGCGCGCGTCGCGGCCTTCTTCTCTTCCCCGCTGCTGGCCACGTAAATCACGCCGCCCATCACCACCGCGGCGGCCGCCGCCAGGATCAGGGTGCGCGGCGACCGACGACGAAACGCCGCGTGGGGATCCCGCAGGGTCGCAGGATCGAGGCCCACGTCCGGCAGCGGCGCTGGACCGGGCAGGTCCACCGCGACCTGAGGAGCGACGGGCGCGGCCACGGGAGCCGCCGCTGCCGCCATGGGCGCGGCAGGGACGGGCGCGGCAGGGACGGGCGCGGCGGGTGCTGCGTCCACGGGGAGGAACGGGTTCGCGCTCTCGGGAGCAGACGCGGCCGCTCGCGGCGGGGGCGCGGGAGGTGCGGCGGCCGCCTCGGGTGCGCTGGGCGCTACGGGCAGGCCAGCGACGCCGGGGACCGTGGGCGCGGGGGCGCGAGGTGGTGGCGCGGGTGGTGCGGGCCGCGCGTTCGCCACCGGAGACGGTGGCGAGGGCGGAGCCTGTGGAGCCATGTCTGCGACGGGCATCGGCGCCGGTGTGCCGTCGGTGAGCGCCGTCGGGATGTGCGGTGCCGAGCTCACGACCTCGTCGAGGCTCGGGAGCGGCGCGCGCACGGGAGGCGGAGCGTCGTCGGGCGCGGGCAGCGAGAACGGATCGAGGGGATCGTTCAGGGTCGCGGGCGGGGGCGCCTCCTTGACCACCGGTGCTTCCGGGATGGGAGGTGTCACGGAGGGTGGTGGCGGGGCCGCGGAGGGGGCATCGTGTCGCCCATCGACGCGGATGGGTGTGCTGCACTGACGGCACTTGATCGTGACTACCTTGCCCGCCACCCTCCGGTTGTAGATGTCGTCCGACATCGAGAGGCTGTGGCCACACTGGGTGCAAACGACGGACCGGGACATCGGCCAGTAGCGTACACGGCCGCGGCCCTCATGGCCTCGAAATTTTGGGTGATGCACGGGGCCATGAAGCCCGTTTCCCGAGGGCGTAAAGAGGTCCGTTCCCGCTATCCGAGCGGCGCATGGCTCCTCGCCTGCTGGCTCGTGGCGCTGCCCGTCCACGCAGATCCGCCCGGCGCGGATCTATCGAGTAGGCCGCGAAGTGGCCCCGATATGCTGGCCGATCTCGGCGCGGATTCTGCGCCGCCCACGAAAGATCCGCGGGCGCACGCCGTTTCGGCGGACGCGCCCCACGACGCCCACGACCACCCGTCCGCCGACGAGCCCGACGAGCCCGACGACGTCGACGACCCGATCGAAGATCCCCTTTTCGAGCACTCGCTCCCCGACGAAGGGTCCGACGACGCCGAGGATTCCATCGAAGATCCCCCGCCCGACCACGAGGACGACGCCACCGACGACGACGTCGTCGACGTCGACGGCGCGGACCGCGCGGACGACGGCGCTTCACCGAGCACGGCGCTGCCCGATCCCGAGGCGCGTCATCCCAAGGCCAAGCTCTACGGCGACCCACGACCGCCCGGAGTGCGCGGCGTCCCCATGGGAACGACCCGCTACACCCGCACGGGCCTCCACCTGCGGGCCAACCTGGGGCTCGGCTATCTCCACATCTTCAACTCTTCATCCGCTCATCTGGGCGACGACGCCTTCTCGGCGGAGGACGCCGCGGTCGCCGCGCTCCCCCTCGATCTCGAGCTCTGGGCGGGCGGCGCCCTGACCCGCGACCTCGCCCTCAACCTCGTCATCCGCAGCGGCCAGGCCTCGGGGGGCAAGCTGCACGCCACCCCCGACACCCTCGATCTGAAAGGGGGCCTGACGACGGCCTTCCTCGGCGCCGGGTTGCTGTACCACCTGGATCCGGCGCGGGGCTGGCTCGTGGGTCTCGCCGCGGGCTTCGAGCGTTGGCAAGCGCGGCTCGTGCGCGGGGCCGCGCCTCAGGTCGGCGGCAGCGGGGTCGCCGCGTCCCTGTACGGCGGGCACGACTGGTGGTTGACCCCGGACACCGCCTTCGGGCTCCTCGCGCGCCTCAACCTTGGGTTCGCGACCGGAGATGGTCGCGCGGAAGTGGGCCAGCTACAGCTCGAGAACTCCGACCTCGACTTCTACCTCCAAGGCGGGCTGGCGGTGTCGCTTTCTTACTTCTGAGCCGCGCATGCTCCCGCGGGCTCGCAGCGACTCGACGAGAACGAAGGAGCGGCGGTGCCGTGGCGGTGCGTGAGCCGTCGATGGGCTCTCGGTGGGGCTCACGGGCGCGGCGCGCTATGGTCCGACTCGGGCGGCGCCCTGGAGCGCGCCAGGACGTGAACGATGACGACGGGTGGCTGGGTCGAAGGGCGCGTGGTGCGCTGGCATCACTGGGACGAGGGCTTGGCGACCCTCCAGATCGACGCGCAGGTGCGCCCCTTCGAGGCGGGGCAGTTCTTTCAGCTCGGCCTCGATCTCGACGGTGAGCGTGTCCGCCGCAGCTACTCCGCGTCCTCCGCCCCCGGAGAGCCCCTGGAGTTCTACCTGACGAACGTCGCGGGGGGCGCGCTCACGCCGAGCCTCTTCCGCCTGCAGCCTGGTGAGCGCCTCTGGCTGGAGAGCACGCCTCGCGGCTTCTTCACCCTACGCTTCGTCCCTCGGGCGCGCTGCCTGTGGTTGGTGGCCACCGGGACCGGGCTCGGCCCCTTCATCTCGATGCTGCGCACGCCGAGCACCTGGGAGCACGCCGAGCGCTTCGTGGTCGTCCACGGCGTGCGCACGGAGGCCCAGCTCGCCTACCGGGAGGAGCTCGAAGCGCTGAGCCAGGTGCGCCCCCTGAGCTACGTCCCCGTGACGAGCCGCTCCCCGGCGCGCGGCCCCACGCACCTGGCGGGTCGTGTCACCACGCTCCTGAGCGACGGGGCCCTCGAGCGAGCCGCGGAGACGACGCTCACCCCCGAGGATCACCACGTGCTGCTCTGCGGCAACCCCCAGATGATCACGGACATGATGCCGCTGCTCGAGGCGCGCGGGCTCCGTCGGCATCGCGCTCGCCAGCCGGGGCACGTGACCTTCGAGAAGTACTGGTAGGGAGCCCGCCCCGCGGGAGCCGTGGCTTCCATCGAGCTCAGCGCCCCTCAGCGGCCGTTCGACGGACGACCCTTCGCCTCGCGCCGCACCACGCCGCGACCGCACGTCGCAGACACACGGCACCTGGCAGCGCGCGCGGCGGGGAGCACCGCGCGCGCTCGCAGGGCGTCACGCCGCCGCGGCGTTCCCGGTCCGGAGCTCGGCCAGGATGGCGTCGACGTTCTTCTTCGCGTCGCCGAACAACATCAGCGTGTTGTCCTTGTAGAACAGCGGGTTGTCCACGCCGGCGTAGCCGCTGGCCATGCTGCGCTTCATCACGACCGTGTTCTTCGCCTTCCAGACCTCCAGCACGGGCATGCCGTAAATGGGGCTGGAGGCGTCGTCGAGGGCGCCCGGGTTGACGATGTCGTTGGCGCCGATCACCAGCACCGCGTCCGTCTCCGGGAACTCCTCGTTGATCTCCTCCATCTCGAGGACGATGTCGTAGGGCACCTTGGCCTCCGCCAGGAGCACGTTCATGTGGCCCGGCAGACGCCCCGCCACCGGGTGGATGGCGAAGCGCACCTTGGTGCCGCGCTCCCTCAGGATCTGAGCGACCTCGTAGAGCGGGTACTGCGCCTGGGCGACGGCCATGCCGTAGCCGGGCACGATGATGACGCTCTCCGCTTCGCGCAGCAGCTCCGCGCACTCGCTGGCCACCAGCGACTTCACCTCGCCCTGCTCCTGGGCGCCCGCCGCGGGGCTCGCCCCCGAGGTCGTCCCGAAGCCGCCGAAGATGACGGAGAAGAACGAGCGGTTCATCGCCGCGCACATGATGTAGCTCAGGATGGCGCCGCTCGAGCCCACCAGCGCGCCGGTGATGATGAGCAGGTCGTTGCTCAGCATGAACCCGGCGGCCGCGGCGGCCCACCCGGAGTAGCTGTTCAGCATCGACACCACGACGGGCATGTCCGCGCCGCCAATGGCCATGACGAGGTGCACGCCGAGCACGCTGGCGATCGCCGTCATGATCAAGAGCGGCTCGAGACCGCCGTGATCCGGCTGCCCGACGAAGTGCACGCCCAGCGCGACCGAGGCGAGCAGCATGCCGAGGTTCAGCATGTGGCGCCCAGGCAAGAGCAGCGGCTTGCTCCCGATGATCCCCTGGAGCTTCCCGAAGGCCACCACGGAGCCGGTGAACGTGACGGCGCCGATGAACACGCCGGCGAACACCTCCACCTCGTGGATCGTGTTCTCGACGCCCGTCAGGGCGTTCTGCGGGTCCAGGTAACTGGCGATGCCGACGAGCACCGCGGCGGCGCCCACGAAGCTGTGCAGGATCGCCACGAGCTGGGGCATGCTGGTCATGGCGACCCGCGCGGCGAGGGTGGCACCGATCAGTGTGCCGACGAGGACGACCGGGACGAGCACCTGGTAACCGGTAACGTGCGCGCCCAGCGCGGTGACGACGATGGCCAGGACCATCCCGATGATCCCGAAGGTGTTGCCGCGGCGCGCGGTCTCCTGAGCGCTCAAGCCACCGAGGCTGAGGATGAACAGGACCCCGGCGAAGAGGTAGGCGACGGTAACGAGACTCTGAGGCATTGTGCTTTCTCCGGGCTCACCTGACGAACATGCGCAGCATGCGCTGCGTCACCAAAAAGCCCCCGGCGATGTTGATCGTCGCGAGCAGGACCGCCGCCGCGCCCAGGATGGTCACCGGCGAGTCGATGGGGCCCGACACCTGGAGCATGCCGCCCACGATGATGATGCCGCTGATGGCGTTCGTGACGCTCATGAGCGGCGTGTGCAGGGCCGGCGTCACGTTCCAGACGACCTGCCAGCCCACGAAGCAAGCGAGCACGAACACCGTGAGGTGCGAGACGAACTCCGTCGGGGCCACCATGCCGAGCAGGCCCAGCGCCGCGCCGAGGGCGACGAGCACCACGGCGCTCTGGACGGCCCGCTTCTTGGCGAGGGCGGCCTCCGTGGCGACCGTCGGCAGGGGCACCACCGTCGCCGCGGCGGGCTTCGGAGCCTCCGGGGGACGCGGCACCGGCGGCGGGGGCCAGGTGATCTCCCCCGCGTGCGTGACCAGCGCGCCGCGGATGACCTCGTCCTCGAGGTCGACCTTCCAGTTCGCGGCGCCGCCCAGGTCCGACAGCAGGTGCGCGAGGTTGTTCCCGTAGAGCTGGCTGGCGGTGGGCGCGAGGCGGCTCGGCAGATCCGCGAACCCGACGATCTTCACGCCGTAGCGCTCGGCGACCTCGTTCGGCACCGTGAGCTCACAGTTGCCTCCGGCCTCCGCCGCCAGGTCCACGATCACCGAGCCGGGCTTCATGGACTTGACCATGTCCTCCGTGATGAGGACCGGCGCGCTCTTCCCAGGGATCAAGGCCGTGGTGATGATGATGTCGACGTCCTTCGCCTGGGCGGCGAAGAGCTCCATCTCGGCCTTGATGAACTCGGGGCTCATCTCCTTCGCGTAGCCGCCGGCGCCCTCCCCGTCCTCCTCGAAGTCCAGCTCGAGGAACTCCGCGCCCATGCTCTTCACCTGGTCCTTCACGGCAGGACGCGTGTCGAAGGCGCGCACGATGGCGCCCAACCCACGCGCAGCGCCGATGGCGGCGAGGCCCGCGACGCCCGCGCCGATGACGAGCACCTTCGCCGGCGGGACCTTGCCCGCGGCGGTCATTTGACCCGTGAAGAACCGGCCGAACAGGCTCGCCGCTTCGATCACCGCGCGGTAACCGGCGATGTTCGCCATGGAGCTCAGCGCGTCCATCTTCTGGGCGCGGGTGACGCGAGGCACCTGGTCCATGGCGAAGGTGGTGACGTTCCGCGCCGCCAGCTGATTGAGGAGCTCGCCGTTCTTCGCCGGCCAGAGGAAGCTGATCAGCGTCCCTCCGTCCTTGATGAAGCTCGCCTCATGCTCACCATTCGGGAGCGCCTGAGGTGGATTCACCTTGAGCACCACGTCGCCCGCGGCCCACGTGGACCGGGCGTCGGGCAGGATCTTCGCCCCTACCTTCTCGTAGTCGGCGTCGGAGAAGGCGGCGAGCTCACCGGCGCCCTTCTCGACGACCACCTCGAAGCCCTGCTTCGCGATCAGGCGGGAGACGGTCTCGGGGGTGCACGCCACCCGGCGCTCACCCGGGCGTACTTCTTTGACGATGGCGATTTTCATGGGGGTCCTCCCCCGCGCGAGGACCAAGCCGGCGGCTGGTCGGACCCACTGGGGCGTGGGTCGAGCCCAGCGGGACTGCTCCGGGCGCGGGCTCCCCCCATAGCAAAGTGTCCGAGCGGATCTACCCCACCAACGCCCACGAAACGGACGTCAGCGGCGCATTTTATTCAAGCCGCAGCGGAAGAGCCGGGGAATGACCCCGATCACGCGTGGGGGGCGACGCGGCTGCTCGGGGGCGGGGCGAGCCAATCGGCGGAGCGCGCGACGCACACGCGGTCCCGGCCCGCGGCCTTGGCCCGGTAGAGCGCCGCGTCCGCCGCGCGGATGAGGGTCTCCGCGTCGAAATGGCGACGATTCTCCGTGGCGGCCACCCCGAAGCTCGCGGTCACCGCCAGCTCGCGCCCGTCCACCCGGACGCGCTGCGCCGCCAGGTGACCACGGAGCCGCTCCGCCACCGCCTGCCCGTAAGCGCTGTCGCAGTTGGCGAGGATCATCAAGAACTCCTCGCCGCCGAAGCGGCCCACCGCGTCATAGGTCCGGAGCACGCTCTCGAGGCGCCCCGCCAGGTCGCGCAACACCGAGTCCCCCGTCAGGTGACCGTGCTCGTCGTTGATGTGCTTGAAGAAGTCGACGTCGATCATCACCGCGCACAGGGAGCCCCCCGTCCGCTGCGCCCGCGTCAGCTCCTTCTCCAAGTGCTCGAACAGGGCAGCGCGGTTGAGTAGCCCCGTCAAGGGATCGCGCATGGCCTTCTGGCGGAGCGCCTCCCGAGACAGGATCAGATCCTGCTGCAGATCGATCACGCGACGGCCCGCGCGCAGCCGCACCTCGAGCTCGAGGGGGTTGCACGGTTTGATGATGTAATCGTCCGCGCCCGCTTCGATCCCGCGCACCACGTCCTCTTTCTGGGTCTTTCCCGTCAGCAGGATCGTGTACACGTACGGCTCCTGGTGCTGGCGCCGGATGTGACGGCACACCTCCACGCCGTCGATCTTCGGCATGACCCAGTCCACGACGCAGATCCGGATCGACGGATCCGCCGCGAGCATCGCCAGCGCTTCCTCCCCATCGCTCGCCGCGGTCACCTGGTATCCCCAGCGCTCGAGCCAGCGCGTCAGGATCGCTCGATCCACCGGATCATCGTCCGCGAGCAGAATTCTCACGATGGGTCTCCCTCGCCCGGCTCGCCACTCCCCTGGATGGTTCGTGGACCTTCGAGCCCCTCTCACGTCAATCGCTTGGCGACCCCGTCGGCGATCGGTACCCGCTGGAAGTACACCGCTCCCGTGGAATCGCTGTTTCAACACATGACGCGCGCGACGATGCCGGTCAAGCGACGGGCACGCGCGCGCGAGCGCTGAAACCGCAGAAACACAGGTGTATCGGCGCACCTGGGTCAGCACCTGGGTCACGGTTGCCCGGGTCGCGGCGGCGCCGCCCGACTCCGAACCGACCGCGACCGCTCGGCGAACTCCGGCCGGTCAAGTGAGACCGAAGCGCTCGCGGTGATCGGCCACGTATTGCACGTAGTAGCCGCTCGGCTGTCCCCCCTCGAGCTCACCCGCGTCGACCGCCGCCTCCAGCGCGCGCTTGATGTCCCCGACGATCCTGCTCGGCGGGAGCTGGAACGCGCGCATGAGCTCGTCGCCGACGCCCTTCGGCAACGGGGGCACCTTCGCGTCCTCGCTGGCCAACACGGTGATGCGCTCGGCGAGCTGGTTGATCATCGAGATCCCGCGGCGCTTCTTCTCGGGCCGCTTGGTGGTGATGTCCGCGCGCGAGAGGCAGAGCAGATCCTCGAGGTACGGGCCCATCTCCCGAGCGAACCGACGCACGGCGCTGTCGGTCCACTTGCCGTCGTACTGGCTGGCCCGCAGGTGGTGCAGGACGAGGAAGCGGATCTCCTTGCGCAGGGCGTTGTCCCCGGAGAACAAACCTTGGCGCCGCTCGAGCTTGTCGAACATCCGCGCGCCCACCTCCGCGTGCCCGAAGAAGTGCACCTCGCCGTTGGGCGCAATGGTCCGCGTGCGCACCTTGCCGATGTCGTGGAACAAGGCCGACCAGCGGATCTCCAGGCGCGCCTCCGCCTGCACCACCACCTGCTTGGTGTGCTTCCAGACGTCCTTGTGCCGCCACTCCCCGTCACCGAAGCCGACGAGCGCCTTCACCTCGGGGAGCAGAGCGTCGAGCAGACCGGTGGTGAGGAGGGCGTCGAGCCCGCTGTCCGCGTGGGGCCCGAGCATCACGCGATCGAGGTACGGGCGGAGATCTTCAGGGGAGAGCCCCGTCAGATCCTCGCGCCGGACGAGCAGGATGGGGCCCGGCGCCTCACCGCGCTCCGCGGTGACGGCGGCTCGCTCGAGCGCCTCCATCACCCGACCCGCGTCCTCCGGGACCGCCACGAGCTTCCGCGCGGCGGCCGTCGGCTGAACGGACGGGCAGCGCTCAGCCCGCGGGCGCGGCGCCCGAGGAAGAGTGGAGTCGGCTGGAGTGTAGACGTCCTTCTGGGCCATGAAGCTCGTTTCGTGTCGAATCGGCTGGCGCCGTCGCGCGGGGTCGCGAGCGCCCGAGGTCACGAGCGCCCGCGTTGCGAGCGCCTGGTCGCGGGTCGATCCAGCCCAGAGGGCCACGGAGCCGCGTCCCGGCGGGCTGCGGGGCAGGCGCTCTTAGCACAAGCTGCCTGGAGGAACCCTGATTTTCCACCATGATCGCCCCCACCCGCCACCCCACTTCGGGGAGGTGACGAGCGAAGTCGACGCTGTCTGGCGCGCCGAGCCCCCTCGAGGACGGGGCTTTTTGCTATAGAAACCGGCCTTCGGGTCCTGCCGAGATTAGGTTTGCCACGATCATGGCGTCTGTCACCCCCTCCAGCGACCCGCAGCGCGCGCCTCGGCGCCGCCGCGACCTGGGGCGCTTGGTGGCGCGCCTGCTCTGCCTCGTCTTCGCGCTGATCGGCGCCATCCCCCTCGGTGGCGGGCTGCTGCTCCGCTCCGCCCCGGCCCACGACTGGGCCGCGCGAGAGACGGCGCGCCTGCTCGAGGAGCACCTCGGCCTCCAGGCTTCGTATTCCCTCGAGCTGTCCCTCTGGCCCTTCCGCGTCGCCGTGACGGAGCTGGTCGTCCCCGCCACGGACGGCGCCGGGCCAGCCCTCACGGCAGAGAGCGTCGCGGTGCGCCCCCGCTTCTTCTCCTTGCTCGCCGGGCGCCTCGACGTGGGCGACATCGAGCTCGATCGGCTGCGCGCGCGCCTCGTCGTCCGCGACGGAGAGATCGTCAACGTCCGCTACTCCCTGCCCGACACCTCCGCGGACTCCGCCCCGCTGGAGCGCGCGCCCTTTCAGACGCTGGCCCTCGGGGATCTCCGCCTGGATCTGGACATCGACGGCACGCGGGTGCGGACGGGTTCCATCGACGCCGACGTCTTCGCCGAGCGCGGCCTCACCTTCGATCTCGCGCTGCGCGTCGCGGGCGCCGAGCTGGTCGCCCATCGGGACGACGCCGTCGACGAGGACGTGCTGTGCGGGCTCGATCTGCGGCTGCGCTACGCCCCCGAGCAGCTGTTGATTCGCCGCCTGTCCCTGCTCGCCCTGGCGGATCTCGATCCGAACCCCGGCACCCGCGGCGACTGCCAGCGGATGGGGGAGGCGGATCTCGGCAGGGTCGCCCTGCGCATGTCGCAGCTCCGCGTCACGGCCCGGGAGGGCGAGGAGGACGCGCTCCCCGCGATCGAAGGCCGGGTCTTCGTGCGGGGACCGGGCCCGGTGGTGAATCGGTACGTCGACATGGCGCCCGTGACCGGCTGGATCGGGTTCTCCGGGGACGTCCACTTCGACGGGAGCGCGCGGCTGCCGACCCTCACGGGCCAGCTGAGCGGGGCCGGCCTCGGCATCGACGGCTTCCGGCTGGCGCGCTACCTGGAAGCGGAGCTGCGCCTGGCCGACGACGTCATCGAGCTCCCCACCCTGCGCGCCGGCTTCGCCGACGGGGATGTCCACATCGAGGGCACACGCATCGCGCCCTTCGAGGACGGAGGCACCCTGCAGGTGCCACGGCTGCACGTCACGGGGGTCAAGTTCCCCGGGCTGATGCGGGACCTGGACGTCACCCCGGACACGATCGTGCAGTGGGACATCGACGACGTGCGCGCGGCGGACGTGCGGGGCACCCTGTCGCCTTTCTTCATCGACGGGAGCCTCGAGGCGAAGACGGATCACTTCGCCGTGTTCGACGGCGCCTGGCACGAAGCGGGGCGCGCGACGATGGTGCGCGCGGGGGCGGCGCGCATCAACGGACGCTTCCGAGCGGACTCGGACGCGCTGCAGTTCTACGACACCCGCGTGCGCTTCGGGTCGAGCGATCTCTTGGCGAAGCTCGTCTCCATCGGCTTCGACAACTCCCTCGTGCTGGACATCCCCGAGGGGGCGGTGATCGACCTGGCGGACATCGGCCCCCTCGGCGGGCTCGAGGTCAGCGGGGTGGCCCGGTTGGCGGTGACGATGCGCGGACCGGCAGCGACGGCGCCGCTCTTGGCGGATCTGGCGGTGGACGAGCTCACCTTGGCGGGGTTCCGAGTGGGCGACGTCAAGAGCTCCAAGGCGCGCTTCGAGCCGCTGCACGTCGACTTCGAGGACCTCGTGGCCGTCTCCGGAGGCAGCCAGATCCGGCTCGATCGGGCGCGCCTCGATTTCGACGGGCCCGCCAGCGTGGCCTTCGACGCGCACGTGCGCAGCGATCGCCTGGCGATCCGGGACTTCCTCGCGGTCTGGAACATGGCGGACGATCCTCGCTACGACGGGATCGAGGGCGCCGGGCGCGTGGACGCGAACGTGCACTACGTCCTCGGCGGTCCGGAGGACCGCTGCGCGAGCGGTGTGCTCGCGGTGGACGGCCGCGTGGCGCTCGATCAGGTGGAGCTCTTCGACGAGCGCTACGCCAGCGCGGAGGCGGACTTCCACCTGCACTGGTGGGACATGGACGCGGGGGACCATGGCTACGATCTGCGGGTACCCAGCGTGACCCTCCGCAAGGGGAGCGGCGCGATCGTGGGCTCCCTCACCGTGAGCCCCGGGGCGAAGCTGAAGGGGCAGCTCGTCGCGTCGGCGATCCCCCTCTCGAGCATCGACGCCCTCGGGATCTACTCCCGGCAGTGGGACGGCGTCGTGGGCGGCGTCGCCCGCCTCGGGGGCACCCTCGGCGCCTTCGAGGTGACCGCCAACGTGGACGTGAGCCCCTTGCGGCAAGGTCGAACACAGATGCCGGCCTCGCACCTGCGCGTTCACTTCGAGCCCGTCGCGCCCCCTGCCCCCGTGGGCCGGACCCGCTGTGGTCACGGCATCTCGCCCCCCTTCGATCTCGCCCGTCATCGTCGGGACGAGAGCGACGGGTTCATCCGCGTCTCCGGAGACCTCTGGGACGGCCAAATCCAGGTAGACGATCTGCGCATCACCCGACAGCGCAGCAAGGTCGTCTCGGGAGGCCTGACCCTGGCGTCCCTGGACCTGGGGGCCATCGCCGCCACGATCCCCGGCTGGGCCGACGACGGCCTGGGCCCCACCGGGCACCTCAGCGGGAAGCTGACGCTCGGTCATTTCCCCCTCGATCGTCCCTCGGAGGCCCGCGCGGAGCTGACCCTCGGCGCCATGCACGTGGCCGCCGAGGGCTTCCGGGTGGAGCTGGCGAGCCCCAGCGCCAAGGTCACGCTCGCGGGAGGTGAGCTGACCTCCCACGGCCTGGCCTGGTCCGTGGAGACCCCCCTCGGCCAGCGCGGGCTCTTCGATCTCGACGCGCGCATCGGCCGCGGACAGCAGCTCGACGCGACCTTGGCGCTGCGCGAGACGAGCCTCGGCACCCTCGCGCCCCTGCTGCCGGGCGTGGAGCGCGCCGAGGGTACCGTGCGCGCCCGCCTCACCGCCCAGGGCCCGCTGAACGCTCCGAGCTACACGGGCTCCCTGGAGATCCACGACGGTCGCGTCTTCTTGGAGCGCTTCGACAGCCCGATCGACTCTCTGGAGCTCGCGGTGGCCCTGGACAACTCCGGGTTCTCCATCGAGAGGGGCTCGGCGCGCATCGGCGGCGGCACCCTGCGGCTCTCGGGGACGGCTCCCCTCGCGGGAACACGGCTCGGGCGGGTGTCCTTGGGGCTGCGCGCGCGAGACGTGGCGCTCCCCTTGGGCGACGGGATCCGTGTCACCGTGGACTCGGATCTGGAGGCGGTGCACGACCCGGGACGCGCCGACTCCGGGCACGGCGCGCTGCCTCGGGTCACCGGGACGATCGACGTCGTCTCCGCCGAGTACCGGCGCCCCATGTCCGTCACCGCCGATCTGGCGGCCCTCACCGCGCGAGGCAAGAAGACGAACGTCGACGCCTACGATCCGACCCGCGACAGCGTGGAGCTCGACGTCCTGGTGCGCTCGAAGAATTCGATGCGCGTGGAGAACGACCTGGTCGAAGGGGAGCTGCGCATCGACTCGGCGGGGCTGCGCATCTCCGGCTCGGATCAGCGGTACGGGGCCGTCGGCGCCGTGCAGATCGTGCCCGGGGGCCGCGTGCGCCTCCGCCGCAACGCCTTCGAGATCCGGCAAGGCATCGTGCGCTTCAACGATCCGACGCGCATCGCTCCCCAGGTGGATCTGACCGCGTCGACGGAGTACCGCCGCTACGACGATCCCGGTCGCTCCGAGAGCCAGGTCGCCACCTCCGGTACGGCGGGCTCGTCGTCCCTGGGCGGCTCCTGGCGGATCCATCTCCACGCCTACGGCGAGCCAGAGAACCTGCGCGTCGATCTCACCAGCGATCCGGCCCTCGCCCAGGACGACATCTTCCTCCTGCTCACGGTCGGGCTGACCCGCGCAGAGCTCGACCAGACGCGCAACGCGGGGCTGGGGAGCAGCGTGGCTCTGGAGGCGCTCGGCACCCTGTCGGGGGCAGACCAGGCGCTCACGGAGGTCGTCCCGGTGATCGACGACTTCCGCTTCGGCAGCGCCTACTCCACCCGGACGGGGCGCACGGAACCCACGGTCACCATCGGCAAACGCCTGAGCGAGCGGATCCGCGCGAACGTGACCACCAGCCTCAGCGACTCCAGCGAGGTGCGCTCCAACTTGGAGTGGCGGATGTCCCCGCGGGTGAGCATCGAGGGCGCCTACGACAACGTAAAGGACATCGGGGCCAACTCCCTCGGCAACGTGGGCGGCGACGTGCGCTGGCGCCTCGAGTTCGAGTGAGGGGCGGGGAGCACCAGGGACGGCCGGCGGGCCCCGGCTGGCGAGGGCGACGGGATTGGAGTAGAGCCCAGGCGCCACCCCTCCGTGGCGCGTACCCCGAGAAAAATCCCGTGAAAGTCCGACTCGTCCGCAACCTGAACTTCGAAGCCGCCCACCGCCTGCCCCAGGTGCCCCCGGGCCACAAATGTGCGCGCCTGCACGGCCACAGCTTCAAGATCGACCTCACCGTCGAGGGCGAGACGGACCCCCGCACGGGCTGGTTCATCGATTACGCGGTGATCGACGAGGCCTGGCAGCCCCTCTTCGAGCTGTTGGATCACAACTACTTGAACGAAATCGAGGGCCTCGAGAACCCGACGAGCGAGGTGCTCGCGGCCTGGCTCTGGGAGCGGCTCAAGCCGAAGCTCGAGTCCCTGACGATGGTCACGGTGCACGAGACCTGCGACGCCCGCTGCGAGTACTGGGGCGAGTGAGCCAGAGGAGGCAGAGGCGCCCCGTTGGACGAATGGAGTCGGACGAATGAAGTACCTTCACACCATGGTCCGGGTGAGCGACCTGGACGCTTCCCTCGAGTTCTATCGTGACCGGCTCGGGCTGCGTGAGTTGCGGCGCAAGGAGTCTCCCGAGGGGCGCTTTACGCTGGTCTTCTTGGCGGCGCCCGGCGACGAATCCGCCCAAATCGAGCTCACCTACAACTGGGATCCGGAGACCCTGAGCGGCGGGCGCAACTTCGGGCACATCGCCTACGAGGTCGACGACATCTACGCCACGTGCCAGCGGCTGCTCGACGCGGGCGTGGTGATTCACCGGCCGCCCCGGGATGGGCGCATGGCGTTCATTCGCTCGCCGGACGGGATCTCCATCGAGCTGCTCCAAAAGGGTGAGGCGCTCCCGCCCGCGGAGCCCTGGCGCTCCATGGGCAACACGGGCACCTGGTAACGGAAGCACGTCCCCGAGCCGCGCGACCTGACCTCGCCGCGCCTCTGGGGTACAACCCAGCCCGTGAGGCCCGCCCAGCTCGTTCAGATCGCGTTCATCGTGCTCGCGTCCTTTTTCGTCTACGCCTTCGTCGCGACGGCCAAGGACAGCGAGAACCGCCGGGCGTGCAATGCCCTGTGTTCCATGCGCCCCAACTACGCGGCCCAGGACCGGCGCGCCCCCGACTTCGAGCTGCCGACCATGTCCGGCGGCACCTGGAGGCTGAGCGACCACCGCGGGGAGGTGATCGTGCTCAACTTCTGGACGAAGACCTGCGCGCCCTGTCTGGAAGAAATGCCGTCCCTCGCCAAGCTCGGGCACTCCCTGGGCGAGCGCCAGGGAGTGCGCTTGGTGACGATCACCACCGACGAATCCGCCGAGGACGCGCGCAAGACCCTCGAGTCCCTCTTCGGCGGCGCGCCCCCCTTCGAGGTGCTGATCGATCCGGAGGCGAGCGTCGTCACGGATCGCTTCGGCACGAAGCTCTTTCCGGAGACGTGGTTCATCGACCCACATGGTGTGATCCGCGCGCGGGTCGACGGCGCCCGGGATTGGTCGAATCCGTTGGTGGTGAGCTTCGTCCAGAGTCTGCGGGGCTCGCCGCAGTGCGACATCGAGTTCTCTCGAGGCCAGGCCCGGGGCGAGCTCGCTGGCCTGTGTGAGGACGTCGTCCCGAGCTTTTGAGGCTTCAGGGCCGCGCTCGGCGGCACATGGCTCGACGCGTCGAAGGGGATTCGAATCGTCACCCCGTCGACACGACATGGTTTCTTTCCTGGCGCCGTCCTGCTAGGGGGCCGGCGGCCGACGTCGGCTCCGTGCGCCTCCGCTGCGGAAGGTCGACCTTCGGTGTAGCTTCCCCCGGCAGGAGGTAAAATCCGGATGCATCGAGCTTATGAGACGACGAACCTCTACGTAGACCGTGCCTTCGATCTGCTTGGGCTTGGAGAGTCGTACCGCACTTTGTTGATCACCCCGAAGCGGGAGCTGCGCGTCGAGCTGAACATCGAGATGGATGACGGCAGCATCGGCAACTTCAGCGGCTATCGCATCCAGCACGACAACTCCCGTGGCCCCTACAAAGGCGGACTGCGTTATCATCCGGAGGTCGACCTCGACGAGGTGCGCTCCCTGGCGAGCCTCATGACCTGGAAGACGGCCCTCGTGAACGTGCCCTACGGCGGCGCCAAAGGGGGCATCCAGTGCGACCCCTCCCTGCTGAGCCTCCGGGAGCTCGAGCGCCTGACGCGGCGGTTCGTCGAAGGCATCGCGATCGCCATCGGCCCGGACATCGATATCCCGGCGCCGGACATGAACACCAACCCGCAGGTCATGGGCTGGATCTTCGACCACTACAGCCGCCTGCGCGGCTACGCCCCCGCGGTGGTGACCGGCAAGCCCATCGAGCTCGGAGGCTCTCAGGGGCGCTCGGCGGCGACGGGCCGGGGCTGCATGATCACCATCCGTGAGGTGCTCGCCCGCGACGGCAAGGCCCTCGCCGGCCAGCGCTTCGCCATCCAGGGCTTCGGCAACGTCGGGAGCTGGCTCGCTCGCCTGCTGTACGCAGAAGGCGCGAAGGTGATCGCCGTGAGCGACGTGAACGGCGGCGCGTTCAACGGCGACGGGCTCGACGTCGACGCCCTCGTGAAGCACGTCGCGGAGACGGGCAGCGTGGTCAATTTCCCCGGCTCCGAGCCCATCAGCAACACCGAGCTCCTCGCCGTCGACTGCGACGTGCTCGTGCCCGCGGCCCTGGGCCACGTGCTCACGGACAGGAACGCGAACGACGTGCGCGCCAAGTACGTCCTCGAAGCCGCCAACGCGCCGACGACCGCGGACGCCGACGACATCCTCACCAGTCGCGGGATCCAGTGCATCCCCGACATCCTGGCCAACGCGGGCGGGGTCGCGGTGAGTTACCTCGAGTGGACCCAGAACCGCCAGGCGCAGGAGTGGCCGGAGCATCGGGTGAACCAGAGCCTCGAGGAGCACATGGTCGCGGCGCACCGAGCCGCGGCGCAGGCGATGCAGGAGTACCGTTGCTCCATGCGCACGGCCGCCTTCGTCGTCGCCGTGCAGCGGGTGAAGCGGGCCACGGACCTGCGCGGCCTGGGCTGACGTTCGATTGAACCGAGGCCGCCCCGCAGGGCTGGGCCGCGACCCGTGCGCGGCCTCCGGGAGCGGCGCCGAGACGGGCGAGCGCGACGTGCTCCCGTTCTGAGTGGGCCTGTCTCTGGACGGGCTCGCTGCTGGACGGCCGCCTCGCCGGGACCGCCAGCGACAATCGAGACGAAGATGGAGAAGGAGCGGGCCGAGGGGGCTCGCTTCGGGGGTGCCCGCGCGCCGGAGACGTCGCAGGATGGATGGGGACCGCACCCCGTTGCGCCGCAGCCGAGGGGCGCGCACGGCAGAGCGGGCGCTCGGAGGACACGGAGGTTGGTCTTTGGGCCCTCGCTCACTAGGAAGGGCCGAGATGAGCGAGCGACGCCGCCGAAACCGCCTGGCCGAAGAGACCAGCCCCTACTTGCTCCAGCACGCCAACAACCCGGTGGACTGGTATCCCTGGGGCCCGGAGGCGCTGCGCCGCGCCCAGGAGCTGGACCGCCCCATCCTGCTGAGCATCGGCTACTCCGCGTGCCACTGGTGTCACGTGATGGAGCGCGAGTCCTTCGAGAACGAGGCGATCGCGCGCCTCATGAACGAGCACTTCGTGTGCGTGAAGGTCGACCGGGAGGAGCGCCCGGATCTCGACGACATCTACATGGCGGCCACCGTGGCCCTGTCCGGGAGCGGCGGCTGGCCCATGACGGTGTTCCTCACCCCGACTCAGGAGCCGTTCTTCGCGGGGACCTACTTCCCCCCCGAGGATCGCTACGGGCGCCCCGGCTTCCCTGCCCTGCTCACACGCGTCGCCGAGCTGTGGCGCTCGGACCGTCCCACGTTGCTCGAGCAGGCGAGGCAGCTCACCGAGCAGGTGCGGAGCGCCGCCCGCCCCACGCCACCCGGGCCGATCTCCCGAGACACCCTGCGCCAGGCCTACCGGGCCCTCGCCCGCGACTTCGATCCCGTCTTCGGCGGGTTCGGGGGGGCACCCAAGTTCCCTCCGAGCGCCGCGTTGTCCCTCCTGCTCCGCTACCACCGCCTGTCGGGGGACGAGCACGCCCTGCTCATGGTGCGACGCACCCTGGACGGCATGAAGAATGGCGGGCTCTACGACCAGCTGGGAGGGGGCTTCGCCCGCTACTCCGTCGACGCGCGCTGGCTCGTGCCGCACTTCGAAAAGATGCTGTACGACAACGCGCAGCTCGCCGACGTGTACCTCGAGGCGTACGCCGCGACGGGGGATCCGGAGTATCGGCGGGTGGCCCGGGAGACTCTGGACTACGTCGCCCGGGACATGCAGGGGCCGTCCGGCGGCTATTTCTCGTCGAGCGACGCCGACAGCGAAGGGGAAGAGGGCAAGTACTTCGTGTGGCGCCTGGACGAAGTGCGCGCCGTGCTCGAGGACCCGCTCGCCGAGCGGTTCTGTCTCTTCTTCGGCGTGACGGCGGCGGGGAACTGGGAGGGCACGAACGTCCTGCACACACCCCATCCCCTGGCCCACGTGGCGCGGGAGCTCGGCGTCGACGTCGCGGAGCTGTCCGAGTCCCTGCGGGAGGCCCGCGCGCTCATGCTCGAAGCTCGTCAGGAGCGCCTCGCCCCCGCCGTGGACGACAAGGTCCTCGTGGCCTGGAACGGGCTCATGATCCGCGCGATGGCCCACGGCTACCGCCAGCTGGGCGATCCGCGCCACCTCGCCTCCGCTCGCCGAGCGGCCGATTTCGTGCTGCGCGAGCTGCGTCGCCCCGACGGCGGGCTGTTCCGGACCGCGCGGAGCGGCCAGGCCCACCTGGACGGCTACCTCGAGGACTACGCGTACTTCGTCGACGGGCTCATCAGCCTGTACGAGGTGAGCGCCGCGCCCGAGTACCTGAGCGCCGCCCGCGAGCTCGGCGAGCGCATGGTGGCGGACTTCGCGCCGTCGCGGACCCCATCCTCCGAAGCATCATCGACGACCCAGGGCGGTCCGGAGCCCGGAGAGG
Organism: Myxococcales bacterium; assembly: GCA_012514535.1. Taxonomy (GTDB): domain Bacteria; phylum Myxococcota_A; class Polyangia; order Polyangiales; family Polyangiaceae; genus NIC37A-2. The sequence continues at coordinate 34,664 of JAAZAA010000021.1, read as the reverse complement.
GCGGCGCCTTCTATCACACGGCTCACTCCCACGAGCCGCTGCTGACGCGCCCCCGCGAAGGGCACGACGGAGCGCTCCCCAACCCGAACGCCGTCGCGTGCCGAGCCCTTGGTCGCCTCGCGGCGCACCTGGACCGAGACGACCTCCGTCGCGTCGCCCTCGACGCCGCCCTCGCCTACGGCAGCCAGGTGAAGCGGCAGCCCCGCGCCTTCGCGACGCTCCTCTGCGCCGTGGACTTCCTTCTGGAGCCGCCCCTCGAGATCGTGCTCGCCAGCGACCCGGACAGCGTCGGCGCCGAGGACCTCGCCGCGGCGATCGCGAGCGCCTACCTCCCGAACCGGATCGAGGCCCGCGCCTCCACGGAGCTGGCGCAGGACCCCACCGCGCCGCCGCTGGTGCGGGGAAAGACCCCGGTGGGCGACCGCGCTGCCGTCTACGTGTGCGAGGGGTTCACCTGTCGCGCCCCCGTCACGGAGCCGGAGGAAGTGCGCGCCGCCCTGCTCGACACCGAGCGAGCGAACCGCGCGCGAGCGCGGCAAGAGCTGGGGCGCCAGCGGATCGAGGGGCGCGCCACCTCCGCGGGGACCCTGCGCCTCACCGAGCGCTCCGGGCTCGGTGCCGCCGCCTACGCGGCGCTGCCGCCGGGGGTCGAGGGCGCGCTCTCCGTGAGCCGCGTGGGGTTCGGTGGCTACCGCGTGGGCCTCGATCACCCCGACCACCGCGCGGCCGTGCGGGAGGCCCTGCAGCGGGGCCTCAACCTGTTCGACACCGCCCCCAGCTTCGCCCTCGGCGACAGCGAGCGGGTGCTCGGTGAGTCCCTCGCCGAGGCCATCGCCTCCGGGCAGGTGGCGCGCGACGAGATCGTCCTGGTGACGAAGGCGGGAGTGGCCCAGGGCCCCGATCGAGAGCGCATCGCTCAGCGCGAGCGCGAGGGACGCCCCTATCGCGCCACGGGGCCCCTCGCTGGCGCGACGGACGCGGGCCCGGCGTTTTGTCTCGATCCGGACTTCTTGCGGGATCAGCTGACGGGCTCCCTGGAGCGCCTCGGCGTCGAGCACGTCGAAGTGTGCCTGGTACAGAACCCGGAGCACCTGCTGCTGGCGGCGCCCCAAGACGACCCCGAAGCCGTGGCGCGCGCGCGCCGTGAGCTCCTCGAGTCCCTGGAGGCGGCCTTCCGCCACCTGGAGGAAGAGGTCGCCGCCGGCCGCATCACCTACTACGGCGTCAGCACGAACGTCGCGGCGCGGCCCCCGGAGGATCCGGCGCGCATCGACCTCGATGAGCTCGCCGCGGCGGCGCTCCGCGCCGGGGGCCCCTCCCACCACTTCCGCGTGCTCGAGCTCCCCCTCAACCTCGCCGAGCCCGCCGCCCTGCAGGCGGCCCCCGGGCAGCGCTCCCCGCTGGACGTCGCGGTGGCTCAGGGCTGGGCGGTGCTCACCTGTCGCCCCCTCAACGCCCTCGTCGGAGACGCCGTCGTCCGCCTCGCCGAGCCCGAGCCCCTGAAGGCACCACCCGCGGAAGCGGGGCCCGCACCCTCGGCGAAGGCACCGTCGACGAAGGCACCGTCGACGAAAGCACCGCCGGCAGAGGCACCGCCCTCGAGACCAGAGCCCGCCCAAGGCACCTCCGCAGCCCTCGACGGCGCGCGCGAACGCGTCGCCCAGCTCGAGCAGGAGTTCGAATCACGGTTCGCTCCCGGGCTGCGGGCGGCGAGAGTGCTCGCGGACGAGGCTCTGTTTTCTTTCGGGGGCCCCCTCGGGCGGGGCGTGGAGCGCGCCGCGAGCGTCCAGCAGTTCGACCACATCGAAGGGACGTTCGTGACCCCGCGGCTCCGCGACCTCTTCGTCCGCCTCGAGCGCCTCTTCGCCGATCGAGGCTCCTCCCCCCGGGGACCCGATTCCGCGCGGACACCGTCGGACCGGGACGCTTTCGTCGACTGGCGGAACCGCTACATCGCCGCGATCGGAGAGTGGCTCGCCGCCACCCGCGCCCACGCGGGCCAGGGCAACCGACGCCTGCTCGCGGACCTCGAAGAAGACCTCGCCGGCCGGGGAGAGCTCGCCCTGGCCTGGGGCGGCGAGCTCGGGAGCGCCCCGTGGCCCCAGCGCGCCTTGGCCCTGGTGCGCGGCGTGGAGGGGGTCACCAGCGTGCTCGTGGGCATGCGACGCGTCGCTTATGTGAGTGACGCCGTCGCCAGCCTGCGCCTCCCCGTGCCTCCCGGGGTGCGGCACACCCTGGCGCGCCTCCGTGCGACCCGGTAACGATCAGCTCCCGGAGCAGGTCCGGGCGCCCAGGGCGTCCAGGCCGCCCGCCTTCCCTTCCCCCTGCCGTTGGACTATAGGGTGCCCGCTTCAGGGCCTGCCTGGTTTTCCGGGGGAAGCCGCGCGGGACGGGTCGAAGGTTGTTGGCTGACCGTCCGTTGTATGGACGAGGGAACCGAGGGAACTGCATGGAATCGTTGATCTACGCCGCGCCCGTCGCGGGCCTCCTTGCGCTGGCGTTCGCGTTCATCAAGACGAGCTGGGTCAATCGGCAAGAGGCTGGCGACTCCCGTATGGTCGAGATCGCCGAGCTCATCCGCGAGGGCGCGATGGCCTTCTTGGCGCGCGAGTACAAGGTGCTCGCCCTGTTCGTGGTGCTCGTCGCCGCGCTTTTGGCCTGGGGCAACATGGGCGAGGGCGCGGATCGCAGCCCCCTCATCGCCCTGTCCTTCGTCGCCGGCGCCGGCGCCTCCGCGCTCTCCGGGTACTTTGGGATGCGGGTCGCCACCGCCGCCAACGTCCGCACGACCGCGGCGGCCCGGCGTGGGCTCGCTCCGGCCCTGGCGGTCGCCTTCTCGGGCGGATCCGTGATGGGGATGAGCGTCGTCGGCCTGGCCCTGCTGGGGCTCGGCGGGCTCTATCTGCTCTTCACCCTGGCGCTCTTCCCCGAAGCCGGGCAGCTCGGCACCACGGTCAACGTGCTCACCGGGTTCTCGATGGGCGCGTCCTCCATCGCCCTGTTCGCCCGCGTGGGTGGCGGTATCTACACGAAGGCCGCCGACGTGGGCGCAGACCTCGTCGGCAAGGTCGAGAGCGGCCTGCCCGAGGACGACCCGCGGAACCCCGCCGTCATCGCGGACAACGTCGGTGACAACGTCGGCGACGTCGCCGGCATGGGCGCGGATCTGTTCGAGTCCTTCGTCGGCGCCACCATCGGCGCCATGGTGCTCGGCCTCGGCGCCGCGGCGGTCAGCGACGGCACCAGCGTCGGGCCCGTCATCCTCCCGCTCGTGATCGCCGGAGGCGGCACCATCTGCTCGATCCTGGGCACCTTCGTGGTGCGCACCAAGGAGGGCGGGAACCCCCAGGTCGCCCTCGACACGGGCGCCTTCGGTGCAGCGGCCCTCATGGCAGGGACGACCTTCGTCTTGGCGAAGTTGCTGTGGCCCGAGGCGGGGACGCAGATGGGCGGCTCCCTCGTGACCTGGCTCGACGTCGGCATCGCCACGGTGATCGGCCTCGCGACGGGCGTCGCCGTCGGCCTCATCACCAGCTACTACTGCTCCCTCGGCAAGGGCCCGGTGAACGGCATCGCCGAGCAGTCCAAGACAGGGTACGCCACGAACATCATCGCTGGCCTCGGTCTGGGCATGCAGTCCACGGCGGCGCCCATCGTCTGCATCGTCGCGGGCGTGATCGGCTCGGCGGCGGTGGCCGGCCTCTACGGCGTGGCGATCGCGGCCCTCGGCATGCTGTCCACGACGGGGATCCAGCTGGCGGTCGACGCCTACGGCCCCATCGCCGACAACGCGGGCGGCATCGCCGAGATGAGCCACCAGGATCCTCAGGTCCGGGAGCGCACCGACAAGCTGGACGCCGTCGGCAACACCACCGCGGCCATCGGCAAGGGCTTCGCCATCGGCTCCGCTGCCATGACGGCCCTCGCCCTGTTCGCCGCCTTCTCCCAGCAGGCGAACATCGGCGGCATCGACGTCTCCAAGCCCCTGGTGATCGGCGGCGTGTTCGTGGGCGGGATGCTCCCGTTCCTCTTCTCCGCCCTGGCGATGAGCGCCGTCGGTGAGGCGGCGATGGACATGATCGAAGAGGTGCGCCGGCAGTTCCGTGAGATCCCCGGCTTGCTCGAGGGCACCGCGAAGCCGGACACCGCGCGCTGCGTGGACATCTCCACGGGCGCGGCCATTCGGCGCATGGTCCTGCCGGGAGCCCTCGCGGTCGTGACCCCGGTGCTGGTGGGCTTCACGGCGGGGCCCGAGGCCCTGGGCGGGCTGCTCGCGGGCGTGACCGTGTCGGGCGTGCTGCTCGCGCTCTTCATGAGCAACGCGGGCGGCGCCTGGGACAACGCGAAGAAGTCCTTCGAGGCCGGCGGGTTCAAGATGCGCGACGGCAGCCTCCACGAGAAGGGCTCCGAGGCTCACAAGGCGGCGGTGGTCGGGGACACGGTGGGTGACCCCTTCAAGGACACGGCGGGCCACTCCTTGAACATCCTCGTGAAGCTCATGAGCGTGGTCGCCCTGGTCATCGCGCCGCTCATCGCGCTCTGAGCCCAGCTCTCGGACGACGCCCACGGTGGCGTCGAAGTTCCCGAGACGAACGAAGCGGGGGAGACCAGTCAGGTCTCCCCCGCCGCGTTTCCGGGAAGCCGAATGGGCGGGAGCTCGTGGCTCCCGAGCGTCCCTTCAGCCCGCGCCGCAGAACCCGTTGAGGTCGTCGACGACCTTGTCTTCCTGGGCGACGGCGTCGTCGATCTTCTTCCCGGCGGCCTCCAGCGCCTTCTGGAGCCGGACGGCCTTCTCGAGGAGGACGACCTTCTCCTTCACGACCTTGATGAGCTCCGTCGTGGCCGTCTTCACGGGCCCGTCGGCGAGTTCGAGCTTCTCGAGGTCTGCGCCCATCTTGGAGAAAGCAGGACCGACCTCGTCGTCCGTGACGCTGTTCGGGAAGGCGTCGAAGACAGCCGCGACCTTCGGGCAGTCGTCCGACGGCTTCTCACAGGCGGCCACGACGGCCTTCTGCGCGTTCTGCAGGGCCTCGAGCGTCGCGTCGATCTTGGTGTCGGTCAGCTCACCCGCGGCCTCTACCTGGCTCACGATCTCCTTCCCGCCCTCCTCGACCTGCTTGAGCATGCTCACATAGGCCGCCACCAGGGGCTTCAGGCCGTCGGTGCCGATGTTCAGCGCCTCGAGCTTCTGGGTCGCGTCCTGCACGGCGGTCACCATCGCCTGGGCTTGCTTGCCCTCCTCACCGGGATCGTTCGCCGCGCGCAGATCGCGCTCGATCTTGTGCAAGGCGTCGACGTTCTCGTTGACGATGTCGGCGACCTGGTTGCACTCCTTGACCTTACTGTTGCAGCCGACCGCGAAGGCTCCGCAGAGAAGGACCGCGGCTGCTGTGCTGAGCTGTGTTTTCAAAGGTTCCCTTTCTTCTGAGACGCCGCGGCGGCCCCCCATCGCGACCGACCACGCTCGCGCGCGGCGCCAGCCTCCTCACATACAATGGCTGACGCCTTCGCGTCGACGGGCGGTGGGCCCCCTTTTCGGGTGCGCGGGAGGGGTGTTCCAGTCGCACGATAACGCGGGAGGGGGCCACACCAATGACAGCGAGCCGTGAGAGCGCCGCATCGTGCGCCGCGCCGTGTGCCCGCGTCGGTCCTGCCGCGGTCTCGCCTCGTTGGTGACTTCGCGCACGTCGACGTTGGTCGTCGACGTTGGTCGTCGGCGGATGTCGTCGGCGGATGTCGTCGGCGGATGTCGCCGGACTGGCGCCCGCGGCGCGAAGCCCTAGGTTAAGCCGTCGTCCCTGCTCTCCCAGGAGTGCCGCTCGGATCGCCGCCCGCTCGGGAGCCTCCTCGGGCAAGCCAGATTTCCGACCGCAGAGCGGTGCCCTGGTCGCTTTCCTTGGTCGCGGCCGGCCGCGTCTCCTCACCTGCTCTCACCAACCCGTGCCATCTCCTCCCGCGCTCTCCGAACGAACCCTCGTCTTCCTCGTGGGAGCCGTTCAGTTCGTCAACATCCTCGATTTCGTCATCGTGATGCCGCTCGGGCCGGATTTCGCCGCCGCCCTCGGGATCTCCACGTCCCACATCGGCGTCATCGGTGGCAGCTACACCGCGTCCGCAGCGGTCGCCGGGGTGGTGGGCTCGCTCTTCCTGGATCGCTTCGATCGCCGCGCCGCCCTGGGCGTGGCCATGTTGGGTTTGATGCTCGGCACGGCGGCGGGGGGGCTGGCGACGGGGTTGTGGAGCCTGCTCGGGGCGCGCCTCCTCGCCGGCGCCTTCGGCGGACCGGCCACGTCCATCGCTCTGGCCATGATCGCCGACACCGTCCCCCTCGAGCGTCGCGGCAAGGCGATGGGGGCGGTGATGGGCGCCTTCGCCGCGGCGTCCGTGCTCGGGGTACCGGCTGGGCTCGAGCTCGCGCGTCTCGTCAGCTGGCGTGCCCCCTTCTTTGCCGTGGCCGCCCTCAGCTTGCTCGTGACCTCCGGTGTGCTCCTGCGCTTGCCGCCGATGGTGGGTCACCGCGCGCGGGCCGCGGAGCAGAGCAGCGTCCCGCTCCTCGACTCCCTGACGCTGCGCTCCTTGGCGGGCACGGCGCTCACGGCTCTGGGCGTCTTCGCCATCGTGCCGAACCTCTCGACCTACGTGCAGCACAACCTGGGCTATCCCCGGGAGCACCTGGGCATCCTGTACATGGTCGGTGGCGTCGCCAGCTTCATCGCCACGCGCCTCGTCGGGACGCTGGTGGACCGCTACGGCGCCACCCTCCTCGTCTCCATCGGCACCACCATTTTCGCGGGGACCTGCTTGTGGGGGTTCGTGTGGACGGGTGCGCCGGTCCCCGTCCTGCCGTTCTTCGTCCTGTTCATGTTGTCGGGCAGCGTGCGGAACGTCCCCCTGCAGACCCTCGCCTCCCGGGTGCCCCGGCAGGAGCAGCGCGCCCGCTTCATGTCGGCCCAGTCGGCGACTCAACACATGGCCTCGGCCGCGGGCGCGTCGCTCTCTTCGCTGTTCTTGACGGCGGCGCCCGACGGGCGACTCATCGACATGAACCGGCTCGCGCTCGCCGCCGCCGGGGTCGCGCTCCTCGTGCCTTGGGTCGCTCGCTCCGTGGAGCGCCGCGTCCGTGCCCGGGAGCGCTCCGCCGCCGAGGCTGCCGCCAGCGCGCCCGCCACGCCCGCGCGCGCCGCGGCGAACTAGCCCCATCGGTTGCCCCAGTCGGGGAACCCGTTCGTGCCCTCGCCCCCGGGGTGGAGCAGGCGGGTGACCCCTCGTTTGACACGAAGACCTCCCTTGCTATTGACTCATCATGCGGGAGGGGAGGACGGATCTGACGCGATCCCCGGCGCGAACCGGCCACACCACGAACCACGCAGGCATCGCGTGAGCTTCCCATGACGTCGGAGAAGCACGAGTCGGCACTTCCGGAGGAACGAAGCAGGACCCCCGAGGAGGCGTGGAGCGATTCGCTCGCGCACAGAGCAGGTGACGGCCGCTTCGGGGCGCTCGCCGAGGCATTGCCCGCCCTCGTCATCGTGCTCGATCCCGAGCTGAGGCCCATTTACGTGAACCGCCGCTGGCGCGAGTTCTACGGGACCACCGCCGAGGTGGCGTATGCAGTGAAATGGAAAGGCCTCGTCCACCCCGACGACCTCGATCGGGTGGTCGCCGCCTGGAGCGCCAGCATCCCCCGAGGCCGTCCCTTCGAAGCGGAGTGTCGCCTGCTCCGCCGCGACGGGGAGACCCGCTGGCACCTCGCGAGGACGGTCCCGGTCCGCGACGAGAAGGGGAACATCAAGCAATGGTGTTCTACCTTGACGGACATCAACGACATCAAGCGCGCGGAGCAGGCGCGCCGGGAGTTCGATGAGCGCTACCACGCCCTCTTCGAGGCGATCGACGAGGGCTTCGCCGTCATCGAGCTCCTGTTCGACGAGGAGATGCGCTGCCGCGACTTCGCCTTCCTCGAGACGAACTCGTCCTTCGAGCGGCACACCGGCTTCCACGGCGTGCTCGGCAAGACGGTGCGCCAGCTGGTTCCCGAGTTGGACGATTCCTGGTTCAGCATCTACGGGGACGTGGCGCTCACGGGGCGACCACACCGCTTCGACAAGTCCGTCCCGTCCTTGGGGCGTTGGTTCAGCGTCTACGCCCTGCGCGTGGGCGCGGCGCACGAGCGCAGGCTCGCGGTCGTGTTCTCCGACGTGACGGAGCAACGGCGCCGAGAGTTCGCGCTCCGTGAGAGCGAAGAGCGCTTCCGAACTCTGGCGGACAACATCGCCCAGCTCGCCTGGATGATGGACGCCGAGGGCGTGCCCTTCTGGTACAATCAACGTTGGTACGACTACACCGGCGCCGTCCGGGGCGAGGAGGACGTCGTCCGAGGCGTTCATCCGGCTCACGCAGAGCGCGTCCGCGAGAAGCTCCGGCAGTGCGTCGCGAGCGGCAAGCCCTGGGAGGACACCTTCCCGCTCCGGGGGATGGACGGCCAGTATCGCTGGTTTTTGGCTCGCGCGGGGCCCATCCGCAACGACGCCGGTGAGGTCGTGCGCTGGTTCGGGACGCACACGGACATCACCGACCACCGCCGCGCCCAAGAGGCCCTCACGGAGGCCGACCGGCGCAAGAACGAGTTCCTGGCGGTCCTGGCCCACGAGCTCCGCAACCCGCTCGCGCCCGTGCGCAGCGCGGCGGACCTGCTGAGCATGCGGGGGCCGCGCGATCCGGAGCTGCAGCGGGCCAGCCAGATCATCGGGCGTCAGGTGAAGCACATGAGCCGCCTCATCGACGATCTCCTCGACGTCTCACGGGTGGCGCGGGGTCAGATCCAGCTTCGGGTCGAGCGCTGTGATCTCGCGCAGATCGTCCGCATGACCGCCGAGGACTATCGGAGCACCTACGAGGAAGCGGGGGTCGCGCTCCACCTGCAGGTCCCTGCCACGGTGTGTGTCCAGGGCGACCCGGTGCGCTTGAGCCAGATGGTCGGCAACCTGCTGAGCAACGCTGCCAAGTTCACGAGCAAGGGCGGGCGCGTCGACGTCGAGGTGGGGGCGAACCCCACCTCGGGGCAGGCGCACGTGAGCGTCACCGACACGGGCGTCGGGATCGGTCCGTCGATGCTCGAGCGCCTGTTCGTCCCCTTCAGCCAGGCCGACACCACCCTCGATCGCCGTCAGGGCGGGCTCGGGCTCGGGCTCGCGCTGGTGAAGAGCCTCGCCACCATGCACGGCGGCACGGTGACGGCAGAGAGCCCTGGCCTCGGCGAAGGGGCGACCTTCACCCTGCGCTTCCCGCTGTCGGAGCAGCCAGAGTCCGAGAGTCGGGATCTCGCCTCGTCCCCGGCGAGCGCCACCGAGCCGGGGCGAAAGCTCCGCATTGCGGTCATCGAGGACAACGTCGACGCCGCCGAGCTGCTCCAGCTGCTCCTCGAGATGATGGGGCACGAGGTGCACGTCAGCCACGATGGGACGAGCGGCGTCGAGCTCTCGAAGCGGACGCGTCCGGACGTCGTGCTGTCGGACATCGGGTTGCCGGGTCCCTTGGACGGCTACGGCGTAGCGCGGACCCTACGCGCGGATCCGACGCTCGGCGCCACCTTCCTCGTGGCCCTGAGCGGTTACGGGCAACAGGAAGATCGTCGCCGCGCCGTGGAGGCGGGGTTCGACGCGCACCTCGTCAAACCGGCCCAGTACGAGGATCTCCGCGGGTTGCTCGCCACGGTGCCCACGCCGGAGTGATCAGCGCGCGCAGGCGTTCGAGGCCTCCTCGCCGAGCACCACCTCCTCGAGCACACGGCGCACCTCGACGAACGCCCGCTGCAGGTCACGCAGGTCGCTCGTGCGCGGCCCGTCCCCGACCTCTTGCTCGATGCGCTCGGCGAACTGCGCCATCTCGAGGGCACCGAAGTTGGCGGAGGAGCCCTTCACGGCGTGGGCGAGACGCCGCACCAGCTCCCGATCGCCGGCGCTGACCGCCTCGCTCAGCCCTTCGAGGCGCACCCCCATGTCCGCCAGGAAGATGGCGCTCAGCTCCCGCAGGATCGCGACGGATCCGGCTTGCTGCACCAGCTCTTCGATCCGTTCCAGATCCAGGATACCGGACGCGCTCGCGAGCACCGTCGCCAGACTAGCCCCCGAGACAGTCCCCGAGCCCAGGGCGACGGCGACGCTCTGCCCGTTCGGCCCGCCCGAGTCGGCGTTCGGCTCGGTCCGACGGCTCGAGTCCGAGCTCGGGGAGCTCACCCCATCCGATGCCGGGACGGTGAGGGGGGCGGGCTCCTCCGGTTCCTCGGGCGCTACGAGCTCCTCGGGGGCGAGCTCCGCGGGCGCTGCGAGTTTCTCGAGAGCGCTGCGGTCGAGGTCCTGGGGCGGGGCGAAGGCGGCGCGCGGCAGGGTCGGCGCATCGGGCTGGGCGGGCTGGGCGGGCTGCCCTGCCGAGCCGGGGAACGACAGCTCGAGCCAGTGCTCGAGGGTGCGGCGCAGGGTGTCCATGCTCACGGGCTTCGCGAGCAGCGCGTCCATGCCCGCGTCCTCGCAGCGGGCGCGGTCCACGTGCTGCGCGTTCGCGCTGAGCGCCAGAATGGGCAGGCTGGCGAAGGGCTCCCGCAGGGCGCGGATCTCGCGGGCCGTCGCGAGGCCGTCGAGCTCCGGCATCTGCACGTCCAGCAGGACGAGATCCGGCTCGAACCCGCCGATCGCCTCGAGGGCCGCCCGCCCGTTGGGCACCGCGCGCACCACGCAGCCCAGGAGCTCGAGGCTCCGGGTGATGAAGGAGCGATTGAAGTCGTTGTCCTCCGCCACCAGGAGACGCGGCGAGCTCCGCCGACAAGGTCGCGGGCCTCGGGCGGGGGCCGGAGACGACTCCACGCGCTGGAGGGGGACCGTGAACGAGAACTCGCTACCGCGCCCGGGCGCGCTCGATACCTCGAGCTGGCCCCCCATGGCGCCCACCAACTTCTGGGCCAGAGACAGCCCCAACCCGATGCCGCCGTGGCGACGGGACAGCGAGTCGTCGAGCTGCTGGAACGGGGCGAAGATGCGTTCGAGCGCGCCCCGCGGCAGCCCCGGCCCCGAGTCGAGGACGGCGCAGCGCAGCGTCAGCTCCCCCTCGCCGGGCGTGCCCTCGAGCCGCAAGGAGACCCGTACGAAGCCCTCGCGGGTGAACTTCAACGCATTGTCGACGAGCACGTCGAGGACCTGCTCGATGCGGTGGGCATCGCCAGCGACGCGCTTCGGCAGGCGACCATCGACGCGGAGCTCGAGGGCCACGGCGCTCGCGTCCGCCTGGCGCTGATGGCGCGCGAGCACGTCGACCAACAGGGGCTCGAGATCGAAGGGACGTCGGACGATGCCGAGCTCCCCCGCCTCTGCCCGACAGTAGTCGAGGATGTCGTCGATGGTGCGGATCAGATCGAGCGCCGCCTGTTTGCCCGTGGTGAGGGTGCCGCGACGCTCTCCGTCCAGACCTCCGGCGTCGAGCAGCTCCAGGCATCCGACGATCACCGCGATCGGAGTGCGCAGCTCGTGGCTCATCGTTCCCAGGAACGACTCGAACACCCGCTCGGCGCTCCGCGCCTCGTCGCTCAGGCGCCCGATCACCCGGTGCGAGCGCGCCTCCACCTCCTCTTCGCGGAGCCGGAGCACCTCCGAGATCGCCTCCAGGCACGGGCCCCAGCTGGCGGCGCTGGGGGCTGCGTCCGGGCCAACCCCGAGAGCCGCCAGGGCCTCGAGGAGCTCCGGATCGAGGTGCCCGGCTCGCGGGGTCACGCGACGTCCTGCGACAGCTCCAGGCTCGCGATGCGCCGGTACAGCGTCGCGCGGCCGATGCCCAGCATCTTGGCGGCCTTGCTGACGCTGCCTTGGGTCACCTTGAGCGCGTGTTGGATCGCCCTGCGCTCGAGCTCTCGCAAGGGCACCACCTCGTCCTCCGGGAACTCCTCCGCCCAGCGACCTCCGCCCGGTCGATCCGGCGCTGGCGGCAGCGCTGGCAGGACCCCACAGCGAATGTCCGCGGGGAGATCGGAGAGCTTCACCACGTCGCTGGAGCAAGCCAGGAGGCTCCGGTGCACGACGTTCTCCAGCTCGCGCACGTTCCCCGGCCACGAGTGACGCATCAGGGCATCGAGGGCCTCCGGCTCGATGCGCTCGACGCGACGCCCCACGTCCGAGGACAACTTGCGCAGGAAGTGCCCCACGAGGACCGGGATGTCCTCCTTGCGCTGACGCAGGGGGGGCAAGTGGATCGGATACACCACCAGACGGAAGTACAGATCCTCGCGGAACCGCCCCGCCTCCACCTCGTCGCGCAGGTCCCGGTGGGTGGCGCAGACGATGCGGACGTCCACGGGCGTCTCGACGGCTCCACCGACGCGCCGGATCGTGCGCTCCTGCAGCGTGCGCAGGAGCGCCGCCTGGGTCGCCAGGCTCATCTCGCCGAGCTCGTCCAGGAACAGGGTCCCGCCGTGCGCCTGCTCGAAGCGCCCACGCCGCATCTGGGTGGCCCCGGTGAACGCGCCCCGCTCGTGGCCGAAGAGCTCCGACTCCTGGAGCGACTCGGGGATTCCGGCGCAGTTGATGGCGACGAACGGTCCGTGCTTGCGAGGCCCGCCGTTGTGGATCGCCCGCGCCACCAGCTCCTTCCCCGTCCCGCTCTCTCCGAAGATGCACACCGCCACGTCGCTCTCGAGGACCCGCGTGACCTGCTGTGCGAGCTCCCGCATCGGGCGCGACTGGCCCACGATGGATCCCAGCACGGTCTTCTCCCCGAGGGCCGAGCGCAGGCGCTTCACGCTCAACGCCAGGGAGCGTCGCTCCTTGGCGCGGCCGACGGCGTGCAGGAGGCGATCACAGTCGAGGGGCTTCGTGACGTAGTCGTAGGCGCCGGCACGCATCGCGGCCACCGCCGTCTCCACCTCCCGCTGCGCGGTCACGACGATGGTGGGCATCTCCGCGTCCAGGGCCCTCAAATGACGGATCACCTCGATCCCCGACACATCCCCGAGCCCGAGATCGACACAGGCGATCGCCGGTGGCTCACCGGGGTGCTCGACCGCGTCTCGACCGCAGACGAACTCCACGGTCCGGTAGCCAGCCCGTTCGAGCCAGAACCTCATGAGTCGTCGGGCCGTTGGGTCGTCATCGACGATGGCCACCAGCTCCGGACGCAGACCAGACTGGGGCTTCGATGAAGGGGGAGCGGTCGAGCGCGGCTCACCGCCGTCCTCCTCGGGCACCAGCTCGGAATCTCGTGCAGCTGCAAGTTCCTCGCCCATGGTCACAGAGGAAATACGCCCGTGCCCTACCCATCTTTACAGGGCCGACCACAGTGCCCCTCCGCAGCGCGAACGGGACGTAGGTCACCCGCGCTCCCCGCCGCGGGGAGCCAGTCCCCCGTGGCCCCAGTCCCCCGTGGCCCAATCCCCGGTGGCCCAGTCCCCCCCGAGCCCTCCCCTGTCTCCGCTCCGAGCTCCCCCGCACGGAGCTTCGGGGGGCTCCGCGGCGCGCCCTCCCCGGGAGCGACTGGGGGCGCTGCCCGCCGAGGTGCGGCCGCCGGACACCGGGATGGACCGCTGCCCCGAGCCCGGATACGCTCGGGACATCATGCGCATTCGGACCGGCACGATCGAGCGGCTGCGAGACGCGCTCCTCGAGAGCGGGCGCCGCGGCAGCGCCGTACTGTCTTCTGCCTACGAGACCTTGGCTCGCGCGGGGCTCCTCACGGAGGAAGAGAAGGCGGCGCTGCAACGTGTCGATCCCGTCGCCGAGACGATGTTCCTCATGATGGCCGCGGACGGCACGCTGGCCGACACGGAACGAGACGCGGTGCGCGGTGCCATCCGCGGCTTGACCGGTGACGTGCTCCACTCGGGGACGATCGACGTCATGCTCCAGACCTATGCCGGACGTTTGGCCGTGCAAGGCAGGGAGACGCGCCTCCGGGAGATCGCTCAGGAGCTGTCGTCCCAACCGAGCGAAGCGGAGAGCGCCTTCGCTCTCGCCGCCGCGGTCGCCCTCGCCGACGATCAGGTGGCGGACGAAGAGAACCACCTGATCGACGAGCTCGCCCGCTGGTTCGGTTTCTCCGAGGCGGAAGCGAACGCGCTCCTCGAGCGCCTCTCCCGAGATCCGGACTGAGGCCGAGATCCGGACTGAGGCCGAGATCCGGACTGAGGCCGAGATCCGGACTGAGGCCGAGCTCCGGACTGAGGCCAGCTCGGCTCGGGCAAGCTCCGGCGCTCCGGCCACCGTTCCCCGTCTCCGCGCGACACCCCGCCGGCGCAACGGGCGATGCGGCGACCGGCACTGGACCGCAATCGGCGCAATCGGCGAATCGGCACAATGGGGCAACACGACGAGGGAAACACGTCGGGCCGATCGCCGCTCCGCGACCGAACCCCGCGGTCGAACGTCTCGCCATCCGATGCCTGGCGTCTCCCGCGCTGCGCCCCCGGAGTCGATGTGATCCAGGCTCCAAACAAACCCCGAACAATGCGAGGGTTTCCGGAGCGCGGAGCATCCCACCCCAGCCAGCGGACAGCACCCGCCCCCCCCACGAGGGTCGGGCCGAAGGGGATGAGACCTCCTCGGTGACGATTCGATCTGCGCTCCCAGGAGCCCTCGACAGGCCCGCCGCGACCTGCCTAGACTCGGCATCGTGAAAATTGCTGTAGTTGGTACGGGCTACGTTGGTCTCGTGGCAGGCGCTTGTTTTGCAGACTCCGGAACTCACGTGGTCTGCGTGGACATCGATGAGTCGAAGCTCAAGCGACTCGAGGCGGGGGAGGTCCCCTTCTTCGAGCCACGACTCGACGAACTCATCAAGCGCAACTGGCCCGAACGACTCACGTTCAGCTCCGATCTGAAGGAAGCCATCCGCGGCGCCAAAGCCGTGTTCATCGCAGTCGGGACGCCGCCCCACGAGGACGGCTCCGCCGACCTGAGTCATGTGCTCAAGGTCGCGACCGACGTCAGCCAGCACGCTGAGCACGATCTCGTGCTCGTCCTGAAGAGCACGGTGCCGGTCGGAACGAACGCGCGTGTGCGCCAGGTCGTCGCGAAGCACGCGAAGCACAAGATCTCCGTCGTCTCCAACCCGGAGTTCCTGAAGGAAGGCGACGCGGTCAACGATTTCATGAAGCCCGATCGCGTCGTGGTGGGCACGGACGACGACGAGGCCTTCGCCGTGATGAACCTCCTCTACGCGCCCTTCAACCGCCAGCAGAACCGCCTGCAGCGGGTGAGCCCCCAGAGCGCCGAGATCGTGAAGTACGCGGCGAACGCCATGCTCGCGACGAAGATCTCGTTCATGAACGAGATCGCCCGGCTCTGCGACGTCACCGGAGCGGACGTCGAAGACGTGCGCATCGCGTTGGGTACGGACACCCGCATCGGCATGCAGTTCCTCTACGCGGGCCTCGGCTTCGGCGGCAGCTGCTTCCCGAAGGACCTCCGCGCCTTGGTGAACACGGGCAACGAGCTCGGCGTCTCCCTGCGCGTGGCGGAGGCCGCCACCCAGGCGAACCTGATCCCGGTCAAGTCGCTCGTGAGCAACATGGAGCGGGACCTCGGCGGCCTGGACGGAAAGGTCGTCGCCATCTGGGGCCTCGCCTTCAAGCCCCGCACGGACGACGTGCGCGAGGCGCCCGCGCTGCGCCTCATCACCGAGCTCAAGCAGCGTGGCGCCAAGGTGCGCGCCTCCGATCCGCAGGCCCTCGAGACCGCGGCGGAGCGCCTCCAGGCGAACGGCACCGCGGACATCGTCACCCTGGTAAAGAACGCCTACGAGGCGTGCGAGGGTGCGGACTGCCTCGTGGTCGCCACCGAGTGGAACGAGTACCGCGCGCCCCAGCTGGACCGCATCAAGGCGCTGATGCGGGGGAACTGGGTCTTCGACGGGCGCAACGCTCTGGTGCCGGAGGCCGTCTCCGCTGCAGGCTTGAACTACCGCGGCATGGGGCGTCCGGTTCGGCTCGCGCAGGGCTGATCTGGATCCCTCCCGAGCGAACCTGTCAGCGATCGAAGAGGCAGCGGCACCCCCGCTGCCTCTTCGGCTTTTTGTCAGCGCCGTTTCGTGCCAGCGCCGTTTCGTGCCAGCGCCCGTTCCCGGAGCGCCGTGGTGACGATGTCCGCGGCGCCGTCCCCCTGTCGGCGCCGTCTCGTGTCAGCCCTCGCCCGGAGGCCTCGGCTCCTCCCAGCCCCCACCGGCGGGGGCATCCCCGCCGGGCGCTTCCGACGCGGGGGGCGCGGAGGGAGGCGCAGGGGGCTCGGAAGGTGCTGGAGCCGGCGCCGGAGCCGTGGTGCGAGGGAGCTGCTCGCCGCAGTCACAGGGCTCGAAGCCGGCTCCATCCTCTCGACACGCCTGGCCACCGCTGCACCCGCCCGGCCCCACGCAAGCCTGGGTCGCGCCGGGGACGCACTGGGTGGGCGCCGGGGCCTTCGGCAGGGTGGGCAGGGAGCTCGGCGCGTCCTCCGCGGAGCTCGCGTCGTTGGCGCCGCAGCGCACGATCAGCTCCGAGGCCTGCACCCGAGTCCGGTACCCGGTCGGACCGCCGAGCACCTTGCCCCGGGTGCCCCCGCCCGTCACCTCGTAGCCTGCGTCGCCGCACAGCATGTCCGCACGGCTCGCGCAGCGTTGCATCGACTCACCACAACGGATCTGCCACGAACCATCCGCCAGCCGCTTCTCCTGCGCCGCAGAGCAGGCGCCGAGGACGAAGAGCAGGCCGCCGAGGAGTCCGGCTGAAGCTTTCATGGGCTGCAAGCTAGCCGACGGCGCGGCGCACGTCAGCTGCCTTTCGGTTCACGCCAGCCGTCGCAAACGCTCGATCACGTCGCGGCGAAAGGCGCTCAACGCTTCGTCGACTAGCCCGAGCGGGTCCCGTGAGCCGTCGTGCATCAACGCCGTCAGATCCATGGCCCACACCACACCCGTATGGCGATCCACCTCGTGGCTCTCGGCGAAGGTGGCGTGGGCGCGCCGTCGCCCCAGGGCGCCGAGGTCGTAGCGCTTGCCGCCGGCGATCTGGGAGTCGAACACGCCGAGCAGGGCCGCCTGCAGGTTCTCGTGTCCGTCGAGAGGCAGCGCCACCTTGAGCTCGTCGGGGAGCCAGTCGAGATCCCGCCACACCTCGCAGCCGATGAGCCGCCGTGGCCGCGCGCTCGGGTCGACGCGCTGGAGCGCCGTCAACAAGCGCAGCGTCACCGCCACGTGGGTGTCGTGCGCGTCCGCGAGGTTGTGAGTGTAGATCACCTCCGGCGCGCAGGACGTCACGAGCGCCGCGAGGTCCTCCACGACCTCCGCGGCCCCCTCCTTCACGGCGCGACTGGGATGGTCCAGGAGCACCTGCGCCGCGTACTCGCCGACGGACGCGGCCTTCTTCTGCTCCCGACGGCGGACCGCCCTCATCTGCGCGTCGTCGTAGCTGGCGTACTCACCCTGCCGCGGGCTGCCCGCGCCGTCGGTGACGACGATCCCGCTGAACCAGCGATCCGATCGCTGAAAGCACTCGAGGATGCCGTGGATGGCGAAGATCTCGAGGTCGTCCTGATGGGCGCCGACGCCGAGATGCGTGGTGCGCGCCAGGGCCGCCTCCGGTGCGAGCCCGTCGGGGACGAAGATCTCTGCGCCGGATCGGTGGAGTTTCATGAGCTCCTCGAGGGCGGCAGACTCGCCGCGGCAAGGGCCTGTCCGACGCGGCGGCTCGCCTCGTCAGGGAGGTGCAAGGTCACGACGCGCGCGAGCTCGGGGGCATCCCGATCCAACACCGCGCGGGCCGCTGCGACGAGGATCCGTCCCCCGAGCCCGGACGTGACGCGCCCCAGCAGCAGGACATGCTCCAGCTCGTAGAACGTCGCGTAGTGCGCCAGCGCATACCCGAGGTACACCCCGACGCTCTCGAAGACCCGCCGGGCGCGCTCGTCCCCGGCGGCGAGCCGTCGCTGCACCTGCTCCAGCCGCGCACCGGGCGGAGCGCTCAGGTCGAGGTCGAGCCCCGCCCGCGGGGCGAGCCGCAGGACCGCGTCCTGAGAGAGGTACTGGCTCCCGATCCCCCGATCCCCGGACCACTCCGTGTCGATGGGCGCGCTCGGCGACTCGTCCACCGGCGCGAAGGCGAGCTCGTTGAGCCAGCCCGTGACGAAACCGTCGCGATCCACGTAGCCCACCGCCTCACTCGTCCCCAAGGCGATGCCGAGCACGGGACGCACGCCGAGGGTCATCGCGCCGGCGAGGGCCGCCACGTCGCCGTCGTTGGCGACCTGGACGGGCACGTCCCCCAGCGCCCGCGCCGCGTCGAGGTAGATGCTCTCGATCGTCGCCTCGAAATCCGCCGGGGGCACCTTGCGAAACAGGGACGCCACCCGGGTGCGGTTGTCCACGTAGATGCCCGCGGAGCTGACGCCGAGGGCGTCGACCCGCGGCAGGTGACGAGCCGCCGCGCGCAGGGAGTCGAGCACCCCCGCGACGTGATAGGCGGGATCCGCTTGCTCCTTCGGGTGCCAGACGACCTCCGCGGAGTAGACCTCCTTCCCGTCGATGACCGCCGCGACCTTCCTGTCGCTGCCCCCCGCGTCGAAGCCGATGCGGCAGCCGTCCCAGTGCCCCCCGATGGCGCGGCGCACCTCGCGCTCCGGCGGCAGCTCCTCCGCTGACGCCGCTCGCACCACCTGAAGGCGGGGTCGAGCATACACCCGGGCCATGAACTCGGCGTCGAAGGCGCGCGCGCCCCCCGGCGCGTGGGCACGCTCGAGGTGCGCCACGACGTCCTGCGGTCCGGCGACGTGCACCGTGTGCGCTCCTCGCTGCCACAGGAGAAACTTCAAGGTCCGCTCCGCCTGGCGGAGGTTCTCCTCTGCGCGGGGATGCCGCGTGGGGAGCACGTGGGTGGCGAATCGCGCCACCGCGCCGCCGTCGCGCTCGAGGGCGAACGTCAGAGGTTGCTCGTCGCCGGAGTCGTTGACGGCGCGCGCGAAGGCTCGTCGCGCCAGCGCCGTCGGGCGGAACTCGGGATCGAGCGGTGGTGTCATCGCCGGAGGCGCGTCGAAGGAGACAACGGTCATCGGAGCGCTCCGAGCTTACCCCAGCACCGCGCTCCCACGGGTCCCGACCTGAGCGGCCACCTAAGCGCGCTGGCCCCTCCGCCGTTCCCAGCGAGCAGCGTGGACAGCGTTCGCTCGACGGAGCTCCTCGACATTCCATCCAGCCGGAGGGCCCTCCCCCCCGGGCTGGCAGGCGCCGAGCCGACGACGGAGCTCCTGCGCCGCCCAGCCCAAGGCGCTGCACAGGACACCCCACGCTCGTACGCACCGCCCGCCCCGCACGCCCCACCGCAGGCCTGGAGCCTGGCGAGGACGGCGCTCCCACTGCTCGCCCTCGCGGCGCTCGTCGCGGTGACCAGCGCTGGCGTCGCGCGCTTCGCGGCGGAGGTCTGGAACGAGCGCGAGGAAGCGGCGGCGTCGCAGGATCCGGCGCCGCGCCAGCGCTGGTTCACGGGGGAGGTGGTGGTGACCCTCGACGAGTCCCTCGACGCCCTGGGTCCTCAGGCGGAGGACGCCTTGCGCGCCGCGTTCCTGGCTTGGCAGGGCACCGACGCGCAGCTCCCCGTCGTGCGCTTCGTCCGCGGCAAGGGCGCTCGCCCCAGCCTCACGCCGGACGGCGAAAACTCCGTCCTCGTCGCACCCATCGACTTCGACGGACACGAGACCGATCTGGCCATCACCATCGGCTTCTCGCATCCCCGGACCGGGGAGATCACCGAGGCGGACATCGTCATCAACTCCCGCCACGTCTTCTCCATCCTCGAGCAGCCCACGAGCGTCACGACCACCGAGGCGGCGGCCCTGGTCCCGCCCCGAGCCAACGCCGCTCTGCGTCCGCTCTCCTGCCTCGGCGACGCGAACGGCGCCGCCTGCGGGCAGACCTACGACCTGCAGAACGTGCTCACCCACGAGGTGGGGCACTTCTGGGGCCTCCCCGAAGACTTCGAGGATCGGGGCTCGACCATGTACAGCTGCACCAGCGCCTGCGAGGTGCACAAGCGCCAGCTCGCCCACGCGGACATCCAGGCGCTCCAGGTGCTCTATGGCACCGCGCCCCCGGGCGGCTGCGGCGGCGCGCGGTTCTCCCGAGCTCCCACCGGCAGCAGCCTCGGCACCGCGGCGGTCGCCACGGCTTTGGGCGTCGTCGGCCTCCTGTGGGGCGGACGACGCCGTCGACGCGCGAGAACGGCTCAGCCCGGGACGAGCACCAGGCACCCGAGGGGCGGCAAGCGCAGCAGCAGCGACTGATCCCGGCCGTGGGCGGCGATGGGCTCGGTGTGCAGCTCCCGGATCGTCTCGAACTCGCTCCCGCCGAAGCGCCGATCGTCGCTCGAGAGCCGCTCGACGTAGCGCCCCGCCTGGGGCACGCCGATGCGATAGTCCTCCCGCGGCACCGGGGTGAGGTTGAGCACCACCACGCAGTGGGCGCCGCCCGGACCGGCGCTGCACACCTTGCGCAGGTAAACCAGCACGGAGTTGTCCCGATCTGAGCAGTCGATCCACTCGAAGCTCTCCGGCGAGGGATCATCGAGCCAGAGCTCCTGGCGCTCCGCGTACATCTTGCCGAGCTCGGCCATGAACGTGAGCAGCGCCTGCCGCTGGGGGTGGTCGGCGAGGTGCCAATCCACCGAGCCATCGACGTTCCACTCGCCGTGCTGCCCGATCTCCGTGCCCATGAAGATGAGCTGCTTGCCCGGTCGCGTCACCTGGTAGGCGAGCAGAAGCCGGAGGTTGGCGAGCTTCTGCCAGAAGTCCCCCGGCATCTTCTCGATCAGCGAGCCCTTGCCGTGCACGACCTCGTCGTGGCTGATCGAGTTGATGAAGCGCTCCGTGTACTCGTAGAGCATCGCGAAGGTGAGCTGATCCTGGTGGTACTTGCGGTGCACCGGCTCCTTCTGGAAGTAGCCCAGAGTGTCGTGCATCCAGCCCATGTTCCACTTGAACGTGAAGCCAAGACCGCCGGCCTCCGGGGGTCGCGTGATGCCGCCCCAGGCCGTCGACTCCTCCGCCACCGTGAAGGCCCCCGGCGCCTCTTCACGCACGGCGATGTTCATGGCGCGCAGAAAGTCGATGGCGTCGAGGTTCTCCCGACCGCCGTACACGTTGGGCACCCACTGCCCCTCCTCGCGGCTGTAGTCGAGGTAGAGCATCGAGGCGACGGCGTCGACGCGGAGGCCGTCGATGTGGAACTCGTTCAGCCAGTAGATCGCGTTGGCGATGAGGAAGCTCCGCACCTCGCGGCGCCCGTAGTTGAAGATGAGCGTGCCCCAATCCGGGTGCTCGCCGCGTCGCGTGTCTTCGTGCTCGTACAGGGCGGTGCCGTCGAAGCGCCGCAGCGCGAAGTCGTCCTTGGGAAAGTGCGCGGGCACCCAGTCGACGATCACGCCGACGCCATGGCGATGGCAGTAATCGACGAAGAACTTGAGGTCGTCGGGCTCCCCGTACCGGGCCGTCGGCGAGAAGTACCCGGTGACCTGGTAACCCCAGGAGGGATAGAAGGCGTGCTCCGCCAGGGGCATCAGCTCCACGTGGGTGAAGCCGAGCTTCTTCACGTGCTCGACGAGCCGCGGCGCGATCTCGCGGTAGCTCATGGAGCGGTACCCGTCCTCGGGGACCCGCGCCCAGGAGCCCAGGTGCAGCTCGTAGATGTGCACGGGTTCGCGCGTGATGTCCCGCTTCGCGCGATCCTCCATCCAGGCTCGATCGCCCCACTCGTAGTGGGTCTCGAAGACGATCGAGGCGGTCTGCGGCGGGCACTCCATGCGCCGCGCCATGGGATCGGTCTTGACGCGCAGATCCCCCATCTGCGTCTTGATCTCGTACTTGTAGAGCTCACCGGCGCCCACGCCGGGCACGAAGAGCTCCCACACGCCCGAGCTCCCGAGGGAGCGCATCGGCATCAGCCTGCCGTCCCAGTTGTTGAAGGCGCCGACGACGCTCACCCGCTTGGCGTTGGGCGCCCACACCGTGAACGCGGTCCCCCGCACCCCGTCGAGCTCCATGGGGCGCGCTCCCAAGGCCTGCCAGAGGCGGCGGTGCGTGCCCTCGCCGAACAGGTAGAGATCCAGCTCCCCTACGGTCGGGAGGAAGCGGTAGGGATCGACGAGCTCCCACGTCGTCCCCCCGGGAAAGCTGAAGCGGAGACGATAGGAAAGCGGCAGCGCGCGGTCCGGGAGGTGCAGTCCGAAGACGCCGCCGCCGAGCGGCTGCATCGGGCGGGACTCCCCTCCTTCGAGCACCACGTCGCAGCCCTCGGCGTCCGGGTGGAACGAACGCACCAGCACACCGCCCCCAAAGGCGGGCTCCACCGGGTGGGAGCCGAGCAGCCCGTGTGGATTGTAGTGCTCCACCCGTTGGAGGGCGGCGAGTGCCTCGGGCTCGATGTTCAATACGTTGTCGTGGGCGCGGGCGTTCATTCGGTACCTTCGTAGCAGAGCAATACGAGCGAGTGAGGAGCCACATTCAACATCGTGCCCTTGGGGACGCGATGAGTGGATTGTGCGGTGTTGACCAGCTCGTGCCAGTAGCCTCGCTCGGGCAAATCCGGCAGGCGAAACTGGCGCGCGCGGTTGCTGGAATTCAACAGCAAGAGGAGCGTCTGCCCCATGTTCGGACGACCGCGCTCGTCGACGTCGTCGGACGCGCGGCCGTGGATCAACATCCCGAGCATGCGGTTCTTCGGGCTGCGCCAGTCGTCATCCGTCATCTCACGGCCATCGGGGCGCATCCACTGCACGTCCTTCACGCCCCGGTCCGTCACCGGGTTGCCTGCGAAGAAGCGACGCCGACGGAACACCGGGTTCGACCGCAGCACCCGGAACACGCGCCTGGCGAACTCGAGCAGCTCACGCTGGTTGTCGTCGAGATCCCAGTCGATCCACGTGAGCTCGCTGTCCTGGCAGTAGGCGTTGTTGTTGCCCTTCTGCGTCCGCCCCAGCTCGTCGCCGTGGCTGATCATCGGCACGCCCTGGGAGAAGGCGAGGGTCGCCAGGAAGTTCTTCACCATGCGGTCGCGCATGCGGTTCACCCACGCGGCCTTGGTCTCTCCCTCGTGCCCCCAGTTGCGGCTGAGGTTGTGGTTGTCGCCGTCGCGGTTGCCTTCGCCGTTCGCGTGGTTGTGCTTCTGCTCGTAGCTGACCAGATCGCGCAGGGTGTAGCCGTCGTGACAGGTGACGAAGTTGATGCTGGCGTAAGGACCGCGGTCGCTCGCCTGGAAGATGTCGCTCGAGCCGCTCAGGCGCGACGCCAGCTCGGGCACCTGGCCCTCGTCGCCCCGCCAGAAGCGGCGCACCGAGTCGCGGTACTTGCCATTCCACTCGGCCCACCCAGGCGGGAACCCGCCGAGGCGATACCCCCCGGGCCCGATGTCCCAGGGTTCGGCGATGAGCTTCACCTGGCTCAAGACCGGATCCTGCTGCACCGTGCCGAAGAAGCGCGCGAAGCTGTCGAACTCGAACGGATCGCGGGCCAGGGTCGGCGCGAGGTCGAAGCGGAAGCCGTCGACGTGCATGTCAACCACCCAGTGGCGCAGGCTGTCGAGCACGAGCTGCAGCGCCCGGGGATGCAGCACGTTGAGGCTGTTCCCGCACCCCGTGAAGTCCTGATAGTACCGCTCGTTGTGCGGCACGAGGCGGTAGTACGACGCGTTGTCGATCCCGCGGAAGCACAGCGTGGGCCCGAGGTGATTGCCTTCGCCGGTGTGGTTGTACACCACGTCCAGGATCACCTCGATGCCGACCCGGTGAAACGCCTTCACCATGGTCTTGAACTCGTCCACCTGCTGGCCGCGGTTGCCCGTGGCGTAGCGGGGGTCGGGCGCGAAGTAGCCGAGGGTCTGGTAGCCCCAGTAGTTCGTGAGCCCGATGTCGCGCAGTCTGCGGTCCACGGCGAAGTGATGGACGGGGAGCAGCTCGATGGCCGTCACCCCGAGCGAGAGCAGGTGGTCGAGGATGGCGTCCGACGCGAGCCCCAGGTACGTCCCGCGCAGGTGCGGAGGGACGTCCGGGTGTCGCATGGTCATGCCCTTGACGTGCGCCTCGTAGATGAGCGTGTCGCTCCAGGGCACCTGGGGGGGGCGATCGCCTCCCCAGGTGAAGGCTTCGTCCACCACGACGCACTTGGGCACATACGGCGCGCTGTCCGTCGGGTTGAAGCTCAAATCCGCATCCGGGTGTCCGATTTGATACCCGAACACCGCGTCGTGCCACTCGATGTACCCGGCGATCGCCCGCGCGTAGGGATCGAGCACGAGCTTCTCGGGGTTGAAACGGTGGCCCTGGTGGGGAGCGTAGGGCCCATGCACCCGATAGGCGTAGAGCTGCCCCGGGCGGACGTCCGGTAGGTAGCAATGCCAAATCCGGTTCGTCCGCTCCTTGAGGGGGATGCGGTGGGTCTGACGCGTGGGGTCGTTGGCGTCGAACAGGCACAGGTCCACCCCGGTCGCGTTCTGCGAAAACAGAGCAAAATTGACGCCTTCGCCGTCCCAGGTCGCACCGAGACGGAGCGCGTTGCCAGGCCAGATGCGCATGCCCTCGGCACGCTAGTGAAAGGTGAGCCCGGCGCAAAGAGCACCTGGGCCCCCACTGGTTTCTACGGAGTCCGCCCCCCACGCTGCGGCACACCCGAGCCCAGACACCCTACAGCGGTTCCCTGCTGCTGCTCCGTGCCTCCGCCGCTCGGCCCTCGAGCACCCGCGGGGACCGAGCGATCCAAAGGGCCCCTCGAGCGACGATCGGTTTGCCGAAGGGAGCTCTTCGGCGCGACCAGAAAATCACCGAGAGGCACCGGTTCGTGAGCAGGCGCGCGGCTGGACGAGCCCATCCGACCCCCCGCGAGGCGTACGGGTCCGATGGGCGAGTGCTCCCGACGACGAACCGTTCGTCGCTCCTGGATTCAGGGGCGTCGCTCCAAGCGGAACACGTGGGCGACCTTCTGCTGCGGATCGAGGCGCACGTAGTTCGGGCCCGCGCGCCAGGTGTAGGACGTGCCCGTCAGCAGATCGTGGGCGATGTAGCTCTCGTCGCTCCCCAGCCCGATGCGCGCCAAGGGCACGTGCACCATCGTCTCCCGCGCCTCGAAGGGGTTCAGGTTCACCACCACCAGCACGTGGTTGTCGGGGCGCCCCCCCTCGCCGCGAGCCGACTTGAGGAAGGCGAGGATGTCGTCGTTCTCCGTGGGGACGATCTCGAGGTTCGTCTGCAGCTGCAGCGCCCGGTTCTCGCGGCGGATGCGGTTCAGGCGGGCCAGATCCTGCTTGATGTTGCCCGGGGCGTTCCAGTCGCGCACCCGCACCTCGTACTTCTCGGAGTTCAGGTACTCCTCGCTGCCCTCGCGCACGGGCTCGTTCTCGCAGAGCTCGAACCCCGAGTAGATGCCGTAGATCGGCGACGACGTCGCCGCCAAGACCGCCCGCACGCGGAACGCGGGCCGCCCGCCCTTCTGGAGGTACTCGTGCAGGATGTCGGGCGTATTGGCGAAGAAGTTCGGCCGGTAGAAGTCGCTCACCGGCGGCCGCATCACCTCTTCCAAGAACTCCGTCAGCTCCCACTTCGTGTTCTTCCAGGTGAAGTACGTGTAGCTCTGGGTGAAGCCGAGCTTGGCGAGCCCGTACATGCGCTTGGGGCGCGTGAAGGACTCCGACAGGAAGATGACCTCCGGGTGACGTTGCTTCACCTCCGCGATGCACCACTCCCAGAAGGCGAACGGCTTCGTGTGCGGGTTGTCGACGCGGAACGTCGTCACGCCCTGCTCGATCCAGAACAGCAGCAGGTCTCGACAGGCCGTCCAGAGGCCCTCCGCGTTCTCGCTCCAGAAATTCAGGGGGTAGATGTCTTCGTACTTCTTGGGGGGGTTCTCCGCGTAGCGGATGCTGCCGTCGGGGCGGATGAAGAACCACTCGGGGTGCTCCTTGATCCACGGGTGATCCGGGGAGCACTGCAGCGCGAAGTCGAGGGCCACCTCGATGCCGAACTCGCGGCACGTCTTCACCAGACGCCGGAAGTCCTCGAGGGTGCCGAGCTCCGGGTGCACGGCGTCGTGTCCCCCCGCCTGGCTGCCGATGGCCCAGGGCGACCCCACGTCGCCCGGCTCACACACCCGCGTGTTGTTGCGTCCCTTGCGGTGCGAAAAGCCGATCGGATGGATCGGAGGCAGGTAGATGACGTCGAAGCCGAGCGCGGCGATCTCGGGGATCCTGCGCTCCGTGTCGCGGAAGGTGCCGTGACGACCCGGCTCCGGGCTCTGCGAGCGGGGGAAGAGCTCGTACCAGGCCGCGAAACCCGCCTCCGGGCGGTCCACGACGATGGGAAAGAAGACCGTGCGCGTGGCGTCCCGCGCGTCGACGGTGCCGTACATCAGCTCGAGCAAGGTCTTCGAAAAGGCGACCCGGAGCCGCGCGTCCTCGTCCGCCTGCACGTCCTCCAGCACGAGCGCCGCCTTCTCGAGGGGCTCGCGGTCCGAGGCCGGCGCGAGGGGAACGCGACGCCGCACGAGGGACGCCCCTTCGAGGAGCTCGGGGGTGATGTCCTGACCCGCCTCGATGCGCTTCTCCAGGGCCGCACGCCAGGTCCGGAACGGATCCGGCCACGCCTCGATCGCCATCTCCCAGCGGCCCACGCGGTCGACGTTGAAGCGCCCGGTCCAGCGATCGCTGGGGTAATCGTACTCCATGGGGTACGCGGCGAAATTGCTGTCCCCCGGGCCCTTCACCACGACGCGCGCGGTGATGAGGTCGTGTCCGTCCTTGAAGATGTCGGCGCCCACCTCCACGGCGTCCCCCACGAGACGCTTGAGCGGGTACCGGCCCGAGTCCACCAGGGGCGTCACGTTTTCGATCACGAGGCGGGGCAAGACGAGAAAATCTTTCATCGATGGCTCATTCGCTGAATGCACGAGTTTTCGGCGCGGCCGGTGAGCACGTCAAGCGACCGGAAACAACGACCCGACCGCGACGCAGGTTGCCGATCCTCCGGGCCTCCTGGATTTCGGCGCCCCGACCGACCACACTTGACTTCGTTAACCCGTTGCGAGGCCGGCCGAGAGCAGGGACATGCAGCTCGCCCGCCGAAAGGGGACGCCGATGAAGAAGCGCGTGGTGATCGTGGGCGCGGGGTTCGCAGGACTGAACTGCGCCAAGCGGCTCGGCAACGAGCGCGATCTCGACGTCGTCGTGATCGATCGGCGCAACCACCACCTCTTCCAGCCCTTGCTGTACCAGGTCGCCACGGCGGGCCTCAGCCCCGCGGACATCGCCGTGCCCATCCGTGGGCTCTTGTCCCGCTACCGCAACATCCGCGTGGTGCAGGCGGCGGTGACGAACGTCACCCTGAGCTCCACACCGAGCCGGTCGCCGAGCGGCGCCAACGGGAACGGCGCGCCCCCCGTCACCGGAGAGGCGCACGAAGCTGGGGGCGGCGACGGCGGCGGCGGCACGCTGCAGCCCCTCTCCTCGCGGGGTACGGCGCCGGAGGAGCCGGAGGCCGCGGGCGTCGTGCACACCCAGGGCATCGTGCACACCCACGAGCAGGCGTATCCTTTCGATTATCTCCTGCTCGCCGCCGGCGCACAGCACGCGTACTTCGGGCATGAGGGCTGGGAGCCCCACGCGCCCGGCCTGAAGACCCTGGAACAAGCGACGGAGATCCGCCGACGGATCCTCCTCGCCTTCGAGACGGCAGAGCTCGCCAAGGACATGGAGGAGCGCCGCGCGGCGCTCACCTTCGTCATCGTCGGCGGGGGCCCGACGGGGGTCGAGCTCGCCGGGGCCATCGGGGAGATGAGCCGCTACACGCTCTCGAAGGACTTTCGCAGCATCGACCCGAAGCTCACCCGCATCATCCTGCTGGAGGCGGGGCCCCGCATCCTCCAGAGCTTCCCCGACGACCTGGCGGCCACCGCCGTCCGCGATCTGGAGCGCATCGGCGTGCAGGTGTGGGCGGACAGCCCCGTCAGCGACGTGACCCCCGACGGCGTGAAGGTGGGGCGCGAGCGCATCCGCGCGAACACGGTGCTCTGGGCCGCGGGCGTGCGTGCCTCCGAGACGGGCGCGGTGCTCGGCGTGCCGCGGGATCGAGCGGGCCGGGTGCTCGTGGGCCCCGATCTGACCATCCCCGGGCACCCTCGGGTCTTCGTCGCGGGCGATCAGGCCCACGCCCTCGGCCCCGACGGCAAACCCCTCCCCGGGGTGGCGACGGTCGCCCTGCAGCAGGGCAGGTACGTCGCTCGCACCATCCTCGACGAGCTCGCGGGCAAGCCGCGACGCGACTTCGAGTATCGGGACAAGGGGCAAATGGCGACCATCGGCCGGCGGCGGGCCATCCTCGAGAGCGGCGCGCTGAAGCTGCACGGGCTGCTGGCCTGGTTCGCCTGGCTGGTCGTGCACATCTACTACCTCTCGGGTTTCCGGAATCGCCTCTTGGTGCTGCTCCAGTGGAGCTGGTCCTACGTGACCTTCGCCCGGGGCGCGCGGCTCATCGTGGACAAGGAGTGGCGCTCCTACGCAGACGAGGAGCGCGAAGCACGCGGCCATGAGCCGCCCCCGCTCCACGCGGCTCCCCCCGCCCCGCGAGCGCCGGACAGCGCGCGCCCCTGAGCCCGCCCCCTCACACCCGGCGCCGACGACGTCGGCAACGCTGGGCGCCCCCCCCCCGAAGCCGCTGGCCCGAGGTGACGACGCGGCAGAACCCGGCGCCTCCCCCGCGCGGGGCTCAGACTTGGGAAATGCACGGCCTGACCGTCGAGCACGCGATGGAGCCGCGACCGCTGATCGTCCCCGCGGACACGCCGCTGGGCGCGATCTACGGGAGCATGCGCAATCGCGTCGCCGACGAGGCCCTCGTGATGCCGAGCTCCTGGCAGGAGACGTTCCCCCCGCTCCGCCCCATCGGCATCCTCACGATCCGCGACGCCCTGGAGGCCGCCGCTCAGGACGTGAACTGGCGCCACGCTCCCGTGGTTCGCTTCATGGTCCACCCGGTGTCGACCGTGTCCGCGGATCAGGATCTCGACGAGGCGATCGCCTGGATGGACTCCCTCGGCATCCATCGCTTGCCCGTCGTCTCTCGCGGGGTGTTGGTCGGGCTGCTGACGAGCGAGTCCGCCCTGCGCGCCCGCGCGGAGCAGCTGCGAGCCCTCGAACGTCAGCTCGAGCGGCGGGAGCGCGAGGCCTTGCACGATCCGCTCACCGGGCTGCCCAACCGGCGGCTCTTCGAGGAGGTCCTCGAGCGGGAGTTTCAGCTGCACCGGCGCAATTTCACCCCTCTGGCCCTGCTGCTCCTCGACGTGGACCTCTTCAAGGACGTCAACGACACCTACGGCCACCCCGCCGGCGACCTGGTCTTGAAGGACTTGGCGGCGCGCCTGCGAGAGACCGTCCGGCGCGCGGATCTCCTCGCCCGGGTCGGCGGCGAGGAGTTCGCGGTGCTCGCCGCCGTGGAGGGGCGGGAGAAGGCGCTCACCCTCGGCGAGAAACTGCGGAGCGTCGTGGCCGCGACCCCCTTCGCGATCTCCACGGGGCCCTGGTGTCCGGGCGCCACGCCTTCTGCGCGCGCCGGGCGGGCGCACCACCTGCACGTGACCGCGTCCGTCGGGGTGGCCCTCTCGTCGGGGCGGCTCACCAGCAGCGACGAGCTGGTGCGCAGGGCGGACGAGGCGCTCTACGTCGCCAAACGGCGCGGTCGGAACATGGTGTGGCTCTCCGAGCACTGACTCTCCGAGCACTGAGCCGCCGCGAGCGCCGAGCACTGAGCCGTGGGCTCTCCGAGCGCTGAGCCGCCGCGAGCGCCGAGCGCCACGACGGCTGGCGGGGGGCCCGCGGTGCGCGTCGCAGTCAGCGCCACCGCGCAAGGAAGCCACCCCGGCGTCGAGCAGAAGCCTTCTCGCGGGCCCTCGCGTCGGGGCCTCGACGCCAAGAGCCGAACGAGCCGGAAAGAGGTCGACAGCCCCCTCCCCCCGCGCTATGTATTTAGGAGGAGCTGGCTCGCACCACTCCGCGTCGCCACGAGCGACGGCGTCCGTCGAGGACGCGTTCGTGAGCTACTTCATCGTGGTTCACGACTCACGGGTCCGCCAACAGCGCGCCTCGAACCCCGCCAGGCCCGGAAGGGAGCAACGGTAGAGGAAAGCGGGTGTGGTGGGCCCTTTCCACTTTTGTGCGCCCGCCGCCGGCCCGAGACCGACTATCGGGGCGACCGCTTGCGTCGACCGAGGCCTGCGTGGACCGAGGCGGAATCGACGATGGGGGCGCGCCGTCACGTGCCGAACATCTCGACGATCGCCCCGTTGTGCGCCAGGGGGGCCTCCGTCGCGTAGAAGCACAGGGTGCGGGCCACCTCGTCGGGGGTCATGCGCGCGGGGAAGCCGCTGCCGGCGAGCATGTCCGTCTCCACGGATCCAGGGAGGATCGCGCAGGTCATCAGCCCCGTGTCGCTGAGCTCTTCGGCCAGGCACTTCATGAAGCCGAGCAGCCCCCACTTGCTCGCGTGGTAGGCGGCCTGGCGGGCCGTCCCCAGCACCGCGGAGATGCTCGCCACGTGCAGGATCCGTCCCCGTCGACGCTCCAACATCGCCGGCAGGAAGCTGCGGGTCAGGCGAAAGGGCGCCGTGAGGTTCAGGGCGAGCTGCCGCTCCCAGCTCGCGTCCGTGCACTCGGCGACGGACGCCCGCTCGATGATCCCCGCGTTGTTGACGAGCACGTCCGGCGCGCCGCACTCCGCCAGGATGAGCTCGGCGGTGCGCGTCAGCTCCGCCCCCTCCGTCAGGTCGCAGTCGAAGAAGCGATGCTTCACGCCGCGGCGCCGCAGCTCCTCCTCCGTCTCGGTCCGAGCCGCCGAGGGCCGCGCGGGCAGCGCCAGGGAGAACCCGCGGGCCGCCAGGGCGAACGCGGTCGCGCGCCCGATGCCTCGGCTCCCCCCCGTGACGACGGCGAGGCTCATCGGGTCTCGCCCCTCTCGTCGACGCCGCTGGAGACCCGGAGCAACCCCTCCCAGCGTTGGGGCTCTTCGAGGCACCCCCGGGCCGCGACGGAGATGGCCCGCGCCCTCGACTGCACCGGGCCGCGGGCGCGCAGGCACGCGTGGTTCATGACCAGCCGCACGCAGACGCCCTGGGCACCCCCGTGGGTCATGAGGGCGTCCGCGATCCCCGGCGCGATGTGCTCCTGGAGGGTCAAGCGGCGGCTCAAGGCGTCCACCAGGCGCGCCACCGTGCCGAAGCCGACGATCCGCTCGCCGGGCACGTAGGCCACCGTGGCCACGCCCTCGGCGACGAGCAGGTGGTGCGGACACACGGTGACCACCGCGAGCTCGTCGAGCACGATGGGGTCCCGCACCTCCGCCGTGCAGGGTTCGGAGCCCGAGCGGATCAGCTCCTCGACGTCGACGGAGTACCCGACGAGCAGCTCGTCGACGAAGGCGTCCGCGACGCGTTCGGCGGTCTGCGCGAGCTCCGCCGCGTCCGGATCCTGGCCGAGCGCGAGGAGGAAGCTCCGAATGGCTGCGCGGGCTGCTGCCCGATCCACTCCCATGGCCCCCGCAGTATGGGGACCGTCGCCAGGGCCACGCAAGGCGACCGACCCCCGCGGGCCTCGCTCAGGCGCACCGACATGCGCCCCCGCCGCCGCCGAACGCCCCCGCGGGGCCGGCGACGAGGCGCGGGAGCTCACGCGGGCCACACGGCGATGACGGCCTTCGTCAGGAAGAAATCCGCGATGAAGATCGCGATGGAGATCGCCACCACGGTGCGCGTCGTGCTGTTGCCGACGCCCGCGGTGCCACCCCGGGTCGTCATACCGAAGTGACACCCGGTCAGCGCGATGATCGCCCCGAACACCGGCGTCTTTACGAGCCCCGCGGCGAAATCCATCATCGTAATGGTCGACAGGGAGCTCCGCAGGAAGAAGCTCGCGGGGATGTCGAACTGCAGGTCCGTGACCACCATGGCGCCGCCCACCCCGAGCACCAGGGCGATCGCGCCGAGCAGCGGGAGCACGATGACGGAGGCCACCAGCCGGGGCCACACGAGCTTCTTCAGGGGATCCGCGCCGAGGGCCCGCACGGCATCGATCTGCTCCGTGACCGCCATCGCGCCCACCTCCGCGGCCATGCCCGCGCCGATGCGTCCGCCGACGATGATGGCGGTGAGGGTCGGGGCGAGCTCCCGGGCGAAGCTCAAGGAGATCACGCGCGGGGTGTACTCCATGCCCCCGAACTTCCGGAGACCGAACGCGAACTGCACCGCCATCACCATGCCGATGAAGACGCTCGTCACGGTCACGATGCCCATGGACGCGACCCCCACCGCCTCGAGCTGCGCGATGATCGCCTTGCCCTCGAAGGGCCGCCGAAAGCCGGCGCGCAGGGTCCCGAGGGTCATCTCGGCGACCTGCCCCAGGTGGCGGAGCAAACCGAGCCAGCTGTCCACCTGCCGCTCGATGAAGGTGGGCTGCGGCGGAGGACCGAAGCGCATCGTGGAGGGCTGGACGGAGTACGGATCGCTCGCGCTCGGCCGGCTCTCTCCGGGGGGCGGGTTCGACGGTCCGGACCGCGATCCGAGGGGATCGCCGGGACCCCCTGGGCGCTCCGGGGGGCGATCCTGGGGGCCACCTCCGCCGCCCGTCATGGCCGCACCGTCCGGAACGTCTGCACGAAGCTCCTGAACTCCTGCTGCCCCGTCTCCGAGCGCACGTCCGCGATGCGCAAGAAGTCGTAGACGCAGCCGTTTTTCTTGAGGACGTACACGGTGAAATGCTTGGGGACGCCGTCGAGCCGAGCGACGAGCTCGGTGCGCAGGGCGGCGCGATCGTCGAGCTCGAGCTCCTCCCGCTCCACGAGCTCCCGGTCGGTGAACTGCAAGAACAGATGATGCGTGAGGGCTTGCAGCGGGACGTCATCGCCGTCGCGATGACAGCGGCCGTTCACGGCGATGGTCGCGCGGCTCGTGTCGTCACGGAAGGCGAGCAGCGCCTCATCGCTGTCCAGGGGGCGCCAGCTCGCCGGGGGCGGGCCGATCTGGAACGCCAGCTCATCGCTCCGAAATGCGTTGCCGTCGTAGTGGGGCCCTCCTCCACAGCCGAGAAAGAAGACGCCCACCCCGGTCAGGAGTTTTCTGATTGCCGATGCGGCGCGGGGCACGACCATTGCCGTCCGGCACCCTAGCACGGGCCCGGCTCCGTGTTAGGACCCGTCCGGCGGCCACGGAACCCGAAGACCTCACATGATCCCGCTCTACGACAACAACCCGACCCGAGGGCCCGCGGTGGTGACGGTGGTCCTCATCGCCGCGAACGTCGCCGTCTTCCTCGCTCAGGTCGTGCTCCAGGGGGGTGGGGCGGCGTGGGTCATCCCCGCCTATGGGCTCGTCCCCACGCGGCTGGCGCAGGACCCGCTGGGGGAGGCGTTCACCGTGGTGACGAGCATGTTCATGCACGGTGGCTGGGCTCACCTCGGGTGGAACATGCTCTTCCTGCACATCTTCGGCGACAACGTGGAGGACGCCCTCGGGCACGCGCGCTACCTCGCGTTCTATCTCCTCGGGGGGTTCGGCGCCGCGACGTGTCAGTTCTTGGTGAACCCCTCGAGCAACATCCCGATGGTGGGCGCGTCCGGCGCGATCGCCGCGGTGCTGGGCGGCTACGTCGTGCTCCACCCGCGCGCGCCGATCGCCGTGGTGAACCCGATCCTGCCGCTCTGGCTGCTCATGGGCCCGCTGATCGCGCTGCCCGCCTGGTTCGTGGTGGGGGAGTGGTTCCTGGTCAACCTGCTCGGCGGGCTGGGAGCCATCGGGCGCGCCGAAGGCGGAGTGGCGTTCTTCGCGCACATCGGAGGCTTCGTCGTGGGGCTGTTCACGATCCGCTCCTTCGCCAGCGGGCGCACGCGACAGAGCCAGGGCAGCTGGTCCGGCTGGCAGGCGCCCACGCGCCCGCCGCGGCGTCAGGGGGTCTTCTGGCGTGAGGACCCGAAGCAACGACGTCCCTTCTGGAAGTGACCCTTCTGAAAGGGAGCGGCGCCGCGCGGTGAGTCGGCGTCAACGCCGTGCGCCCGGCATCGCCTGCGCCCGGCATCGCCTGCGCCGCGGCGTCGACGCCGTGCGCGTCGCTCAGACGCCGATGAAGAGCCGGTGCGCGAAGTTGCGCTCGAGGCGGGCGCGCAGCACCTTGTCCGCGGCCGTCTCGATGTCGTACTCGACCCGCTTGAACTCGAAGGCGCGGGTCTCCGAGTCGTAGATCACGAAGCTGGCGCGGTTGTCGTAGTCGCGCGGCTGCCCGACGGAGCCGACGCTCACGATGTACTTGCGGTCCGACTCCAGGACGAAGTCGATGGGCGGGAGCTCCTCCACCGTGGTGGGCGTGAGCGCGAACACCTTGCAGAGGTGGGAGTGCCCGATCAGGGTGATGTGACCGAGCTCGTCGAATATCTGCAAACACTCACGCGCCTGCTCGGGCGCGAAGATGTACTCGAACTCCTCGAGGCGCACGGGGGAGCCGTGACACAGGTGCACGCCGATGTCGTCGAGGGTGACCTTGTAGGGGAGGCCGCGCAGCCACTCCATGTTCTCCGGGGAGAGCATCTGCGCGTGGGTGTCGAGGGCGTGCCGGGCCGCCTCGTAGTAGTACGAGTAGTCCATCCGGCCCGCGACGGCGGC
>JAAZAA010000138.1 GCA_012514535.1 Myxococcales bacterium | reverse complement strand
GGTATCGGTACTACGACCCCGAGCTAGGGAGGTTCATCAGCGCGGATCCGGTGGGTCTGCGGGGCGGCACGAACGTCTTCTCGTACGCGCCGAACACGGTGACGTGGAGCGACCCGCTGGGGTTGACTAGCGAGCGGGAGTGCAGGCGCGCGACAAAACAGGCCCAACGAACCATCGATGATGCCCAACAAGGGCACATCCGACGGTCTCCCGACTATCATGGCCGGCTGGATGAGAGTACTGAGCAACAAATCTTGGCGCATCCCGAAAGTGTATTCCTCTCGGAGGGACGAAGTGAGCGCCTGGTGTTCTACAGAGAGGGGAACGTTGTGATCACGGAGACGGGTAGTCGTCGAGGGCAGGTTGTAACTAGTTACGGCAGCTCTGGGCCCCGTGGGGAAAGTGGAGCCTCCATCTTCGGAGGATGTCCGTCTGATCCGGGCCTACCGATCTCGCCAGCGGACATCGAATCAGGGCAAGTCCCTGCCGCTGGCGGGGGCACACTTCCGCCGGCCAGGAGGTTGCCGATATGACCGGCTTCTCGATAGAGCGCGAAATGCGGGAATGGTGGGAGTTGTCGGAACAGGAGCACCTGCAGATGGAACCACGCTTCACTCTGCGTTCGGTCCTCTGTGGCCCCTACGATTCACCGCAGTCGCATGAAGCCCACCTCGCGAAGACCTTCGGAGTCGGGGATCCGTTGTTCGACACGCTCGATGAGTTTCGCTTCTCACCCGCCACCAACCTTCTCGAGAGCGTTCGCCTCTCTCTGCCCGAGACCTTGCAGGACTGTTCCGTTCTGCTGGCAGAGCTCACCCGTGCGCCAGCGCGGTGCGTGCGTCCAAGGTACCGGCGCCCTCCACCTACCGAGTTCCTTCTCGGGGCAGAAGTTTCCTGGATCGACGACGACGGCGCGTTCCTCATCGGGCTAGCTGGAGACGCGCGCGCGCCAGTTCACGAGCGCTTTCAGATCGCCAATCGACTCGAACTCTTCTTCGGGCCTGGTGTTCACGGATGGGTTCTGCGGCGGCCCGCGCTCTGCCTCACGACCGGTTGGACCGCTCCGGTGCTGTCCGAAGAGCCATGTGGGCTGGGCCCTCTTCTGGCCACCTACCTCCGACTGCGAAGCGAAGAAACGATCGATGCCCTGGAGGACGGTGATCCTAGGCCACGCAGCCAGTTCGTTGCCCTCTACGAGAACGTGAGGCCGCTCGCTGAAACAGCACAGGGCCGAGTTCTCGCGACCGAGATCGAGCAGGTGGCGGACACCTTCGGCTTCGACCTGCCACGTCACGAGCCGGGGATTCGCCCCATCTCGTAGTCTGGGGCTGGGCGCTCAGCCGGCTCCCGGCATCACGCTGGTGCGCGCGGGCCGATCGGGGGCGCCTGCGTGGGGAGGGTGCATCTCGCGACGGGCTCGGGGTAGCTGTGACCCTCAGTCGGAACCTTCTCGAGCTTCCCCACGTCGAGCCTGTTCGCCTCTCCCGAGCCGCTCGCCGGCGCAGCGCGGCCTTCGTCGACGCTCGGACGCAGGAGCGGCGGACCATGTCCGACCACCTGGCCGCTCGCCGCGCGCTGTGCGCATCCGGCGCGCTGTGCGCATCCGGCGCATCTGGACATCGAGAGTGCGTTTCTTGAGACGCGCCTGAGTACGAAAATGACACCTGGGAGGCAGTGTACGGGACTACCGGGTGCGGGTGCAGCGCGCTCGTGCGGTAAAAAGCGTTTGGCGCGAACCTTTGCGCGAAAACATTGACCCGTGAGCCCTTCGCCGGTAAAGAGGTCGTATGCCTCGCACTGCGCCCGCGCCGAACATGGTCGCGATCCCCGGCATGAATCCTGGGACCCTCGTAGCGGGCGGCGGCGGTGATGGGGGCGGAGGCGGCAAGGAAGCGCCCGATCCAAGCGAGAACGAGTCACAAGAGAACCGAGGGCTTACGCTGTCATGCGCAGAGGGCTGGGCAATGAAGAACCGTGAGAGAATGCGTGACCTCGTTTGGCTGGGATGGCTCCTCCTATTTGCCACTTACCCACCACTTGTCAGCTGCGGTGGAACCCAGACGGATGACGGAACTGGCTCCGAAGGCGGTGCTGCGACCATAGGCGGCGGAAGCGGCGACAGCACCGGAGGCTCGAGCAACGATCCGAGTGAGCTGGCAACGCCTTGCCCAGGCCCTTGCGGAGATGAAGGCGAGCGTCCCAAACCGCTTCCGAGACCCCGTTGTCCCAAGAGCGAACCCGCACTTGGTGGCCCTTGCGACTCGAACGATCTCGTATGCGGCTATGGCGACGCGCTCACCCCGCACTGCCGTACGTACTACCAGTGTACCGAGGACGCGGGTGACTTGATTTGGGCGGCCAGTACACCATTCGACGAGCAAGCCTGGCCGTGTCTGGAGCTACCGAGCGATTATTGCCCGGCAAACGTGCCTACAGAGGGCGACGCTTGTACGATTGAGGCTCCCGGCATTCCTTGTGGCTACGGGAACGTGTCCTGCCTGTGTTCCGGGCGAAACCCGGCACCGGGCAACTCTGGAACCTGGCAATGCTACGGGGCTCCGCGGAATACGGCGTGCCCGGCGACCCTGCCGAACATCGGTGAAGGTTGCAGCGAAGAGCAGTGGGGGATTCAGTGTAACTATACCATTCCGACCACTGGGTACTGCGCGCCACCGCACAGTACCGTGTTCTGCCACCAAGGTGAGTGGGAGCCGGGCGAAGATATCGCGTGTGTTCTGTGAGGCGAAGCTCCGGAACCC
The DNA here is from genome assembly GCA_012514535.1 of Myxococcales bacterium. Classification (GTDB taxonomy): domain Bacteria; phylum Myxococcota_A; class Polyangia; order Polyangiales; family Polyangiaceae; genus NIC37A-2. The sequence continues at coordinate 23,605 of JAAZAA010000138.1, read as the reverse complement.
ACCTCGGGTGCTTTCTGGCGCCCAAGGTATCGGGGATGGTGTGAGGGTTCCCGCGCCCGCGAGGGCCGCTGGGGCCTCCGTACAGTCTCAGCGGAAGCTAACTTCGCTTTTGTTCTCTCGCCCGTGAAGGTTCGGTGGGGGCGCGGCTCAAAGGACGAGCACTGACCCATCGAGCGCGGGCTCCCGCAGTGGGGCTCGCGCTCCTTCATCGAGAACGAACGACTACATGAAATCACGGAAATTCGGTGGCATCGCCCTGCTCCTGCCCATCTTTGCCGCTTGCTCCGCGGGCGTCGAAGAGGACCCCAGCCTCTCGAGCCACGCCGACGCGCTCGTCCTGATGGAGAAGCCCGGCGCGGACGTCGTCAGGTACTCCGAGGCCGGTCGAGACATCGCCCAGAAGGGCGCCTACACCTTCTACGGCGCGGATCTCGACTCCAACACGACCACCGAGGCGCACGGGACCGCTCACCTGTTCAAGAACGACGAGCATCTCCGCTCCTATGCGGTCGCGACCACCCACCCCCAGACGTTTTTCGGCACCCTCGTAGACGCCTCCGAAAACTGGCTCGCGGCGAAGATCGAGAAGCTCCCCTTCCTTCCCAACGTGCTGGCCGACGCGGTCCTCCTGGTCGGCAAGGACTCCTCCGGTGAGTTCGAGAGCTGCGGGCCCCTGGGTCCCAACGGCGAGATCCCGAACTGCGTGAGCTGCACCGTCCTCCCCGATCCCGGCGACGGTTCGCCCGATTTCGTCCGCATGGCCTGCGCGGCGGTGGCCTCGGTGAACATCTGGCGTCCCGGCGCGTTCACGGCCAGCGACGAGCTCCTCGGGATGTCGCTGACCGGCAATGAGCTCGTCGTGAGCACCACGGACAAGCTCGTTCAGCGGAAGTGGAGCGGATCTTGGAGCGAAACGACCATCCCCGCCGCGACCTCCGAGACCTTCAAGGGCGCGATCTCCCAGAGCGGGAACCGCCTCGCCGCCGCGATCGCGCACCAGGATGGCTCCCGCTACATCAACATTTATCAGCGGGCCAGCGCCTATGACGACTGGCAGTTCGCCTTCCGCGTCCATCCGCCCAGCGGGAACACCGATAGCGCGTTCGGCGACAAGCTCGAGCTGAGCGGCAACTCGATGCTCGTCATCGACAGCAACAGCGTCCACTTCATCGACCTGGTCAAGGACGTCCCCGCCAACATCGACGCAGGAGCGAGGCGGAGCTGCGTCCTCGACGAGCCGGCGTCCGATGTCGCCATCTCCGGCAGCAGCGCGGTCGTCGCCAGGAAGTACGACCTGCCCATGACGTTCGAGCGCGGCGCGAACTGGCAGTTCCATGGCGGTCTGCCCGACGGGCTGTTCCCCCGTAACCTGGACAGCTTCGGCAACTCGACGCTGGCCAGCCTGTGGGGCGCGGCCATCGACGGGGACAAGGTCGCCATCGGGTGGCGCAACCACGTCCAAAGCAACCCGGCCAACGCGACGGGCGCGGCGCTTGGGTTCGGGTTCGACGACTACGACTGCGGCACCCTGCACACCTTGCCCGACAGCACGCAGGCGCGCGTGAAGGAGCTCGAGCCCGTCGACGTGACGGCCCCGTCCTTCTACCAGCACCCGCCGAGCAACGCGATCGACGGCTCGTCGAGCACCCGCTGGATGGCGCCGCAGACGCCCGGCACGACCATCGCCTTCGACCTGGGAGAGCTCCGGATGCTCAATCACCTGGAGATCGAGTGGGGCACCACCTACGCGAGCAACTTCACGGTGCAGGTCACGGAGGACGGCTCCACCTGGGTCGACATCGCGACGATCTCGGGCTCCGGAGGGACCCAGGTGGTCGACCTGAGCGCGAACGATCAGGCTTTCGGCAGCGGCGTTCGCCTGCGCATCAACAACATCCAGGTGACCCCCGGTACGGGTGATTGGGGTGTCGCCATCAAGGAGGCGCGCATCTACCGCCGCGTCCACGAGTCGTGCGGTCCTTCTGCGCCAGCGCTCACGTGCACCGGGCAGAGTCCGTCTCACGTCTGCGACACGGCCTGCGGCGGGATCTTCTCCGCCGGCTCCTGCTACTGCGATGAGGGGTGCGCCTATTACGGCGACTGCTGCTCCTTCGACGGTGCCAACCGCGGCGCGGAGTACGCTGGCGGCGTCCGCACCGTGTGCAACTACGACTGAGCGACCATCCGTGCGGGGACCGAGGTCCCTGTGACGGTCCAGGGGCGGGTCAGGGGCAGGCGCACAGCATCTGCCCCGCCCTCCCCGGGCCGTCGTCTCCCGTTCGACGACGCGCTTCGACGTCGCGCTTCGACGTCGCGCTACGTCGTCGCGGCGCGGCAGCTACGGGTGGCCGTGGTTCGGCAGCTGCCCCCGTGGCATGCGGGCCCGCGACGGGTCGACTACACTGCCGCGCTGACATGAAGCGACGCGCGTTCCTCAGTCTGCCGACCCTCTCCGCCGGCTCCCTCGCCGCCGCAGCGTTGCCGGCGTGGCCGATGACGGCGTGGGCGGACGCCGCCGCCCCCAAGAAGCCTGCGGATCGCTTCGCTTCCGAAGAGCTCGAGGCCCACGATCTCCAGGTCCCCGGACGAGCGAGCCTGGCGCGGCGAGCCCTCGTCCTCGCGCCCCGCCACCTGAAGGCCGGCACGCGGCCGCGCGCGCTCGTGCTCCTGCACGGCTTGGGTGAGACGGGGAACGAGGCGCTCGGGATCCGCGCCTGGGCGGAACTCTACGGGCTGATCTCGGCCTACGAGCGGCTGCGGCGCCCGCCCCTCGAGCGCATCTTGCCCCGGGCCCGCTATGCCACCGACGAGCGCCTGGAGGAGCTGAACCGGTCCCTCGCCGCCCGCCCCTTCGAGGGTCTGCTGCTGATCTGCCCGGTGACGCCGAACCCGTACAAGCCCGGGCCCGCCGCGCGCACGCTCGACGCCTACACGGAGTGGCTGTTCGATTCCTTGCTCCCCACGGTGCGCGAGCGGGTCGGGCCGTTCTCGGCCCTCGGCATCGATGGCTGCTCGCTCGGGGGCTACGCGGCGCTGGAGGTCTTTCTCAGGCGCCCCACGGCGTTCGCGACCCTCGGCAGCGTGCAGGGCGCCTTCGGTGAGCCGCGCGCCGAGCGCTACGCGACGCTCCTCGCCGAGGCGCTCGAGGGGAAGAAGCCCGTGCCCATCCACATCGAGACCTCGAGCGAGGATCCCTACCGCAAGGCGAACGAGCTCCTGGCGCGCCGCCTGAAGGACCGGGGAGTGGAGGCCACCCTGCGCGTGCCCCCCGGTCCCCACAATCAGCCCTGGCTCCGGGAAATCGGGACGCTCGAAATGCTGCTCTGGCACGATCGTCACCTGCGGGCGTCCTGACGACGGCGCGGCGCTCCCCTCTCGTCGACCCCGTTCTCACCCCACCTCGACGGCGCTCTCTCGGTTCGAATGGCACGGGGAGCCAGTGAAAGCGCTGCTCACTCGTCGAGGAACACCAACCCCAGGAGGTGGAACTCGTCCACGTCGTTCCGCGCCGCCAGGTCCTCGATGCTCTGTTCCGGTGTCGCCGTGATGCCGTGTCGCTCGAGCTTCGTCACGATGTCCACCGCGTCCGTCCGCTTCACGCCCGCCAGAGCGGACAGGGGCGCCTGGACGAGGGCGCCAAAGACGGGCCACTTCAGCTGCGGGGCCGTGATGTGCCCGAACGAGAAGGTCGAGAGGACCAGCGCGACGGTGAAGAGGGCAACGCTGGCCCGGCCCCAGCTGGACTCGAGGTGCCGCTTCATCGGGCGGATGTTCACCGCGATGTGGCCGCCCGCGCCGATGAGGAAGAACCACGAGAACCACTCGTGGGCGAAGCTGACGTAGCCCGGCACCACGTCGAAGAACATCAGGACCCCCGTGACCGCCATCAGGAGGAACGAGCCGATGGTCAGCGGGGTGGACCAGGTGCGTAGCCCGAAGGGTTTGCGTCGTTTCATCTCGCCTCCCGTTCGATTCACTCGCCGTTTGTCCGCGTGGAGAGGGCGCGGCTGCCCTGGAGCGGGCACGGTCGGCGCCCGCCATTAGTTCGCATCACGAACCAACATTGGTTCGCGATGCGAACCATGTCAAGCTGGAGTCGCGATGAAGAAGCAGCGCTCCACGCCGCGGTCCCCCGCCCCAGACGACGGGCTGGTCGACGCCCTCGTGACGTCCGCCTTCGTGACGATGTCGATCATCAACAGGATCGGGGCCGCCCACGATCTGTCCCTCTCGCTGATCCGTGTCCTGGGCATCCTCTCGGATCGGCGGCCGCGGATGGCCGAGCTCGCCCACTATCTCGGCTTGGAGAAGCAGACGATGTCGGGGCTCATCGCGCGGGCGGAGAAGCGAGGCCTGGTCGAGCGCGCCCCCAACGCGGACGACGGGCGGGCGACCGACGTCTTCCTGACGAGCACCGGAGCCAAGGTCGTCAAACAGCTACAGGTCCAGGGACGACGGGCCCTGGCGCCGCTCCTCGAGCGCCTGAGCGCGTCGGAGCGGAGACAGCTCGGCGAGCTCCTCCGACGCATGCTCGACGCCGACGACGCCGAAGGAGCCAAAGGTCGAGCCAGTTCGTAGACGCGCCGCTCGCTAGCCCGCCCTCCGGGCCTCATGCCTCACGCTGGCGCGGCGGCGCTCGCCGTCGATCCCTGCGCCGAGCGCTCCCCGTCGAACACGTGGGACAGGAGCAGATCGCGGACGCTGGTCGCGGACACGGGGCCCTCCGGGATCAGCTCGGGGGCGTTGCTGAGCAGCACCGGACCGTCGTCGGGATCGTCGGTGACGCGCCCGTGGGAGCCCCGCACGATGCTCGCGTCGAGGCCGATGACGTCGAGGAGGTTCCGAAGGCCGAGCTTCTTGCCGAGGACGCGCCGCGCAGCCTTCAGCTTGGGGAACGCGAGGCGCGGATCGAAGAACAGCTCCACGGGGTCGTAGCCGGGCTTCCTGTGGATATCGACGGTGCGGGCGTAGTCCGGGGCGACCGCGTCGTCCTCCCAGAAGTAGTACGTGAACCAGCGATCCGCGCGGCTGAGGGCGACCAGCTCGCCGCTGCGGGGATGATCCAAGCCGAGCGCCGCCTGCTCCTCGCGATCCAACAATCGCTCGATGCCATCCACCCGCTCGAGCACCCGACGGACCTCGGCGACGCGCCCGGGATCCCGCACGTAGACGTGGGCCAGCTGATGATCGGCCACCGCGAAGGCGGCGCTGGCCCCCGCGTCGAGCAGCTCCCGCCCCATCTCCCTGCGCAGGGCGATCAGGCCCGCCGCGCGCAGGGCGCGGTTGATGTGCACGGGACCGCTCACCTCCGTGATCCCGTACTCCGAGAGCACCACCACCCGCGCCCCCGCGGCCTCCGCCATGTCGATGAGCTCACCGCACAGGGCGTCCACCTCCCGCAAGGCGGGCGCGACCCGCGGATCACGCGGCCCGAACCGCTGCAGATCGTAGTCGAGGTGCGGCAGGTACGTGAGCGTCAGGGTCGGCTGCTTCGCCGCGAAGACGCGCTTCGTCGCGTCGGTGATCCAGCGGCTGGAGCGCAGATCCGCGAGGGGCCCCCAGAAGTTGAACAGGGGGAACGTGCCCAGGGCGCCGTTCAGCTCGTCCCGGAGCTCGCTCGGGTGGGCGTAGACGTCCGGCAGCTTCCGTCCGTCCGCCGGATACATCGGCCGCGGCGTCACGGACCAATCGGCGCTCGAGTACATGTTGTACCACCAGAACATCTTGGCGCAGGTGAAGCTCGGATCGCGCTCGCGCCCCAGCTCCCACACCTTCTTGCCCGCGACCAGGTGGTTCGACTGCCGCCACAGCCACACCTCCGCGAGGTCGCGGAAGTACCAGCCGTTGGCGACGATCCCGTGCTCTCGGGGCAGCGCGCCCGTCACGAAGGTGGACTGTACGGAGCAGGTGACCGCGGGGGTGATGGTGGCGAGCGGGCGCTGAGCGCCCTTCTTCGCCAGGCGCGCCAGGTGCGGCGTGTGCTCTCCGACGAGGCGCGGCGTGAGCCCCACCACCAAGAGGACGACGGTTCGTTGCATCAGCGAACGTCCACCCGCGGCGTCTGACCCCGGAGCACCGAGTTGCCCTCGAAGAGCGCCCGCTGATCCACCGCGCGCTCTCCCTCCAGACGCTCGAGCGGCAGGCGCCCGCTCTGCGCGAAGAAGGTCACGGGGTTGTTCCAGCAGATCGTGTCCACCACCCCTTGCCCGAGGCCCGCGTCGAGGAACGCCTGCGCCGTCTTGGGCACCTTGAGGGGATCGCTCTGCCCCCAGTCCGCGGCGGAGTTCACGATGATGCGCTCGGCGCCGTACTTCTGGACGAGGCTGACCATGCGCGCCTCGTCCATCTTGGTGTCGGGGTAGATCGAGTGACCCGCCCAGCAGCCCGTGTCGAGCACGAGGGGCAAGGTGATCTCGTTGTTGTGGTCGATCAGGGCGAGCTCCTCGGGGAAGCCCACCTCCTTGATCAGCGCCAGGGTCCGCTCGGTGCCGCGCTTCTTGTCGCGATGAGGCGTGTGGATGAGCGCGGGCAACCCGAACTCCTTCGCGAGCTCGAGCTGGCGCGCGAAGATCTCCTCCTCCCGCGGCGTGACGTCGTCGTAGCCGATCTCCCCCACCGCCACGACGCCCTCCTTCTCGAGGTAGAGGGGCAAGAGCTCCATCACGCCTTCCGCCAGGGCTTCGGTGTTCGCCTCCTTCGGGTTGAGGCCGATGGTGCAGTAGTGCTGGATGCCGTACTGGCTCGCCCGAAAGCGCTCCCAGCCGAGCAACGACAAGAAGTAGTCCTCGAAGCTGCCGACGTGGGTGCGGGGCTGCCCCAGCCAGAAGGCGGGCTCGATGAGGGCGACGATGCCCGCCTGGGCCATGCGCTCGTAGTCGTCCGTGGTCCGGCTCGTCATGTGGATGTGGGGGTCGATCAGCTTCATCGCGAGGGCTCCTCGGAGAGGGGGGTGGTGGTCGTCGTCGTCGCCGCGGCAGGTGACGCCATGCGGCGGATCCTGGAGATGTCGTCGGGTACGGAGCGCCCGGCGGCGCGGCGCTCGTTCTCGTAGTCTTCGACCATGCGCAGGAGCTCGGGGGTGACGCGCTCCGCGAGCCCCCAGGTGCGCTCATGGCTCACGCCCAGGAACATCGCCTTCATCACCATCTGGAAGAGGGCGCCGTCGGGCATCTGCCGCGCGGGGAAGGGGTTGTCCGAGCACAGGGCGGAGAAGACGGACACGTCGTTGGTGCGGCACGCCTCGCTGGCGAGCTCGACGAAGCGCTCCGGCGACGGCAGCCACGGCAGCGCCCGCAAGACGCTCTGCTGCTCTCGCTCACCGCCGGTGCGGTAGAGGGTGGTGACGGCGGTGGGCACGTCCGCGTCGGAGAGCACCTCCGCAGCGCCGAGGACGAGGGCCACCCGCGCGACGTGATCCGCGGTGAAGAACGCCGGGCTCTCGACGCCGATCGGCGCGCCCGAGGCGGCGCTCGGGGGGAGGGCTCGCTGGGGCGCGAGGCGACCCAGCCGCGCGAACTGCACCCGCAGGGTCGTCAGCCGCGGCGCGCCGCGCACCGCCTCGAGGGCTGCCCGCGCCGCCTGCGCCGCCTCCGAAGCGCCGCCCTGCTCGAGCAAGCGCACCCAATCCTCGCCCCTCGGTGAGGGCGCGTCGTCGCACCTACCGTCCGATCCCATCCCCCCGCAGCATAGGCGCAGAACCGAAGGACCGTCGACCCGAGGGCGACCTGGTAGGCCCCGAGCGAGGCCCCCTCGCCCCGCGTACCGTGCGCGCGAACCGCGGCAGTAGAAACGTACACTCCCCACGGGCTCGCGAAGCTGCGTGATCGCGACCTCAATCGAGGCAGCGGGGCGGATGAAACCAGAGCCCCGGCGCGTGCTCCGTGTACCCGCCGGCGTAGCTGCGCTCGCTCATGTAACGCTTGCAGGCGTCGAGGGCCTGACCGCCGTGCACGCACGGTTTCCCCTCCGGAGCGCAGCGCGCGTCGAACACGAACCAGCGCGTCGCGCCGACATCTCCAGGAACGCCCGTTTTCCCCCAGCGCACGGGGAACGACTCCCCCGTGCTCGGCCGGACGATGGCCGCGCCGTCCGCGCTCAGCACCCACGCCTCCGCGGCCTGCAAGAACAGCTTCTCGCCGAAGCGGTTCGTAGGGGCGGGGAACGCCACCATGGGATAGCCGGCGGGGAAGGGGATCTCGTTCCAGAGCCCGTCCACGAACTGGAGCGATCCTCCGTCGAGCTCCGACGACGTGGAGAACTGAAAGACGTGCGCCGTGCCGTCGTCCCAGGCCCGCCGCATCCACAGGGCCCCGTCGGGGCTCCGCGCCAGGGCGAGGCCCTCCGACGACGTCCCCAGGCGCAGGGCGACGTGCTGCTTCGGGAAGGGGCCCGGTTCGTCGTCCTCGCGGGTCGCGCTCACCTCGACGTCGTAGCGCCGGGCGGCTTCGGCGACCGCCTCCGCTTCTGGGGTCTCCCGCTGCGCGGCGTCGCCCTCGGCGCCCTGGGACGGAGCCGCGGCCGCGCTCCTTGGCTCCGCGGCGTTCGCGCGCGGGTCGACGGCGGCCGGGGGCTTCTCGTCGCCGGGCGCCCGTGACGCTCGCGTCGTCGAGGAGGCCGCCGGGCGCGTCTCACAACCGACACACAAGATGCCGAGCAGGAGGACGCCCGCCGCCCGGGATCCGCGGCACCGCCCAGGGTTCTTCGTGGCGAGCACCCGGCGTCCTCTCATGCGAGACCAGCGGAAAGGATCAGTGAGCGCATCAACTCTCCCACGTCCCCACGTCGAAGCCTTCCGACGCGCGACCGTACCGGAGGAACATTACGATTTCACCCCCAAAGGGCGCCAGACTGCACGCCCATCGTCGCCAAGGATCCTCCCTCACCCTTGGAATGAGCGCCCAGGCGTGGTTTGGATCCTTGAACCGCGTCCCCCGCGTCGGAGGGCGACGTGCTCGAGGGAGACGTCGCGGGGCGGCCGCGAAACCGCCGTGGGGTGACCGCGTCCGTCTGCCCCCACCTCCTCCCATGCCATCCGATCGTCGCCTCCCCGTCCTCCCGGCGCCGCCCTATTTGCCCCTCGGCGCTGCGGCGCTCGTCGGGGCCCTCGCCTGCGGGATGCTCGGACTCGGCGACATGCTCCTGGGCGGCGCGGCCTCCTTCCGTGCGTACCTGACGGCCCTCGCCGCCTGCCTCGTGCTGGGCCTCGTCGTGGGCGTCGCCTGCGGCGCGATCCCCTACGCGCTGAGCCGCCTGCGGGTGCGCGTCTGGATGGTGATCTGGGTCGTGGTCGGGCTCGTCTACGGGGTGGGCCTGGCGGTGCAGCTCGGCGTCTTCGAGGCGATCGGCGGGCGCTACTCGGGGCTCGGTTGGCTCGCGCTGATCGGGAGCACGGCCCTCGGCCTCTATCTCGGCGGGCTCGCCTGGATCTGCCAGCCGAGCGCGGCGCGTCCGCGGGGGTGGGCCGCGAGCCTGAGCCGTCGCTGGCGCGCCCTGGTGGTCCTGGGGCTCGGGACGACGACCGCCGGCCTGCTCCTCGTGGACCGCTACGCCTTCCCTCTGACGTACCCCGTGGCCCATGTCGCGCTGCGCTGGAGCACGCTGTTGTCCGCGGTGGCGCTGCTGCTGGTGGCCCTCGGTCGGATCGAGGTGACCACGGCGCGGCTTCGCGGCTCGCGCATCGCCCTGGGGCTCCTCCTCGTCGTGACGCTGCCGGTCCTGACGACCGTCGATCGCTCCGATCGGGTCACCCTCGACGCGATCCTGCAGCGGCCCCTGGTGGGGCTCACGGTCCGCACGCTCCGCTACCTCACGGACTTCGATCGGGACGGCTACTCGAGCCTGCTCGGCGGCGGCGACTGCGCCCCCTTCGACGGCGCGGTCCACCCGGGCGCCGACGAGATCCCCGACAACGGCCTGGACGACAACTGCGTCGGCGGCGACGCGCCCTTTGGGGCCATCTACGACGCCTCCACGGCGGTGATCCCGGAGACGCCCGCCCCCCTGGACGTCATCATCATCACCATCGACACCCTCCGCGCCGATCACACGAGCCTCTACGGCTACGAGCGCGACACCACCCCGGCCCTCACCGCCTGGGCCGAGACCGCGACGCGCTTCCAGCGCGCCTACACCGCCGGCCCCTGGACGTCCCTCGCCCTGTCCTCGATGTTCCGCGGGGTCTATCCCCGGCGCCTCGAGTGGACCTTCCTCTGGGAGACCTCGCGCATGCGCCTCCTGCGTCGCGGCGAGGAGCCCTCCCCCGGCGAACGCAAGCTGAAGGTGTTCGCGACGCCGATCGACGACGGACACCGCACCCTCTCCGAGTGGATGTCCCGGCGCGGCATGCGCGTGGAGGCCGTCGTGAACGACGGGCGCTCCCAGTTCCTCGAGCCGCGCCTCAACGTCTCCGGCGCGTGGGATCACTACGAGCTGGCGAACCTGCACGGGCGCATCACCGGCGACGCATCGGTGACCTTCAAGGCGCGCCTCCGGCTCGAGGAGCTGCGGAGCGGGCCGCCCTACCTGCTCTGGGTCCACTACTTCGGGCCCCACGACGACCCGAAGCGGAAGGACGGCCCGCCTCGGTACGGCGAGACCCGCCGCGATCTCTACGATCACATGATCCGTGTGACGGACGGCCACGTCGGCCGGCTGCTCGCGGAGATCGATCGCCTCGAGCGCCCCACCGCCGTGATCCTCACCTCGGACCACGGCGAGGAGTTCTCCGCCAATCGCCGTGGACACGGCGCCAACCTGAAGGACGGGAACCTGCGCGTGCCCCTGCTCGTGCGCGGCCCGGGCTTCGCTCCTGGCACCTCCGACACGGTGGTCAGCCTCGTGGACGTGCTGCCCACCGTCCTGACCTGGACGGGCGTGTCCCTCCCCGTGGGGCTCGACGGGCAGCCCCTGCAGGAGCTCGCGAACCAGGACCCCGCCACGCGCCGCATCGTCCTCAGCGAGACCTGGGCCTTCACCCGCTCGCGGGAGATCCGCCACGATCAGGTCGCGGTGACGGATCGCGAGCACAAGCTCGACATGAACCTGGTAGACCAATCGGCCCAGCTCCGCGCCATCGGGCCCGACAGCTTCGAGATCGACGAGAACCTCATCGAGCGCGTCGAACGCCCGGACCTCTTCGAGGCCGTCAGCAGCTACCTGGACCAGAACCGGCGCGTCGACGTCTCCGAGTGACCGCTCCGGAACCCGAGCGGCTGGGACCCCGAGCGGACGGTCGGGCGCTCTCGTGATCGTCGCCACCCATAAGCCCGCTCCCCGCCGCTGCCGTTGAGGAGCGAGGAGCGCTCTTGCCGCCTCGTCGCGACCCGCGGCCCTGCACCAGTGCGCCCGCACACGTGGGAGATGCTTCCATGCTCGAGCAACAACGCCCCTCCGCCGTCAGCCGCCTCCCGGCGCTCCGCCGCCGCAGCCGCAGCGCCGCGGAGATCCGCCGGCCCACCGAGCCGGGCCCCGCCCAGACGGGCAGCGCCCTGACGGCCGTCGCCGAGATCCACCCGGGGCGCCTGGAGTCCCTCGATCGCCTGCTCACGGAGATCGGCGACGACATCCGGAACAACCCACACATCCGCTTCGAGCAGCTCACGACCGTGCACTTCATGCGCTGGGTCATCCTGCGGAGACGGGACGGCGCCGCCGCGGACTACCTCGCCCTCGAGACGAACTACGACGGCACCCTCGACGCCCACCTCGCGGATCTCGCCCAGGCCGCGGGGGACACCCTCCACCGGATCTACTCCCACTGCTCCGGCTACGCGCTGGCGGGCAACAGGTTCGGGCCCAGCGAGCGCGTGGCCCTGGCGAGCTTCTTGAAGGCCCGCGCGGTCCCCTCCGCGGCCTTCTACGTGGCCCACCCCAGCAAGAGCGCGCGGCGCATCCGGCTCGAAGCGGAGGTCTACGACGCCATCCAGGCCTTCCTCGACGCGGAGGGCGAGCGCGCTCGACGGCAGGCCCCTCGCGTCCTGTACCAGCGCATCCGCGACCATCTGCGCGATCGCGGCCTGTTGGCGCCCCTGCTGCTCCCGCAGCGTCCCCCGCCCGCGCGCGAGCACCTCCTGCAGGTCGGGCTGCGCTTGCTGCCTCTGTTGGCGGGGCCGCTCCTGGGCCTGCCGTTGCTCCTGCCTCCCTTGCTCCTGAAGGAACGGACGGACCGGCAGTGGGATCCCTCCCGATTCGACGACCGCTTCGAGCGCGTGCCCGCCCTCGCCAGCCAGGAGGATCGTCAGGTCCAGAACCCGCTGACGCACCTCGTGCGCGTCAAGCCGGGTCCCCTGCGCCGCTTCGCCGTCGCGCGCGTGCTCGCGACGATCGACGTCCTGGCGCGCCACTACTACAACCAGGGAGATCTCGGCGGCATCGCGACGATCCACTTCGCGCGCTGGGCCCTGCTGGACGACGATCGCACCCTGCTGTTCTTCAGCAACTACGACGGCAGCTGGGAGAACTACCTCGGCGACTTCATCGACATCGCCAGCATCGGGCTGACGTCGATCTGGAGCAACACCGTCGATTTCCCGCGCTCGTTCCTGCTCCTGTTCGGCGGCGCGCGCGACGAGGAGCGCTTCAAATCGTGGACGCGCGCTCACCAGGTGTACACGCAGGTCTGGTTCTCGGCGTACCCGAAGCTGACCACGCGCAACATCGCCGACAACCACCGCGTCGCCGAGGGGCTCGCCCGGGAGCTGACGGACGACGACGCCATCCGCGAGTGGCTCCAGCTCGTCTGATCGCGGACGGCGCTCCCTTCACCCGACGTCGCGAGGAGACCCCCATGCAAGAGCTCGAGTACGAAGAGATCCAAGGCATCATCCTGAGCGGCTACGTCAAGAAGCGCTTCGCCGCCTACTCGCTGCTCCGCATCCGCTCCCGCGCCGGCGCCCAGAGCTACCTGCGCTGGCTCGAGGCGCGCCTCACCACCGGCGATCAGCGGCCCGAGGACGTCTGTCACAACGTCGCGATCACGGCGACGGGCTTGCGGGCTTTGGGGCTCGGCGAAGAGACCCTCGCCACCTTCCCCCGGGAGCTCGTGGAGGGCATGGCGGGGACGGCGAAGCGCTCGGAGATCCTCGGGGACACCGGCGCCAGCGCGCCCGAGCAGTGGCTCTGGGGCGGCCCGGGGAACCAGGTGGACGTCCTCCTGATGGTCTTCGCGCACCGGCCCGATCAGCTGGACCACGCTCTCCAGGAGCACCGCCGCCGACAGCAAGACGGCCTCGAGGAGGTCTATTTCCGCAGCACCGAGATGCTCCCGGAGCGCCGCGAGCACTTCGGCTTCGCCGACGGCATCACCCAGCCCCAGATCAAGGAGACGGGGCGGCATTTGACGGGCATCGAGTGCCTGCGCGCCGGGGAGTTCATCCTCGGCTACGAGAACGAGTACGGCAAGGTGCCCTTCTCCCCGAGCGTGGCGGAGGATCCGCGCGCGAACCGCCTGCTCCACACCAACGGCCAGAACGGCCGCCGCGATCTGGGGCGCAACGGCAGCTACCTGGTCGTGCGACAGCTCGACCAACACGTCGCCGCCTTCTGGCGCAGCATGCTCGACCAGGCGGACGGCGACGAGCGGCTGGCGGTGCGCCTCGCCGCCAAGTGCGTCGGTCGCTGGCCGGGGGGCGCGCCGCTCACCCTGAGCCCGGACGAAGACGATCCGAGCCTCCACTCCGCCAACGACTTCCTCTACCGCGACCGCGACGAGAGCGGCCGCGGCTGTCCCATCGGCGCGCACATCCGCCGCGCCAATCCCCGGGACTCTCTCGGCTCGAGCGCGAAGGAGTCCCTGAAGATCTCCGCTCGCCACGCCATCATCCGCCGCGGGCGCTCCTACGGCCCCGAGCTCCCTCGCTTCGCCGCAGACGAGGGCGAAGAGCAGGAGCGCGGCCTGTTCTTCATCTGCGTCAACGCGAACATCGCCCGCCAGTTCGAGTTCATCCAGCAGACCTGGCTCGACAACCCCAAATTCGGCGGGCTCCACGACGGCCGCGATCCCCTGATGAGCGGGGCGGACGACAACGACCACCGGATCCCCGGCGACCCCGTGCGCCGGAGGCTCACGCACCTCCCCCGCTTCACGCGCGTACGCGGCGGCGGCTACTTCTTCCTGCCGAGCCGCGCAGCCCTCCGCTATCTGGGCCAGCAAGCGGAGGCGCCGCTCGGCGCCGACCTGCCGCGGACGGTCGCAGCCCACCACGCCCCTGGAGCCCAGTGAGGAACCCAGTGAGGAACCGAGCGATGCACCTCCCCCGACCGATCTCCGAGCAGCTCTCGCCCCTCTTTCAGGGCATCGCCCAGCGCACCTCCGGACACCTCGATCGGGATCCGGGCCAGGCGGTGCAGCGGGTCGTGATCCGGCAAGCGTTCGCGTACCTGCGGCGCCATTACCCGATTCTGGTGCTGCCGCGGTTCGCGGTGGTCACCCGCTACGACGACGTCAAGGACGTGCTGGCGCGCGACGAGGACTTCGGCGTGACGGAGGTCTACGCGGAGCGCATGGAGCGCACCAGCGGCCCCTTCATCCTCGGTATGGAGCGGACGGCCCGGTACGAGCGCGAGGCGGCCTGGCTCCGCGGCGCCGTGCACGACGACGACGTCGCCCGGGTGCGCCACCTGACGCGCGGTTACGTCGCGGACGCCCTCGAGGCGGCGCGGCGGGCCTCCCGGGGCGACGTGGTGGAGCTCGACCTCGTCGCGCGCCTGACCCGCCGCATCCCGGTGCTCCTCATCCGCGACTACTTCGGCGTCCCCGTGGCGGACGAAGCCCAGATGATGCGCTGGATGCGCGCGACCTTCTGGGAGCTGTTCCTGAACCTGACGAACGACCGCGGGGTGCGTCGCGCCGCCGAGGAAGCCGCCGCCGAGCTCAACCCCTACCTCGAGCAGGTGATCGCCGCCCGCGCCCAGGAGCTCGCCGACGGCGACGACCGCGACGACTTCCTGAGCCGGCTGATCCGCACCCGCGCCTCCTTCGGCGAAACGCCCTTCAGCGACTTCGACGTGCGGCGCAACCTCGCGGGCGTCATCATCGGCGCGGTCGATACCCTCAACAAGGCGGGCGCCCAGCTCGTCGCGGAGCTGCTCCGCCGCCCGGAACAGCTCGCCGCCGCCCAACGGGCGGCCCGCGCCGACGACCTCGACCTCGTCTCCCGCTACGCCTTCGAGGCGCTCCGCTACGATCCCCTCAACCCCATCCTGCTGCGGGTCTGCCGCCGCGACACGTTCCTGGCGCCGGGCACCCCCCGCGAGGCGTCGATCGCCGCGGGCACCACCGTGTGCGTCGCCACCCAGAGCGCGATGTTCGATCCGGAGCGCTTCGAGCGCCCGGAGGAGTTCCGCGTCGATCGTCCCTACGAGAGCTACCTGCTCTTCGGTGACGGCCAGCACCGCTGCTTCGGCGAAGCCTTCAACCGGGTCATCCTCCCCGAGCTCCTCCTGGCGCTCCTGCGCCTGCCCCAGCTGCGCCGCCCCCGCGGCCGCCGGGGCATGATGACCTTCGAGGGTCCGTTCCCCGACAGGTTCCTGCTCGAGTTCGAGCACGCCCTGAGCTGACCCGCGAACGGATCCGCGCGTCAGCTCTCTCCGTGGGGGACTCCCGGGCGGCTCGGCGCCTGGCGCCGTGCTCAGCGTGCTCAGGTCATGATCGCGCCGACGGGATCCGTCACTCGATGCGGTCCCTCGCCGAAGGCCTCCACGTCCATGCCCACGGCGCGCATCATCGTGAGGTTGACCTTGGTGACGCTCTCCCGCGTCGTCGAGCGGTGATAGAGGCCCGTCCGCAGGGCGCCGCCGGCGCGGCCGATCGTCATCATCGGGATGTCGTCGAGGGAGTGCGACCAGCCCTCGCCGACCTCGCTGTAGGCCATGATGGCGGAGTGATCGAGCAGCGTCCCGCCGCCGACGGACACGCTCTGGAAGCGCTCGATCAGCTTCGCGAGCTGGCTCATCGTGAACACGTTGATCGCGTGCACCGTGGGCTGGTTGCCCCCCTCCGTGTGCGTCAGCGTGTGGTGGGTCGCGTTCGCGCCGAGGTCCTCCAGCACGGGATCGTCCGTCCAGCCGTGGTGGCGGAACGTGAACACGCGCGTGAGGTCACAGGCCAACGCCATCGCCGTGAGGTCGGCCATCAGCTCGTTGTGGAGCACCATGTCCGGGCGCCGGAGATCGGGCGCGCCCTGCGTCGGCCGCGCCGGCGACTGACAGGCGGCGTTGCCCGTGGACGGGTTCGCCTCCAACCTGCGCTCGATCCCCCGGATCGCCTCGAGGTGCTCGTCGATGCGCGCCTGATCTGCCGTCCCCAGCCGAGCGCGCAGGGCGCGCGCCTGCTCGTTGACGATGTCGAGCACGCTCCTGCGGTGCTCCGCCGAGGGGAACGGGGCCGCGTCGGTGCTCGGGACGTCCGTCTGCACCCCGAAGAGCCGGTCGAACACCGCGCGGGGAGACGTCTCCGCGAGGTTCGGGCTCCCGGGGCCGTTGTGGGAGAGCGCCCGGGTGTTGAGCCCCTCGCCGTTGAACTGGCCGTCGCTGTAGACGCCGACGTGGAGCGCCGGGAACGCGGTGTCCGCGCCGAGGTGGCGCGCCACGTCGATGTCGAAGGAGTGCGCCCGCACGTCGGTGTTGAAAAACCCGCCGTGATCGATGTAGCCCCGGCCCGTCTTGAGCACGGCCGTGCCGATGTGGTGCACGATGCCGCCCTCGCGCACGCTGAACCCGCCCAGGACGTTGATCTCCGAGCGGACGCCCTCGAGCGGCGCGAGCTCGGGCGTGATCTCCCAGTTCGGCCCCGGCGTGGACGGGAAGAAGCGCTCGCGGCGGACCCCGCTGCCCCAGTACCAGATCCCGAAGCGCACCGGGATCGGCGTGCCGTCCGCGTGGGCCGTGCCGTTTCCGTTGAGCATCGCCTCGAGGGGTGGCAGCCCGACCGCCGCCAACATCCCATACGCGGCCCCCTGGAGTAACGTTCGTCGATGGAGAGTGTGGCGTTTCATATCACCTCGGTGCGGACACGAGCCGGAACGAGTCGTGCAAGACGACCGCGCGGACCAAATCGGGCAAGCGCCTCCCGGAGTCCTCGAAGGCTCCGACCAGATCCGTGACGGACGTCTTCTTCCCGAGCGCCGTGCCCAGCGCGTACTCGTGGAAGCGACGCGCGAAGCACGCGGAGACGTCGGGATGAGCGGCGAGCAGCTCCCCGAGCTCGCGAGCGCCGTCGAAGGCCTCTCCGTCGATCTCGCCCGTGGCGTCGATGGCGAGCCCACCGTCCGTCTCCCGGTACACGCCCAGGGCGTCGAAGTGCTCGAGGGCGAGGCCCGGTGGATCCATCGCGAGATGGCAGCCCTTGCAGGACGGATCGCTCATGTGCTGCTCGACGCGCTCCCGCATCGTGACGTGCCCGCCAGCGGGCGGCTCGGGCAGCACCGTGATCACGTCGCCGGGCGGCGCCGGGATCTCCCGGCACAGCAGCTTCGAGACCACGAAGAACCCCCGCTTCGTCACCGAGGTCTCCGCCGCGCCCGAGTGGGACGCCAAGAACCCCGCGAAGCCGAGGAGCCCCGCGCGCGGACCGTCCTCGGGCAGGGTGACGGGGATCCAGTCGTTCGCCGACTCGGGTCCGGGCACGCCGTACAGCGCCGCGAGGGGACCGTTGACGTAGGTGTCGCGCCGAGAAAAGAGCGAGAGCAGGTCGTCCGGCTCCCGCACGGCGACGTCCCGGACCACCTCGTACATCTCGTGCGCCATGGCCTCCGCCAGGGCCGGCGTGAAGTCCGGGAACGCCTCCGGCACCTTCACGATCTTGTGCACGTGGTGGAGATCGAGCTGCTCCTCGAGGAACGTCATGAGGGCCGTCTGCGCGGCGGGCGACGCCAACAGCCGCTCGAGCTGCTCGCTCAAGCCCTGCTCGTCGTCGAGGGCGCCCGACTCCGCGGCGTCGAGCAGCTCGTCGTCGGGCGTCGATCCCGTCACGAGGTACGCGAGCCGCGTCGCCAGCTCGAACCCGGTGAGCCGCAGGTGCTCCCCGCCCGCCGCGTCCGGCTCTCCCAGCTCCACGCGGTACAGGAAGCTCGGCGACTGGAGGATCGCGGCGACCGCGTAGGCGAGCCCGGTCCAGGCGTCCGGATCGGCCGTGCTCGCGACCAGACCCGCGTAGGTGTCGAGCTCGGCGGCCGTCGCTGGGCGCCTGAACGCGCGGCGCGCGAAGCTCGCGAGGAACTCACGGATGCACGGATCCGTGCTCGAGCTCGGCTCGCACCCCACGAGATCCTGGCGTCGCCCTCCCTCCGCGAAGACCTCCCCGGCGAGCTCGTAGGCGACCTGCTCGAAGCGCTCCACCTTCGGCGCGGAGTACGCGACCCGCGTGGCGCCGATGGCGGTGAAGCCCTGGACGGGCGTATCCGCCTGGAACGTGTCGGTCCCGGGCACCTCGACGCCGAGCAGATCCCGCAGCGTGGCGCGGTACTCGCTCACGCTCAGGAGCCGGAGCCCCGCGCTGGAGCCCCGGAAGTCTCCGCTCAGCTCTTCGCCGCCGCCGCCCTCACCCCCTCCGGAGGCGTCGGGCCCTCCCGAACCCGTCCCGGAGTCGGCGATCACGCCGGTGCACCCAGCCAGGGTCGCGCCGATCAGCAGCGCGGGACCGACGAACCGGCTCTGCCTCCAGTGGGGCCTCCGACTGGATCTCCGCCGCCCGAAGAGGGATCTCCCTTGCATAGTGACCTTTCTACCCTGGGGCACTGATCCCCGTCAGAGGAGAAGATCTTCCCCACAGGCGGTGTAAATTGCCGGGCGCGGCGGAGAGCGCGCCGCCGCACGACAGCGCGCCTCAGGGCACGGGGCGACCGAGCTGGTTCATGAGCCAGGTCATCGCGGGGCGCGGCGAGCCGCCGTTCATGATGCCGGAGTTGTCGATCCAGGTCTTGCCGTTGATCCAGCCCCACAGGGTGATGCCGTGGATCCACTCCGTCTCGAGGAAAAACGTCAGGTGCTCCTGGTACTTGGTGAGCTGGATCTGATCGTTCGCTTCACCGATGTCGTACTCGGTGATGTAGACGGGCAGCCCCGTGTCCTGGTGGAGCTTGGTGAGCAGATTCTTCATCGTCTGCGTCGACGCCCCGTACTGGCCATGGAGCGCATGGCTCTGGGCGCCCACCGCGTGGATGGGTGCGCCGGCGTTCTTGACGGCCTTGGCGATGTTGATGAAGTGCTGGTTCTGATCGGCGTACTCGATGTTGTTGTAGTCGTTCAGGATGAGGATCGCGTCGGGGCACGACTCGTGGGCCCACTTGAACGCGTTGATGATCCACTGCCACGAGCCGTTCGTGCCGCCCCCGATGGCGTTGGCGTAGCTCGGCTCCGTGTGGGGCGGCGGCTCGTTGACGACGTCGATGAGCCGCGTGTTCGGGTAGCGGGTGCAGAACTCGGAGATCCAGCTCCGGACGTCGTTCTGCGTCAGGTTCCCGGAGGGCTGCTGCGCGCCCCAGACGAAGGCGTGCTGCTTGAAGATGATGCCCTTGTCTTCGGCGTAGTCGTAAATCGCGTCGAGGGTCGACCAGTTGCGCCCGGAGCCGGCGCTGGGCTGCACCGAGCCCCACTTGCCCGCGTTCTCCGGCGTGATCTGGTCCCAGTAGTCCGAGAACACGAGGTTGTCCGTGTCGACCTTGTCGAAGGTCGTGATGTTTCCGACGAACTTCGGCAGCTCTCCGCCGGAGCCGCCGGATCCACCCGAGCCTCCACTGCCCCCACTGCCTCCAGTGCCCCCCGAACCCCCGGAGCCCATCCCGTCCGAGAGCTCGAAGGTGAGCGAGTCGAGATCGGCGTAATCCAGCGCCCCGACGGTCACGCGGAGGACCTGCACGCCCGGCTTCAGGTGCACGATGACCGGCTCCGAGGTCTTCACCTGGCCCCAATCGTCGATCCGCGGCACCGCGATGGTCCCGAGGGCGTCCTCACAGGAGGACAGCTCCAGCGTACGCCCCGCCTCGACCGCGCCGGCCCGCGCCGTGACCTCGTAGTCACCCTCGGTGGCCACGTCGACGGTGAACTCGAGCCACTCACCCGAGACGAACCAGCTGATGGCGTAGCCGTCGCCCAGGGCCTTGATGTCGACGTCCACGTCGGTCCGGTACGCGCCGTCCTCGTTGCCGGGCGTCGTGTCCGAGTACCCCTCCGGATCGAAGTCCTCAGCTTCGATCGTACCAGGGATCGCGCGGGCCGTGCCCTGATAAGCGTTCGCGGCGTCCCCGGGGCACGTGGGATGGACGACGGGCCCGTCGCCTCCCGTGCCACCGCTCCCGCCGGTCGCCGCGACGATTCCACCGGCTCCGGGCACGGGATCCCCGCCCGTCCCGGGCACCCCGTTGCCTCCCGCTCCGATCACGTCTCCCCCGCCGCCGCTCGGTCCTCCCAGCCCCTTGTCGAGGTCGTCGGAGGCATCGCTACAACCCAGGGTCGAACCCAAGACGAGCACTGCGGTGGAGACCGCGCGGCATGCGGTGAACTTCATGCTCCATTTCATGACGCCTGGCCACGACACCGGGAAGAGGTGTCCCTGCGCCCCCTCCCCCTGAATCTTTCCAAGCCCACCGCATGCCCCACGCCCGCACCACGACACCTCACGGGCCTCGACGAGCAGCCAGCCCGTTGTTTTCGCTGCACCGCGCACACCACGAACGCGCCGCACGCTCCTCGACCGCACCGAGACACCCCCCGCGCCGCGACTGACATCCATCATGCGTCGCGCACACACCCCCGACCGCACGGCGATCACTCGGGTTCGCCTCTTCGAGGGGTCACGGCTACCCGACGCACCGCACACCCCCGACCGCACGGCGATCACTCGGGTTCGCCTCTTCGAGGGGTCACGGCTACCCGACGCGCGGCCCTCGATGCACCCGGTCCCCCGCAGGCGCCCCCGATCCCCCCGCGTCATTGGTCAATCCGTCGACGGCCGCCATGACGCGCGGCGCCATGACCCGCCGGCTCCCCGATCGGCGCCGCGCGACGCTCCAAGGCGCGCCCCATTGCAACGATGAGGCAGGCACCTTTCAGATCTGCACGATCCCGTGTCGCAGACCCTGCGCGCGCTGCACACCGATGTCGCGCGCGGCGGCCCCCGACCGTTGACAGATCCACTAGGGCAGGGGTCAATGCTCGGGTCCCGGGCAACGACGCAGCGCCCTAGCGCTCGTCGCCATTCCTTGGAACCCGGGGTCCCTCACCGTGGAGTGGTTGCCACCGCAGCCATGCCCCGCGGCCTCGCATCCAACCTTCGGCAGGCGTCGCAAACGCCCCTCGCGTCGCCCGGTGAGCGCGGGATCCAACCCGCGCCGGGAGCCTTTTCATCATGCAATTGAATCGAACCCACGCACTTCTCTTGGTCACACTGCTGGCAGGGCAAGGCTGCTCGAGCTCGTCCGACAGAGACTTCGACACCGGCGGCAGCGGGGGAGCCGATCAGGGCATGGCGGGCTCGGACGGCTCCGGTGGCAAGGACGGCTCCGGTGGCAAGAACGGCAAGGACGGCTCCGGCGGCAAGAACGGCTCCGGTGGCAAGGACGGCTCCGGCGGCAAGGACGGCTCCGGCGGCGACGACGGCTCCGGCGGCGACGACGGCTCCGGCGGCGACGACGGCTCCGGTGGCGACGACGGCTCCGGTGGCGACAACGGCTCCGGCGGCGACAACGGCTCCGGCGGCGACAACGGCTCCGGCGGCGACAACGGCTCCGGCGGCAACAACGGCTCCGGCGGCAACAACGGCGGCCCCGAGTGCTTGGGGGACGGCACCCTGTCCAGCATCTGCGAGGGGCTCCCCTCCGCCTGCCAGGAGTCGTACGCGGAGAGCGCGCCCCAGATCTGTGCCACGGCAACGACGCGCTACAAGCCGGAGGTGGCGAACGCGATCGGCGAGTGCTTCGTGGACATCCTCAACGCCAACCAGTGCAACCGGAGCGACGTCGAGGGCTGCGTCGAAGACGCGCTGTTCGACGCCTGCGAGGATCCGGACGCCGCGACGGCCTGCGCCACCCTGGTGGGCACCTGCTCGACGCTCGAGGTCGCAGCCTGTGAGCTCTACCTGAACGGTATGCTCCCCGCGCGGCGCCAGGCGGTCCTCTCCTGCGTCAGCGAAGGCATCAACTGCCCCTTGCACAGTTGCGCGATCGGCCTCCCGCTGTAACACCTCCCCGGTCCACGCTGTCCGCGAGGGCGGGCAGCGTGGACGCACCCACCACGGACCCACGATGTTCCCGGCACCGCCCCCCGAGCTCAGGGAGCTCCACCTCGTCGGCGTCACGGGCACGAACGGCAAGACGACGACCGCGGCCCTGGTGGCGGCGGTCCTCGGAGAACGCGGCGCGGGTGAGCCCGTCGCACGGGTGACCACCGTGGGTGCCTTCCTCGACGCAGAGCGCCTCGACCTGCCCCTTGACTACGCGGGCATGGTCGAGGCCCTCCGCAGGGGGCGCGCTGCAGGGGGACGCCATGGCGTGCTCGAGGTCACCAGCGAGTCCCTGGCGCGGGGCTTCGCCCGCACCTGGCCGATCACGTCGGCCATCTTCACGAACCTCACCCACGATCACCTCGACGCCCACGGGTCCCCGGAGCACTACTTCGCGAGCAAGGCCCAGCTGTTCCACTTTCTGCCGCCCGACGGCCTCGCGGTCCTCAACGGCTGCGATGCCGCCGCGGACCTCCTGCGACAGGTCGTCCCCGCCGGCGTGGCCGTCATCACCTACGGCGTGCCGAGCCGGGGCGCCGCTGCGCTACCCCTGGACGTCTGCGCGGAGGATCTCCAGCTCGACTGGGCGGGCACCTCGGTCCAGTGCAGCGTGCGCCCGGAGGCGCGCGGCGACGTGCTGCCCGCGCGGTTCGAGCTCCGGGTGCGCGCCCTCGGCGACATCTACGTGGAGAACGCCCTGGCCGCGATCTGCTGCGCCGTGCGCCGCGGCGTGCCCCTGGAGCGCGCCCTGGGCACCCTGGCCCGGCTCGAGCCGCCACCGGGGCGCTTCGAGGTGGTCTCCCGCGATCCGAACGTGGTGGTGGACTACGCCCACACGCCAGATGCCCTGCGCCGCACCCTGGCCGTCGCGCGAGCCCTCTGCCGCGGCCGGGTCCACCTGGTCTTCGGCGCGGGGGGCCAGCGGGATCGCGACAAGCGCCCGCTCATGGGCGCCGTCGCCGCCGCGGCGGACGTCGTCCACCTCACCAGCGACAACCCGCGCGGCGAGGATCCCGCCCGCATCGCCGACGACATCAGCCGTGGTTTTCCCCCGGGAGTGACCGTGCGGCGTGAGCTCGACCGCCACCAGGCCATCGCCCGCGCCCTCCGCGAGTGTGGCCCCGAGGACCTCCTGCTCATCGCCGGCAAGGGACACGAGACGACCCAGGTGCTCGCCGACCGCACCCTCCACTTCTCCGACCAGGAGACGGTGCGCGCGCTGCTCGCCCGCTGACGTCGAGGTAGCCGCGCGGAAAGAGAGCGCGCTGGTCACTGGGCCGGAGCCGTTGACGACGAGACCTCCTGGAGCGTGCCAGGAGAGGCCAGGGACACGCGATAGCCGTTGTTCCACACCGCCCAGTCGCAGTTCATGGCGACCTGGTCGCCGACCTC
>JAAZAA010000137.1 GCA_012514535.1 Myxococcales bacterium | reverse complement strand
CGCGCCGCCCTGCCACGCGCCGCCCTGCCACGCGCCGCCACTCGCTCCGCCGGCAGCAGGAGCGCTCCGCCCCGGCAGGTCCGCCTGCGCGACGAAGGGCAGTCTCGCCGCGGGCCGCTGTCGGACCGCACCGTCGCGCGGTATCACTCCCGCGCGGAAGCCTTGCGGTTCGCGCGCAGTGGACCGTTCGCTCCAGGTGGAACAGTGCACCTGACACCTTTTCGCCGGCACGGCAATTCACGGCCGAGACGGCTGCGATACACTAGGGAAAACATCATGGGGACAGGCTGGAGAGACACGGCGCGTCGACGGAGCGCCGTCTGTGGCACGTTTCGTGAAATTCGTCTGGAGCGGCGCGCCAGCGCGTCGGATCCGGCGGGATCGAAGGATCGGGGTGTGTCGCCCTCGCCGCTCCACGCTCGCATCGAGCGGCGCGACGATCACGACGCCGTGGGACCGGAGGGAGAGGAGCACCTCGAGATCGATCTCGTGCGCGGGCGCGTCTCGATCGATTTGACGTCCCTGCATGACGATCGTCAGGCGGAGGGCCCCGCCTCAGAGGAGCTCGAGTTCGAGCTGGTGCCCTCCGTGCGCGCCTTCCGAGAGATCGACCTACACCACGACCCGGCGCTGGGACCGGAGGTCGACGTCGAGGACCTGGAGGGCGACCCCCTCTCGTGACGCTCCCCCGGGATCTCCTCACGGCCCTGGAGCGAGGCTTGCATGCTCCAGGCAGTGATCCCGGCTCCGCGGGCCCGCAGGATTGGCTCGGCCGCGCGCGTCGACACGATTGGAAGGGGCAGCTCGCGGGGCAGCTCGCTCTCCTCGCGCCCGCTGCGACGAGCGCCCCTCGCTCCCTCGACACGACGCTGACGTCCGGGCTCGCCGCCGCGCGCGCCCGGCGGCTGGCTCTGCGCAGCTCCGACGACGTCTCCACCCTCCACGCCATCGTGCGCGGCGGGACGCTCCTCGAGCAGCGGGCGGCCCTCGCGCGCTTGACGGTGCTCGCGCGCAGCTCCGTCGCTCCTCCCATCGACCTCCAGGAGCTCCAGTTCGATCCGGAGCTGGAGCGGGACGTGCTCTTGTGGTTGGCGGAGGGCACGGGCGCGGCGGCGCGAGAGGCACGCGCGACCCTCGCTCAGGTGCAGGCGCTCCTCGAGCGGGTCGAGCGTGAGGTTCGCCAGGTGGTCGATGGCCTCGCCGCGGTGGATCCGATCGGGAGCCTCGAACCCCAGGAGCAAGCGCAGGTGCTCCTGCACCTACGGAGCGCGAGCTCCTTCCTCGTGGGGTACTCGATCGACGGTCTGCTGGACGCGCTCGAGCGGGACGACGTCCGAGAGACGTCTCGCCGCCTCGTCGCCTGGCGCGCCGCCGCCGACCCTCGGCTGCTCCCGACTCTGGCCAACGTCCTCCTCGACAACCCGGACAGCGCCGTCCGCGCCGAGGCCGCGCGGGCGTTGGCGCGCATCGACGATCCTCGGGTGGCCCCGACGCTCCAGCTCGCTTATCAGACCGCCTCCGCGCGGGAGGAGCGCATCGCCCTGATCGAGGCCTTCGGTCTGCAAGGGGAGCCGCGAGACAGCGAGTTCCTCCGGGAATCGCTGGAGGCGTACCAGCGGGAGAGCGCCCTGCGCCCCACCGACGTGGGCCCTCCCCCGTCGAGCCGTCCCCGTGACCACGGTCAGCTGGGGCTCGTGGGGGCGCTCGACGCGCTCTTCGACGTCGAGCTGGTCGAGGCCGCCGTGCGCCTGGCGACCCACCCGCAGGCGGAGGTGCAGCGGGCCGCGATCCGCGCCATCGGGCGCGTCGGTGAGGACAGCGCGCTCGCATGGCTCGATCGTATCCACGCCGACGTGCCCGCTGGTCTACACGGCGAGCTCGCAGCCGCCGAATCGAGCATCCTCGGTCGAGCAGAGCTCCGCGGCGAAAAGCCGGAGTTTCTCCTCGACGAGCGGCGCCGCGCCGCGCGGGAACGTGCGCTCGTGCGGAAGTTCTCCCGGGGGTTGGACGTCCCGCCCACGAAGCGCCACCGCGTCCTCGCGTGGGTGCTCATGGTGCGCGCGACAGTGGCGCGCTGGCTCGGCGCCCGTGAGGCCGCCAGCGAGCTCTGTGATCGCGCCCATCAAGCGGATCCCGGGTGGTACTTGCCCCCGTGGTTCCAGGGCCGCCTCTGGTGGCGGGTCGGCGATCTGCCGCGCGCCATCGCTGGCTACCGCCGCGCGCTCGCTTTGGCTCCGCGCCGGCTGCTCCGGCACACCCGCTGGATCACTCCCATCCTCCAGTGCTTCGTGCTCCGCGCGGAGACGCTCATGGCGCAGGGCCACGGCGTCCGCGCCCAGCGCCTCCTCGACGAGCTCTGGCCCCACGATCTTTCCCGCGCTGCCTCCCCCGTGCGCCTCGCCCTGCGGCGCTGCCGACAGAACCTGGCCTTGCCCGCGGCGCGCGCTCGCGGCCTCGTCGCCCCGGCGTGGCGAGGTGACCCGGGCCCCGGGCGTGACACCTTGGAGCGGATCGATGGCGGAAACGAAAATCACTAGCGTCACCGTCGAGGTGACCCACGCAGACACCAGCGCCTGCGTCGTGGTGCGCCAGCCCGGCAGCGACGCGCAGCGGGTGTACGTCGCTGGGGAGCTGCCGCCGGAGGTCGCCGACGACGTCCTGCGCGCGCTGGGGCTCGCCGAGGCGGCCGCGCCGTCGAGTGTCGTCGGGGCCGGCGCGCCCTCCAGTCGACGCTCCTCCGCGCCCCTGACCTTCGGCTCCTCCGAGCTGATGAGCGCGCCCTCGTCGTCGCCCGATGCCCTCGCGGACCTGCTCGAGGAGCTCGCCACGGCGGTCCTCCGCGCCGGACATCGGCAGCCGACCACCACCGTGGACGAGCTGCTGCAGCGCGCCTGGCGACTCGCCGAAGACAAAACGCCCGTCGCCCGAGCGCTGGCTTCCCTCGAGGAGGGCCTCGAACGGGACGCCCCCGCGATCCAGTCCGCGTTGGCGCTGGCTGCCTTGGGAGAGTTGGTGAGCGCGCTCCGGGGGGAGTCCGGGGATCTCCGGGGGGAGCTGCAAGGCCGGCGGGACAGCATCGAGTCCTGCACCGTCGTCGAGGTGGGGCGCAGGAGGGAGCGGGGAGCGCTGTGCTGGGAGACGCGGCTGCTGCTCGATCTCGGCAGCGGCCACCTCTTTCGGGAAGAGGGCGCCATCGGTGACCGCCGCCTGTCCCGCGGGATCGTGGGGCGACTCCTCTCCGTGAGCCTCGGGCGGCGCCGCGGAGGGCTCGCGCCGCCACGCATCGAGGTGCAGCAGTACGAGTACGAGCCGACGGCGAGCGCCGCACAGCTGGACGCCGCGGGCGCCCTTGCCTCGCCGCACCTACCGGAGCTCTCCGCCAGCGGCCTCGAGCTCCTGCTCGTCCCTCGCCCCGTGTGGCTCACGGCGGACGCGGTGGACGTAGCGGACGGCACCGCTTGGCTGGCGACCGGCGCCACCACCTTGCCTCTCGGCGACGGCTCGCTCCCCGGCGCGATCGCCACCCTGCTCGAGGCCCAAGGGGGCGGCAGCGAAATCCGAGCCGTCGGAGGCAGCTTGGAGCTGCGCCCTTCGAGCGGCGCGGGCTCCGGCGAGGAGTCTCATCTCGTCCTCGTGCCGTGGTCCGCCCTCGTCGAAGAGGGCGCTCACCTCCGTCTACTCGATTTGAGCACCTGAGCCCGCGGGGGTGCCCCGAGGCTCCGTCGACGGCGATTCGCGCCGCCCCGAGCTCAGGGCCGCCACACGCCGGTACGCGTCCCGCAGCTCCGGATCAGACGGCGCCAGGGACAGGGCCGCATACAGGTGACGCTCCGCCATCGCGATCTCCCCGCGCCGCTCCTCGAACTCGGCGCCTCGACGGAGCGCGAGCAGCGCGTCCCGGTGGCGCGCCCAGCCGAGCTCGACCGCCTCCCGCACGCGGGCGTAGGCCCGTGAGGCGCCCGTGAGATCACCGAGTCGCTCACAGTACTCCGCCTCGAGCGCGCGCCCTTCGATCGCCCGCGGGGAGCGAGCCGAGATCTGACGCAGCCGCCCGATGGCTCGGGGCAAGTCGTCGAGGCCGTCCCCCAACAGGCGCGCCAGATCGAGCAGGAGCTCGCCCGCGTCGGTCTCACCTTCCAACGCCGGGTCGGCGTGAAGCGCGCTCTGGAGCAAGGTGACGGCCCGGGATTTCATGCCGAGGCTCGCAAACAGTCGCCCCAAGGCAGCGCGCGCGGCGGGATCGTCGGGCGCGTACCTGAGGGCCTTCTCCAAGAACCGTCGCGCGGCGTCCGTGTAGCCCCCCTCCGCGAGCCTCCGTCCAGCGCGCAGACACACCCCATGACGGGCGCTCGGCCCCACGGAGGCAGCCTCCAAGTGCTGGGCGTCCGCGACGGCCCCCTCCAGGTCGCCGCGCCGCACCCGGTCTTCGAAGCGGAGCCAGCGGGCGCTCGCGAGGGTGGGCGCTCGCGCCACGGCCCGATCGAGGCACAGCAGCCGCGCGGTGGGGTGCTCCGCCAGCTGCGCCCCTCGGCAATACAGCTGCGCCGCCAGGGGCCCGAAGGGCTCCGCGGCGCCTGCCCTCATCAACGCCTCACGAGCCCGCTCGACGTGCCCTGCGGACACCAAGGTCAGCGCGCCGAGCGGGCCCGCCTGCTCCGCGCCCCCCGCGTCCTCCAAGGTGGCCAGCGCGGCCTCCTGGCGGCCCGGCACCGGCGCGTCCAACCCCGCCAGAGCGTGAGCCGCGCTGGTCAGCCCAGGCACGTCCGCCAGCACCTCGAGCAGAGCCTGGCGGGCCTCCGCGTCCTTCCCGACCGCGAGCAGATCGTCCGCCGCGCGCAGCCGATAGGCTGCCTCGAGGGCCAACAAGACCTCGCGGGGAGCCTCCACAGGCTCCTGGTCGACGTCGAAGGCGAGCTCGACGTTGCCTTCCCGCACCTCGAGCCCCACGGCCCGCACGCCGTCGGTCGCCGGAACGCGCCAGCCGTAGCTCGGCAGGAGCCTCCGACACAAAGCTCCCGCGACGTCCCCAACCTCGATCAACCGCCCCTTGCGTACCGCGATCCGAGGCGAGGTCCCCTCCGCGAGGTCGGTGATCAGCCGATCCACCGCGCGCAAGCTCGCGGCGAGCGCCGAGAGCTCGAGGCCGACCGCCCGCGGGCGCTCGAGGACGAGCCGAGGACCTTCGGGGGCGCACCACCACAGATCAAAGGCCAGGCTCCGCGAAGCCGAAAACACGCCCACCCCGATGCCCAGGGGTACGTGGGTCGCCGCCTCCGTGGACGGGGAGGCGTCCTCGGGATCGATGATCCAGAGGCGTGCCCCGAGCAACGGCTCCCCCAAGTGCTCCTGCAAGCACCTCTCGAGCCAAGCCGCCAGGGCTGCCAGGGGGAGAACCAGGACCAGGCGCTGCAGCCGCCCACGGCGGCTACGAAACTGCTTGACCCCCTTCGACAGATCCAGCGGATACCGGAGATCGGGCAGGGAGAACGCGAGCTCCCGCACCTCCAGGGGACCCACCCCCTCGGGGCGGTTCAGCTCGATCCCGAGAGAGCCTCGGGCCAGGGCGAGGCGGAGGGGCAGCGCGTCGTCAGGCGATGCGACAGCGCCCCGCACCTCCGGAACCGGAGCGCGGGGTCCAGAAGCCCCGAGGGCGCCGTGGGGAGCCTCGCTCACCATGCCAAGGCCATCGTACTCCCAATGGTCTCCGTGGCGAGCCCAACCCGGCGGTCCACGAGGGAGGCCCGGCGGCGGGAGGAGCGCGCCGCTCGTTGCCCGCCTCGGCGCCGGGCTGGTCGTCTCGGGTGCGCTGCCTCCGAGAGCGCTGCCTCCGAGAGCGCTGGCCCCGAGAGCGCTGGCCCCGGGACGCAGGGCCGCCCCCGAGAACCCGAGGCAGAGGACTCAGTCCTCCGCCACCTTCTTCTTCATCCGCGCGATCACCTCCGGGAACCCGTCCTTCTTGATGATGCGGCCGAACTGGCTGCGGTAGTTCGAGACCAGGCTCGAGCCCTCCGTGATGATGTCGTACACGCGCCACTGCCCCTGGACCTTGTGCAGCACGTAGTCCACGGTGACGGGCTCCTGACGCGGGTCGGTGCGGTGCTTCGCGACCGTGTGCACGAGGGAGCCGTCCTTCGCCGCGTCCGTCCCCTTGAAGGTCACCTCGAAATCGAGGGTCTTGCGCAGGTTCTGGCGGTAGGCGCGCTGGACGAGCTGGGTGAGCAGCTCCTGGAACTCCTTGCGCTCCTCCGGCGTGCGCGCGTCCCAGTGCCGTCCCAGGGACTCCTGAGCGAGCTTGTCGTAGTCGAGCATCCGGTCGAACACCGCGGCGATCTGCTTCTGGTTGCTGCCATTCCCGTCTCGGAGCAACGCCGTGAGCTCCGCCTGACGAGCCTTCACGAAGGCTTCAGCGGACGACTCCGCGGCAGCGGGGCCGGCCACGAGCACACCCAGCGCCAGGACCAGGGTCGACAGGATACGTGCAATCGAGAAATTCATCGGAGTCGGTACCTCATCGCCAGTGTTACGCGAAACGGGCGGGTCCGCTTCCCGAGGGCCTCCAGCCACACGGGCAGGCCCTACTGATTCGGCCCTGGTGGTTCGACCTCGCTGGTCGGGACCCTTGGTTCGACTGGACCGTTACGATCCTGCTGGTCCGACGCCACCGGTTCGCCCGCTAGGGCGCCGCGGGCACCGTCCCTGGTTCCGCCGTTTCCGCGCCGGAAGCATGGTCGATGGGGGCACCCAAGTCGAGCCGGAAAGCCGCCCCTCGTTTGCGCTCCGTATCCACCCCGATGTGAAACCCGTGCTCGTCCGCGATGCGCTTCACGACGGCCAGCCCCACGCCCGTGCCCTGGCTTCGCGTCGTGAAGAACGCGTCGAACAGCTGGTGCAGCGTGGCTGGATCGATGCCGACGCCGTCGTCTTCGATGGTCAGCTCGACCCGAGCGGGGGAGCCCTCCAGGATCACGCGCACCTCTCCTCCGGCGCTGCTGGCCTGAACGGCGTTGCGCACCAGGTTCCAAAGCAGCTGCCGGGCTTGCTGCCCGTCCGCGCGGATCCAGACGCCATCAGGCGGCCCCGTGTAGACGATGCGCACGTCCGAGACGCCCCGCCCCGATCGCGAGGCGAGCTGCACGACCTCACGCGCCAGGGCCGCCACGTCGATGGGGCGGAGCTCGGGCTTCCGCGGGCGGGACAGATCCAGCATGTCGCTGACCAGCTCGTTCAAGCGGTCCGCCTCCCGGTCGATCAGATCGCACAGCTCGCGATCCTCCTCGCCGAGCTCCGGCGCGGTCTGGAGCAAGCGAATCGATCCGGAGATGGAGCTCAGCGGGTTTCGGATCTCGTGGGCCAGGCCCGCCGCGAGGCGACCGAGCGCCGCCATCCGCTCCGCCCGATCGGCGCGCTCCTCCGCCGCCTCGATCTGCCACCCCGCGCGCCTCAACCGCTCGGCGAGATAGCCGACGAGCAGCGCCACGACGAGCAGCACGATCACGTTGACGACGAGGTAATAGACAGTCTCCTCGGACGTGAGCTGATAGAGCCGCTCGGGTTGATCCGGCGGCATCGGCAACCCGCCAGACTGCAAGAGCACGATGATGAGGCAAAAGAACAGACCGCCCGTGACCGCGGCGAGGACCGCCCCCTGCCCCCCGAGCAGCAGACCGCCCGCCAAGCAGGTGATGCCGTAGAGGGACGTCGCGCCGCTCGCCGCAGCGCCCGTCAGGTAGACGACGACGCTCCACAGCGCCTGATCCAGGACGAGCTGGATCGCCGCGAGCTCCCGCAGCCGCTTGCCGCTGCGCAGCAGGAGCAGGTAGCAAAAGGTGAGCGCGATCGCGACGACGCCCGTCCAGAGGGCGACCTGCACGGTGAAGCTCCCGACGTCCCGCGCCGCGTCGCGCAGGTACACGAGAGCGACGAGCCCGAGGGCCACCACGACCAGGACCAGACGCCCGAGCGTGAGCACCGCCAGGCGGCGCGGCAAGGGCGCCTCGATGCGGCTCCGCGTACCGGAGGGGCCCGGAAAGAGGCTCTTCGACCTCAAGAGCGCCCCCTCGCGGACCGACCCATGTCGCTCACCCCTTGATGTTCCCTGCCAGCGAGAAGATCGGCAGGTACATGGCGACCAACACGACCCCGACCATGCCGCCCACCCCGACCATCATGATCGGCTCGAGGGAGCTGGTGAGGGCCGCCACCGCGACGTCCGTCTCCTCCTCGTAGAAATCCGCGATCTTGTTCAGCATCTGATCGAGGGCGCCCGTTTGCTCGCCCACCGAGATCATCTGCACCACCATCTCGGGGAACACCTGGGCACGCATGAGCGGCTCGGCCATGTTCTGGCCTTCGCTGACCGCCGTGCGCACGCTCATGACCCCCTCCTCCACGATCACGTTGCCGGAGGTGCGCGCGCAAATCTCCAGCGCGTCGAGGATGGGTACGCCGGATTGGAGGAGCGTGCCGAGGGTGCGCGTGAACCGCGCCACCGCGATCTTGCTCATGACGTTGCCCATGATGGGCAAGCGGAGCAGCAGCTGATGGAAGAAGCGCTTCCCCCGCGGCTGCTTGTACGCGTAGATGAAGCCCGCCACGCTGCCGATGAGCCCCAGCACGATCAGCGGCAGGTAGGTCACGAAGGCGCTCGACAGACCCATCATGAAGCGGGTGATCGCCGGCAATGCCTCCCGTCCCCCGCCGAAGTCCTTGAACATCGTCTCGAAGGCGGGGATGACGAACGTCATCAAGATCGCCATCACCGCCGCCGCGATGACGATCACGATCGCGGGATACGTCAGCGCGCCGCGCACCTGACGGATGAGCTTCTGCCGTTTCTCGATGTAGACGGCGAGCCGGTTCAGGATGGAGTCGAGGATGCCGCCCACCTCGCCCGCTTGCACGAGGTTCACGAACAGGTCGTCGAAGACGCGAGGGTGGCGGCGGAGGGCGTCGCTGAAGGTGGACCCCTGCTCCACCTGGAACTTGATGTCCTTCAGGATCGCCTTCAGCTGCTTGTTCGTCTGCTGGTTGGCCAGGATGTCGAGGCACTGCACGATGGGCAGGCCAGCGTCGATCATCGTGGCGAACAGCCGCGTGAAGGTGACGAGGTCCTTCGTCGTGACGCCGCTGCCGAACTGCAGGTCCAGGTTCAGCCGCTTGGAGCGGCGCTTGACCTTGACCGGACTCAGCTGCTGTTGGCGCAGCCTGGCTTGGACGGCGAGCTCGTCATCGGCCTCCATCGTGCCCTTGCGGACTTCGCCGGTGCGGGCGCGAGCTTCCCAGGTGAATTCAGCCATCAGGTGGAAGGGGGGGAACGAGCTACGGGGTGTCGGGGATCATACCTGCCCCCGAAGGAACGGGTCAAAAGCCAGCGGCGCCCCTGAGACGCGGCCAGGACGTTGCCAAGACGTGGCGTCGGCTTCGTGGGCCAGGCATGATGCGGCCGATGGTGGTGGACGACTCGAGGTTCCTCGACGCGCTCCTGTTGCGCGAGATCGTCGATGCGGGGGTCGCCCCCGCCGCCGTCGCTGCAGTCGCGACCCTGACGGAGGCTGGCTGGCTCGCGGCGTTCGGCGCGGCGGGGCGGGTGGGGAGCGCGCCCACAACCGTCGACACCCCCTTCGATCTGGCCTCCGTCACCAAACCGCTCTTCGCGCTCTCCTGCGCGCGCCTGGTGGAGCGAGGACGGCTCGCCTGGTCCGCACCCGCGTCGGCCTATCTACCGCTCATCGCGGATACGCCGGCGGGTGAGCGCACCCTCGCCGAGCACCTGTCCCACCGCGCCGGGCTTCGAGCGCACGTCGAGCTCTTTGCTCCGCTGCGCGAAGGCAGGCCCCTGGACATCGACCGCGCCTATCGGACCGCCGCGCAGAGCGTGCGCACGGGGCCCGACGCCGAGGCCCCTCCGGACGGCTCCCACTGCAGCAGCCCCTTGTACAGCGATCTGGGCTATCTGCTCGTGGGCCGCGCCGTCGAAGAGGTCACGGGGCGCCCCCTCGACGAGGTCCTCCTGGGCGAGCTCCGCGAGGTGTGCGGCGAGGAGCAGCTCGGCTCGAGCCGCCAGTGGCGCCGCCGCGATCCGACCTTCACCGAGCGGGTGGCGCCGACGGAGAACGTGCCTTGGCGGGGAGGCACCCTGCGCGGGGTCGTGCACGACGACAACGCCTGGGCCCTGAGCGGCTACGGCTGCTCGGGACATGCGGGGCTCTTTGGGAGCGCTCCCGCCTTGCTCCGCTTCGGCGTGGCGCTCCTCGAGACCCTCGGGCCGGACCCCGCGCGGCGACCGCTCGTGCGCCGGAGCACGCTGGAGGAGCTCCTCCGCCCGCGCCCCGGCGGAAGCCTGCGGCTCGGGTTCGACGGCAAGGAGGATGAGCGATCGATGGCGGGAAGGGTGGCAGGGCCGAACACCTTCGGGCACCTCGGCTATACGGGGACCAGCTTCTGGTGTGATCCCGACGCGCGCACCGTGACGATTCTGTTGACCAATCGGGTGCACCCCACCGCCGGCAACCTGCGGATTCGTCAGGCACGGCCACGTGTCCACGACGAGCTCTTCCAGCTCGCTTGGAACTGCCGGATGCCTAGTCGGACGGCTAACGCCATGTTACCCCTCGTGAACCCAGCGGGAGGTAGTCAGCTGGGCGAGCACCAGGCGAGCAGACCAGACCGATGTGGAAGCTGAGCATCGAGGACGACCAGGGCCAGCAAACGGTCGTGAATCTGGTACGCGACGAGTATTCGATTGGTCGCGCGGAGGCGAACACCATCCGCCTCACCGAGCGGAACGTGTCCCGCAGCCACGCCCTGCTGCACCGCCAGCGTGACCAGTGGTTTTTGGAAGATCTGCAGAGCTACAACGGCGTCTACGTCAACGGCGTGCGCATCGGGGGACGCCAGGAGCTCGCCCACGGAGATCTCGTCCAGATCGGGGATTACCGCATCGAGCTGACCGATGAGGCGCTGGCGACGCGGGAACAGGGCCACCGCCGGATGGCGACGGATCCGTTCGTGCGCCGCGACAGCCTCATCGGACAACCGGATCGCTTCGTGATGCTGATCGGTCCCACCCAAGGGGCGGAGTTTCCACTGGACGCCGAGCGGCTCATCATCGGTCGCGGCGACGAGTGCGACCTCTGCATCAACCACGCGTCCGTCAGCCGTGTCCACGCGGAGGTGCGGAAGCTCGGTGACGGTCGCTACGAGCTCGTCGACAAGGGGAGCGCCAACGGCGTGCGCGTGAACGGCGCCGACCTCGAGCGGGCCCTGCTCGACGCCCGCGACGTCATCGAGCTCGGAGACGTCGTGCTCAAGTTCATCCCGGCGGGCGTCATCTTCCGCGCCGACGCGGAGGACAGCAAACGCTACACACTCGCCGGGGTCGGCGCTCCGCAGCAGGGTGATCCGAGCCGCCTCGATCCCAGGGCGCTCGCCGCCGCGGTGGGCGTGGTACTCCTCGCGCTGGTGCTCGCCTTCGTGTTCACCCGCGGGCCCTCGGTGAAGGTGGGCGCAGAGACGACCGAGGCCTCCCCCCATGAGTCCGTCCTGCGGGACGCCGCGCGCCTGGCCGACGAGGGTGACGTGTTTGGTGCTCACGAGCGGCTGCGTGAGATCCCCGAGGAGAGCAAGCTGGCGGACTCCCCCGAGTATCGCCGCATCGAAGCCGAGTGGGCGGATGCCATGTTGCAGGCCGCTCTGGGCGAGACGGACACCTCGAAGAAGCGCGCGATCCTCGACGAGATCGCGCAGACGTCCAGCGTCGACGCGAACCGCCGAGGGCTGGCCGCCAAGGCGCTCGGAGCGTTGAGCGCCCATGCGATCGACGTCGCCGAGCTCGAGGAGGATTCCGCCGAAGAGGTGGCCACCGCCGTCGCGCCGCAGGCCTCTGGAGCGCCCCTCGAGGACGACGGGCTCGACGAGACGGAACAGGACACTGCCGATTCGAGCGACGACCCCGAGGAGCTCGCCGCGGAGGCGCCGAAGTCCGGCGGACCACCTTCTTCCGGAGCACCCCGCCCCTCCAAGACGGCCGCTGCACAGCCCAAGGCGGCCCCCGCACAGCCCAAGGCGACCGCTGCGCAGCCCAAGACCTCCGCGCCCAGCGCCGCGCCCTCTCCCGCACCCCTGCCCTCGGGCGACGAGCCGTGGTGACGACGACCAGCGAGCGCACCG
This sequence comes from Myxococcales bacterium, assembly GCA_012514535.1. Classification (GTDB taxonomy): domain Bacteria; phylum Myxococcota_A; class Polyangia; order Polyangiales; family Polyangiaceae; genus NIC37A-2. Next base: position 7,826 of record JAAZAA010000137.1, on the reverse strand, counting down.
ACACCCCCGATCACGCCCACGTGAGAGGAGAGATCGTGCACCGCCCCTGGCGCGCGCTCGCCTCCAAGCCGGTGGTGTCCGTCGCCGTGCTGCTCGCCCTGGGTGCCCTGGCCGAGCTCGCGCCGGGGACCGGGTGGGCTCGTATCTTCTCCACGCCGACGCGGTTGCTCGCCGACTTTGATCCCCCCCCCGACGCCCAGCCCCGGCTCGAGGTCGGCGAGGCGGAGATCACCATGGACACCCGGGACGTGCCCGGCATGGCCGCCCCCACCCTGTCCGGTGCGCGCCCGGAGCCGCGGCCCGTCGATCCGGCAGCGACCCTGCCCGCCATCGAGGCCGAGCCGCCGCCGGTGCCGCTGATCGATCCGAGCGGGCGCGCCCTCGACCACTTCTACGCCGCGCTCGCCCGGACGCAGCAGCGAGAGCCCGGCGCCATCACCCGCGTCGCCCATTTCGGCGACTCGATCGTGGTGAGCGACTTCGTCTCGGGCACCTTGCGCCGCAAGCTCCAGCGCACCTTCGGCGACGCGGGGCACGGATACGTGCTCCTGGCGAACGCGTGGCCTGCCTACTTCCATAACGATGTGTTCCGCTTCGCCACCAAGGGGTGGAAGGTGAGCCGCATCGTGGGCCCGCTCGCCTCCGACGGCTTCTACGGTCTGGGCGGGGTCTCGTTCCAGGCGCCCGCGGGAGTACGCGCCCGGGTCGGGACGGCCCAGGAGGGCGAGTTCGGGCGCCGAGTGTCCCGCTTCATCGTGTCGTACCTCGAGCAGCCGGGCGGTGGGCGCCTGCAGGTCAACGTGGACGGAGAGCCCCACTCCGTCATCGACACGAACGGCCCCACGAAGGTGGGCGCTCACTACGAGGTGAAGGTGCCCGATGGGGAGCACCTGCTCGAGCTGGTGACCCAGGGCCCCATGACCCGGGCCTTCGGGGTCGTGCTGGAGCGGGACGAGCCCGGCGTGGTCCTCGACGCTCTCGGCGTGCAGGGGGCGCGCATTCGCTTCCTGGACAAACAGGACGACGAGCACTGGGCCGCGGAGCTCCAGTGGCGCAAGCCGAACTTGCTCGTCTATCAGTTCGGGGCGAACGAGAGTGGCGATGGGTACGCGTACCCCATGGATGAGTACCTGCACACGATGAAGCTCGTGCTCGAGCAGGGGCAACGCGCCCTCCCCGAGGCGAGCTGCCTCATCATCGGGGCGATGGATCGAGCGCGGGTGGAGAACGGCGCCGTCACGAGCATGCGCATCATCCAGCTCATCATCCAGGAGCAGCGCCGCGCCGCGGAGCAGGTTGGGTGCGCCTACTTCGATACCTACGAGTCGATGGGCGGCTGGGGCTCGATGCCGAGCTGGGTGCGGCGAGGCCTCGGTCAGGCGGACATGACGCACCCCACTGGGGTCGGCGCCGATCGCATCGCGACGTGGATCTACGGAGCGCTGATGCAGGGCTACGACCAGTACCTGGCTCGACGCGCCGCAGGGGGCGCCGCAGGGGGCAAGGACGCCGCCATCGACACCCCCACGCCCGGCGCCGCGGAGAGCGAAGCGGCGGAGAGCGAAGCGGCGGAGTAGCAGATCGGCGAAGCGGCGGACCGCGAAACGGCGGAGCAGCGGACCGGCTCTAGGTCATCGAGGGATCCGGCGGGCGCACGACGGCGAGGCGATCCCGGTGCTTCGCCTGGGCGGCGTTGTAGTCGTCTTGATCGAGCCCGAGAGCGACGGCCAAGCCTCGGACCAGGTTCGTCTCGCTCTGCCGGATCGTCCCGTCCGCCGCGGCCACGTCCACGAGCAGCTGGAGCACCTCGAGCCTGAGCTCCCGATCGGCGAGCTCCACGAGGGCGCGGCAATAGCGGGGTGTCTGCACCGTGGCCACCTCCACGATGTGCTTGCGCAGCAGCGAGCAGATCGCCTCGACGCCCTCGGGCGTCATCCCCTGGATCCGCTGGAGCTCGGAGCGCACGAGCGCCTCCTCCCCGTCGGAGTACTCCCGATCCGCGTAGGCGACCGCGCCGAGCAGGCCCGCGATGGCGGTCACCACCTTGACGGTCCCCTGATCCGCGTTCCGCAGCACCGTCCGCACCTCGGCCTCGAGGTGCTCGGCGCCCTCCAGGACCCGGGGCTCCGTGACGTTCTTCAACCAACGACCAAACATGGGCGGAGCCTAGAGCGATGAACGGCTTGCCGAAAGGCAGGCCGTTCGTCGCGACCAGAGAAGACTAGAGCACCGAGCCGTGAGCAAGGCTGAGCCTCCCTGAGCCCATCAGGCCCCCCGCAAGGGGTCGGGGCCTGATGGGCGAGCTCCCCAGACGGCGAACGGAGCGGTGCTCTAGAGCGATGAACGGCTTGCCGAAAGGCAGGCCGTTCGTCGCGACCAGAAGAAGACTAGAGCACCGAACCGTGAGCAAGGCTGAGCCTCCCTGAGCCCATCAGGCCCCCCGCGAGGGGTCGGGGCCTGATGGGCGAGCTCCCCAGACGGCGAACGGAGCGGTGCTCTAGAGCGATGAACGGCTTGCCGAAAGGCAGGCCGTGAACCCTCCGCCGGGCTTGGCGCCCTGGGCTCGTGGCGTCCTCAGGGCACCAGCTGCGCCCACCCGATCTCTGCCGCGGTCCAGGGCCCCACCACGAGCTGCTCGAGGGCATGAGGAGCCTCCTCCTTGTAGGCGTCCAGGGGGCGGCCGCGGGCCATCACCTCGATGTTCTCTTGGGGAAAGAGCGGCCTGCGCCGCGGATCCGCGAACCCTTCCGGGAACGTGGCGAGCCCGTCCGGGCCATACCTGTCCGAGGCACCGCGTGTATGAAACAGCTCATGAGCCGCGACGAAGAGGGCGAAGTCCACGCTCGACTCCGACAGCTCCACGTCGACGAGCCCGATGGGGCCTCCCTGCTGGCTCGCCCCCTCGGCGATCTCGCGCTCCCGTGAGCGCGGCGCCCGCGCCCGCAAATAGACGCGGACCTGAAAGGCATCCGCGTCGACGCCTGCCAGCTCGTCGCAGCGCCGTGAGAAGCGCCACAGCCGGAAGTTGTACGCGACGAGCTCCCACAGGCCGGTGTCCTCGAAGCGAGGCGCGGGCACGTCGGGGGTGACGGGCCCGAAGAGGTCGATGCGGAACGGCAACCCTCCCCGGGATCGATAGCGGCGAAACTCCCGGTGGAGGTGCTCCTGCAGCGCCGGCACCCGCTCCTGGAGGAGGGCCACCGCCCTCGGATCGAGCCCCTCACTGCTCGCGTCCACGAGCACGAGCGCGACGTTCGTCGGGGAGCGCCAGTCGGAGGCGAGACGGAGCTCGCGGTTCCATCCGTAGAGGAGCACGAGGGCGAGCAAGAGGAGCCACAGGAGCAGCCGCAGGTGATACCGTTGCCGTTTGCGCGCTGCATCCGTCACGGCCCGAACCGCCCTACGGAGCCGCCACCCCGGCGGGGAGGAGGGCCTCCGCCAGCGCGGCACCCAGCTTGCGGTAACCCTCGCCGGTGAGGTGGATCCCATCGGCGGCGGCCAGGGGCGGAGACGCGCTCCGCCACGCGCCGAAGCTCCCCTCACCCCCCATCAGCTCGCGCAGGCTGACGAACCCGCACCCGAGCGACTCCGCGGCGCGGCGCTGGACCTCCGTGATGGACGCCACGCGCTCGGCGGCTCGCCCGGAGGCGTCGCGGGCGTCCGGAGGACCCACGATCCAACAGGGCACCCCGCGAACGGCCGCGCGCACGCGCTCCATCACCCGACGAAACTCGTCCCCGTACCGTTCGACGGGGCCTCCGTCGAAGGCCTCGTTCGTGCCGAAGGCCAGCACCACCAGATCCGGCGCCCGGAGACGCACCTCGCGCTGCCAGGCCTCCGCCTCCCAGGCGAGCAGGGTGGCGATGCGGGCGCCGTCGATGCCGCAGGTGTCGACCACGACGCCGGGGCCCGCGGAGTCCGCGAACACACCGAACACTTCGGGCGCCCCCCCTGCGTGCTCGATCCGAAGCTCGTCGCCCGGGGCCCCCTCGACGACGAAGCGCTGGATGGACTCGTCCGGCGCCGCGGCGAGCCGTTCGCTGCGCTCTCCGAGCCGGACCTGGAGCGCGCCGCCTTCGGGCGCGCGGTAGGCGATCGTCCAACGCACGGGGGTATCTCCGACCTGTCCCTTGTCCCGGAGGCGCACGCTGGCGAAGGAGCCCGGCTCCGGGACGGCGCGCATCCCGCACAAGCCGAACACGCCGTCGAGCACGGTGGAGCGCCGCGACGGCTGTTGGGGGATACGGCGCCACTTGCCGCCGACCTCGACCTGGGCCACATGGTGACGATACTGGGTGATCCCCGCGCGGACGAAGCCCGCGCCCCCTCGACCGTGACGACGCTGGAGCTCCTGCCGCAGGGCACCCGTCATGAAGTCCGCGGCGGTGTGGGAGTCACCGAGCCACAGCACGCGCACGGGCTCCGCGCGCCGCCCCTGCCGCGCCGCGGCGAGCGCCCTCCAGAACGGAGCGAGCGGACCCGAGGCCTCCTGGAGCGCCCGAGTCTCCGGATCGTCCCCCCACTCCCGTTGGGAGCCTCTCGGCTCCGCGCCTTTCCGGTTGGCCACCTCCCCCTCGGCGGGGAGCTGCTCACCGGAGGATCCGAAGGAGGAGCCCGGCTCCGTTTGCGCCGAGGATTCGTCCGCGCTCCCTGGGGCCGCCGAGGTCGCGCTCGGGGTCCTGGGTGGTTCGGCGTCGCGGGCGCACGTGGCCAGGGTGAGGACGCCGCAAGCCACCACTCCCCGGACGAACGCCGAGCCCCCACGCTGCATCGTCCGGCGCGCTGCCGTCTGCCGCAGCCTGCGCTCAGTCATGGAGCCCTCGACACCAGCTGACCAGCCGCGGCAGGACGCTCTCGAGCGGCTCCGGTGACCCCGGGAGGAGCCCCCGCGCCTCGGTCCGGTCGAACACGACGTCCCAGCCCTGGAGGAGCCGCGCATCCACGCCCTTCAAGCGCATCAGCGGCGACTGGGGACGCGCGAAGAGCCCCTGGAGCGGCCGCTCCTCGATCGTGCGCTCGCACACCGTCGCCACGCACTGGAAGAGCGCCCGATCCGTCGGGGGCTGCTCCTCCACCAGGTGGACGCGACGTCCGCGGGCTCGCGGCTCCCGGACGAGGGCGAGCAGGGAGCGCGCCACGAAATCCGCGGTGACCGCGTGCACCGGCTGATTCCTAAACGACGCCGGGATCACGCGGGGCGCGACCTCACACCCGCGCACCAGCCGGAGGAGCGGCCCGTCGACGGGGCACTCCCCCGTCTCTCCATCGCCGAGGATCGCGGGGGCGCGGGCGATGGTGAGCGGCAGATCCTTCGACGCGCGCTCCACGAGGCTCTCCCCGATGGCGCACGCCTCCTCGACCGTCTGCCGAAAGCGCTGCCCGACGCGCAGATCGGACTCCAGCACCCGCCCCTGGGCGTCGCCGAGGGCCAGCACCGAGGAGAGAACCACGGCCGCTTCGAGGCGCTTCGCCACCCGCGCGAGCTCCACGAGCTCCGCGGCGCTCCGGAGCGCTGGACACTCCTCGAGGGTGTACCCGTCGCAGCCGGTCGGCTCCGTACACCAAATCAGGCGCTGGCCATGGCGCGCGAGCTCCATGTACTCGGCCCCGCTCAGGCCGAGATCGACGGCGTCCCGGCGCCCCAGGCGAGCCCGCGCGAAGGGCCAATCCGCAGCGAGACGCTCCGCCTGCACCGCGGTCTCGACGAGGACGTCGACCTCGACCTCGGCGCGCTCCGCGGCAAGGGCTCGCAGCGTCGCCTGCGCCACGAGCCCCGGGTAACCCACCAGCAGATATCGCTCGCTCAACGATCCATGACCTCAGAACGGGATGTCGTCGTCGTCGCCGCCGCCGCCGTAGTCCACGTCGTCGTACCCGCCGCCGCCGCTCGGCCCGCGGTCGTCGTCCATCGAGCGACCACCGCCACCGCCACCCCCACCACCGCCGCCGCGGCCGCCGCCGGAGAGGACGACGTTGTTCGCGATGATCTCCGTGCGGTACTTCTTGTTCCCATCCCGATCATCGTAGCTGGTGGTGCGCAGGCTCCCCTCGACGAGCAGCCGGTCGCCCTTGCCCAAGAACTTCCCGAGGGCCTCCGCGCGCCGCCCCCAGACCACGACGTTGTGCCACTCGGTCCGCTCCTGGCGCTGCTTGTTCCTGTCCAGGTACGTCTCGGAGGTCGCCAGCCGCATCTTCAGTACGGCGGTGCCGTTGTTGGTCATGCGCAGCTCGGGGTCGGCCCCGAGGTTGCCCAGCAGGATCACGCGGTTCAGTCCTTCTGCCATTTTTCGAAGCCGTCCTTCTCCGTTGGGATCGCCCGTCCACGAGACGAGGTGTGCCGCTGTGTCGACCTTTCAGGGCAGGGAGTCAAGCGATGCTGGGACGCCTCGTGTCAGAGCACCACGCGCCCGTGACGATGGCGCGCTCCCCTTCGCCCACCTCAGTCCTCCGGATCCGGGAGCGCCTGCAGCTCCGCCGCGAGCTCCTCGCGAATCGCCAGGAGGGACTCCCGCACCCGCTGGACCGTGGCCCGCGCGGCATCCTGGGCGGGCGATGGTTCTTCGCCGAGCTCACGCATGCGCCGGCGCGCCCCGGCGATCGTGAACCCCTGGTTGTGCAGGAGCTCCTTCACCTTCAGCAGCTTCTGCACGTCGCGGCGCGAGTAGATCCGCTGGCCACGCCGCGACTTCTGGGGCCGAATGGAGCCGAACTCCGACTCCCAGTAGCGCAGAGTGTGACGCTCCACCCCCACCAGCTCGGCGACCTCGCCGATGCGGTAGTAGAGCTTGACGGGGATCTCGGGAGGACCTGACAACGCGACCTCGATAGCAAGCGAGGGACCCCTCTGTCAGCCCTGGCCGGGCCAAGAAACCAGCAGAACCCCTCGAACCCGACGGGACCGTCAGCCGTGCGGTCCGTGCCCCCCCGAGTTGGCCGCCCCGGAGCCCGCTGCTACGGCGCCGTGAGCTCCCGCCGCCGTCCCCGTCGCCGTGGCGCGGCTGGATGACGTCGCGCCCGACTGTCCTTCCATGCCCTCGTTCAAGGCATGTTTCAGAAGCTGGCTCGCCTTGAAGTTGAGCACGCGTCGCTCGGTGATCGTGATGGGTGAGCCCGTCTGCGGGTTACGTCCCTGGCGCGCGCGTTTGTCCCGCAAGACGAAGTTGCCAAACCCGGAGATCTTGATCTTCTCGCCGCGACCGAGGGTCTCCTTCATCGTCTCGAACACGAGATCGACGAGGTCGGCGGACTCCTTCTTGGAGAATCCCCCGAGTCGCGCGTAAACCGCCTGCACGATGTCGGCTTTCGTCATGAACAACCCCAATGGGCTCGCCCCTCCCACTCGAGGATGGGGCCTCGGCGCTCGAGTCGAGGGGGCGGCTCTCCTGGGTGGAAGCCCTGGAGCCACGAACTCGATGCTCCCGATTGCCGACCGTCCAACTCAACTTAGATGGTACGCCCCTGCTTCGGGAAGTCCATATGTGAGCCACCGGGCAAACTCCAACCTCGACAGAATCGAGCAGAGGCGCAATCGTTCGCCTGGGTAGGTCGCTGCCAGGACGGTCGCAGCGCGCGTCTGTCCGCTGCGCGGGGCCGTCCGCTGCGCGGGGCTGTCCGCTGCGCGGGGCTGTCCGCTGCACGCGTCTGTCCGCTGCACGCGTCTGTCCGCTGCTTGGGCCGTCCGCTGCGCTGGGCTGTCCGCTGCGCTGGGCTGTCCGCTGCGCTGGGCTGTCCGCTGCGCTGGGCTGTCCGCTGCGCGGGGCTGTCCGCTGCGCGGGGCTGTCCGCTGCGCTGGGGCTGTCCGCTGCGCTGGGGCTGTCCGCTGCGCG
>JAAZAA010000136.1 GCA_012514535.1 Myxococcales bacterium | reverse complement strand
CTCTCCAAGGCCCGGCAAGCGATGCCCCCCCCCCGCGCTCCAACCGCCCCGGAAGGACTCGGTTTCTTCCCCGTGGCGATGCGGGAACAGGGCGATGCCGGAGCAGGGCGGTGCAGGAACACGGCGGTGCAGGAACACGGCGGTGCAGGAACACGGCGACGCCGCCCCCAGGTCTGACCCACGCCGCTCACGGGGGAACCATCACAGGCGTCTCACGGGTTGCTCCCGCGTCCCGCGTGACGGCTCCGGGAGCACTCGCGCCGCGCCGGGTCCGGCGAGCCGGGGGAGGGCGGCCGGGCGGCCGAAATCCGGGGGTGGGAGCGGGACATGCTGGCTGCGTCTAGTAGCGGGTAGTGAGTCTTGATAGCTTCCTGGGAAACTCGGGGAAGTGTTCCCTCGAATGGGGAGAGCTGACGATGAGAAGCAGAAGCAAGAGCAAAGGTCTGATGATGGGGATGGCGGCGCTCGCGACCGCGGGGGCTTCCCTGTGGGCGACGAGTGATGCCCGCGCGGGGGCCAAGTACAACACCGTGGTCAGCGTCTGGAGCCCGTCCTCCACCAAGCGCGCGGCCCAGGGCGCGCTGGGCGCCGCCCGCAACAGCTCCGACGCCAACCAGGCGATCGGGTGCCAGGTCTACAGCATCGATGGCGGAGCCGTCCGGGGAAGTTGTTATGCCTACGACGCGTCGAACCAGTACGCCGGGTGCTCCACCTCGGATCCGGATCTGCTCGAGGTGATCAAGTCCATGTGGACTTCTTCGTTCATCCAGTTCTACGCGGCGTCCGACGGCACCTGCGAGACGATCCGCACCTACAACGACTCGTTCGAGCCCCCGCAGCTGCCGTAGAGGCTGGCCGCAGACGTCCCGAGGGGGGCGGGCCGTCGCGGCTCTCGAGGAGAGACTCGTCGTGAAAGAGGTCGTGAGTAGGAGATTGGTTCACGTCGCCGCGCTCGTGGCCGCGGGCGCGGCGGGGTGGTGTGCGCACTCCGTGTGGGCTTCGCCAGCGGGCGCGCGGGGAGCTCAGCGGGGGACGATGGCCGAGTCGTCCATGCGTTGGGAGCAGCTGGAAGAGGATCGACGTCGCCAGCTCGACGCCTTGGCAGCTCTGCAGCGCGACGTTCGGGCGCTGATCGAGCTGAGCCGCCGCGGAGCGACGACCGACGCGTCCGCGCTCCCAGAGGTTCCGGGAGCCGCGAGAATCGCGGAGGCCGCCGACGAGGCGCCGAACCAGCCCGCGGAGATCGTCCCCACCCTGGAGCAGAGCCGGGCGGCGAGCGAGGCCGAGAGCATCGTCCAGCGGGCGACCGTGGCGGGCAGGTGGACCGACGAGGATAGCCATCGTCTCGACGATCAGCTCCGGCGCATGGCGCCAGAAGACGCGGAGAACCTGCGCAAGGAGGTCATCGCAGCCCTGAACCGCGGCGAGCTCGAGATCGCGTTCTCGGGGCGCCCGGCGTTCTGATCGGTTCTGATCGGGCGGGTCCCTCTCCGCCCACGACCCCTTGCCTGAGGGCGGAATTTTCCGGAATCTGACGGGTGCGTCCCCCGATCCCGACCCGATGACGGCACCCCAGTCACGCTCACGGCGCGCCTCTTGGCGGCGCCGGGCACCCTCCCTCGTCCTGTGGCTGGCCTTGGTTGCCTGCGGCGGCGTCTCCGGGAAGACCGCGGGACGCCCGGCGCCCGAGCAACCCGCGCAGTCCGCGCAGCGCCGCACGCCGCCTCAGCGGCCCGATCCGGACCGCTTCCGTCTGGGGCTTCCCCAGGACGACACGGCCTTCGACTACGACGTCGCCGATCACCACGACGACCCGGCGCCCACCCTCGACGGCATCCCGCCGGTCACCCGCGCCGTCGCCCGCGCGCTGCAGCCGTACCTCGAAGTGCGCCGGGCGCGCCTGGTGGGGGTCTCGCCCGGAGCGAAGCGCATGCTCGTGCTCACGCGGACGAGCGAGACGACCCAGGTGCACGAGGTGGACGGCCCCCTGGGCATGCGGCGGCAAGTGACCTTTGGGGCCGAGCCGGTGGAGCAGGTGGCCTATCTGCCCGGGGGGACCCGCGCCCTGAGCTACCGGCGGGACGCCGGGGGAGACGAGAACCACCAGATCTTCCTGCTCGATCTGGAGAGCCGCGGCACGCGACGCCTGAGCGACGGCAAGAGCCGCCACGGACCCTTCCGCTGGTCGAGTACGGGGCAGCTCGCGTTCACGAGCACCGCGCGGAGTGGTCGCGATACGGCGCTCCACAGCTACGACCTGCGCTCCGGGGAGTCGCAGGTGGTCGCCGAGCTGAGCGGGCGCTGGGTGGTCCTCGGCTGGTCCTCCGACGCGAAGCGCTTGCTCATGCAGGAGTCACGCTTCGCCGACGAGTCCACGGTGCACGTCGTCGAGGTGGACACCGGCGAGATGACGGCGATCGCGCCCCTCGTCGCGAACACGTCCATCCGGCGCGCCTGGTTCGCCAAGCGACCGGGCTTCGTGTACGTGCTGTCGGATCGCGATCGCGACTTCGCAGGGGTCTTCGAGGTCGATCTGGCCACCTTGCAGTGGCGCCTCATCACCCCCGATCGACCCTGGGACGTCGAAGAGGCCGCCACCTCCTCGGACGGCCGTCGACTCGTCTTCTCCCTCAACGAACACGGCTACTCGAAGGTCTATCTGAAAGACCTCATGACCGGGCGGCAGCGCCGCCTGGCGCTCCCCGAGGGGGTCGTCTCGGGCCTGCGCTTCGTGGATCGCGATCGCAAGCTCGCCTTCACGGCCACGACGCCGACGGATCCCGAGGACGTCTACCTCTTCGATCTGGGCACGGGGGCGCTGCGGCGTTGGACCGAGAGCGAGCTCGGGGGGCTGCCCCGAGGCGGGTTCGTGGTCCCGGAGCTCGTGCAAGCGCGGAGCTTCGACGGGCTCGAGATCCCCGCGCTTTTGTACAGGCCGCCGGGGGACGGGCCCTTTCCGGTGCTGTTCTGGATGCACGGTGGCCCCGAAGGGCAAGCGCGCCCTGCCTTCGATCCGATCATCCAGTACTTCGCCTCGGCGCGGGGCATCGCCGTGCTCGCCCCCAACGTGCGCGGCTCCTCCGGTTACGGGAAGCGCTTCATGGGGCTCGACGATGGCCTCCGCCGGCACGACGCGGTCGCCGACGTGGGCGCCCTGCTCGACTACGTCGATGGACGAGAGGACCTCGACTCGAGCCGCGTCGGGATCCACGGCGCGAGCTACGGTGGCTTCATGGTGCTTGCCTCCCTCGTGGCCTATCCGAAGCGGTTCGTCGCCGGCTCCGACGTGGTGGGGATGTCCGATCTCGTGAGCTTCCTGGAGAGCACCGGCGCTTACCGGCGGGGCGTGCGCCGGGGGGAGTACGGCGACGAGCGGGACCCGAAGGTGCGCGAGTACCTCGCCTCGATCTCGCCGCTCACTCACGTAAAGCGGATCCGCAGCGCGCTCCTGGTCGCCCATGGGGAGAACGACCCGCGGGTCGCCCTCTCGGAGGCGGAGCAGATCGTGAGCGCCGTGCGCAAGAACGGCGCCGAGGCCTGGTTCTTCGTGGGGCGGAGCGAAGGGCACAGCTTTCGCCGGCGGCGCACCCGCGACACGTTCTACCGGGTCATGGCGGAGTTCTTCGAGCGGCACCTCCTGCAGCGCACGGCGCTTGGCCTCGAGACGGAGAAGCCGTGAGCCCGTGGCCCTCGTTGAAGGCGCGGTAGCGGTTGCCCAGGGAGAAGCAGGTGACGCCGTGGGCGAGCACGGAGGCGAGCACCGCGACGCTCACCGCCGCCCACACGGGGGTGTCCGGCAGAGACGCATGGACGTCGGTCGCGTAGTAGAGCGCCGCCACGCCGATGGGCCCGAACCAGCCCACGAAGGCGGAGTCCGCGTGGGTCCGTAGCTCCGGCAGGAACGGTCGCAAGAGGAACAGGACCGGGAGGCGCCGCAGGAGCAGGATCGCGACGGCCAGCAGCGCGGCGCGCCAGCCCAGGGCCACGATGTCGGCCCAGGGGAGCAAGATCCCGAACAGCACGAAGCCCGGGACGACGAAGAGGCGCTCCACCGCCTCCTGGATGCGCTCGCTCGTCGCCTCCTCCCGATCGCCCAGGCCGTAGTTGAACGTGAGCCCGGCCGCGAAGACGCCGATCAGGCCGTTCATCTGCAGGAGATCGAGCGTGCTGAGGGTGAAGAACGTGAGCGCCAGCGTGTAGGAGAGAAAAGCCTTGGACGAGACGTCGTGGTGCTCGAAGCCGTAGTGCAGGGCCCGGCGCGCGATCCAGCCCGAGGCACCGCCGAGGAGCACGGCGAGCACGTTCTCGTAGAGGAGCGCCCGCGCCCACTCCGACCATCCCCCCGAGCCTTGCTGCAAGAGCAGCAGCGGGAGGAGCAGGAGGGGCAAGGCCACGCCGTCGTTGGCGCCGGACTCCCCGGTGAGCAGGTCGCGGATGCGCGCGGGGACGTTTCGCTCCGCGACCTGGCCCGTCACGACGGTGGTGGCGAGCACGGGGTCCGTCGGCGCGACCATCGCGCCGAGGGCGAGCGCCGGCAGCACGGGGAGGTCGAGGACCGCCCAGAACAGGGCCGCCGAGATGCTCGTCATGGCGATCAGGCCCCCGATCACGAGCAGGAGCTGGGATCGCGCGGCGGTGACCGGGTAGTGGTGGGGGAGGCGCAGGGCCGCGGCCATCAAGGCCACCGCCAAGAGCGGGTGCATGAACTGGTGCACCAGGGCCATGGGGGCCTCCCAGTCCTCCGGACGCATCCAGTGCAGCGCGTGGGGGCCGACGACGACGCCCACAGCCACCGCGAGCAGGGGCTCCGTCAACGGAGAGCGCTGGAGAGGCTCGTACGCGATGGCCGTGACCAGGATGAGACCGGAGGTCAGGGCCAGAAACAGGACCGCGTCGTCCATGCAGCAGACTTCAACGGCGCGCGGGCGGCGCCGCCGAAGGCCGAGCGCGGCTCACGGGGACGCGAAGATCGGAACTCTCCGCTGCAAGGTGGCGTAGTCGATGGGCTTGCTCAGGTGCACGTCGAAGCCCGACTCGAGGGCGCGTCGTCGATCCTCCTCCGCGCCGTAGCCCGTCACCGCCACCAGCACGACCCCGCGCAGCGCCGGATCGCTGCGCAGCCGGCGCGCCACCTGATAGCCGTCCATGTCCGGCAAGCCGATGTCGAGCAAGATGACGTCTGGCTGCTCTCGCGCGGCGAGGCGGACGCCTTCGCGGCCGTCGAAGGCGAGGGAGGTCTCGTGTCCGTGGGCTTCCAGCAGGGCGGCGAGCATCTCGGCGGCGTCGCGGTTGTCGTCGATCACCAGGGCCGACAGGACGCTGGGGCGCAGGCCCTCGGTGTCGTCGGCGAGCAGCTCGAGCAGCGGGAGCGTCACGCGAAAGGTGCTGCCACAGCCAGGGCCGGGGCTCTCCGCGACGATGTCGCCCCCGTGGAGCTCCACGAGGTGCCGCGCCACGGCGAGCCCGAGCCCGAGCCCGCCTTCGGAGCGCGCCAAGGAGCGGCGCTCCTGGGTGAAGACGTCGAACAAGTGTGCCAAGCGCTCCGGCGAGACGCCGACGCCCGTATCGCTCACGACGACGCGCGCGGTGTCCTCCTCGGCGCTCACCTCGACGTCGATGTGGCCCCCGTCCGGCGTGTACTTGCAGGCGTTGTCGAGCAAGTTCGTGAAGACCTGCGTCAGGCGCACGGAGTCGCCCCGCACCCGCGGGTGAGCCCGGTACGTCACGGTGAGCTGGTGCCGGTGCCGCTCGATGTTCGCGCGGGTCGCCTCCACGGCGCTCTCGATGGCGTAGCGCAGGGGCACGCGGCGACGGCTGAGGCTCAGCTGCCCCCGAGTGATCCGGCCGATGTCGAGCAGGTCGTCGACGAGACGCGTCAGGTGCGCCGACTGACGCTCGACGACCTCGAGGGCCCAGCGGGTGCGCTGCGGATCGTCGGCGCGCTTGGCGACGTCGATGGCGTTGCGGATGGGAGCGAGGGGGTTGCGCAGCTCGTGACCGAGCATCGCCACGAACTCGCCGACGACCCGCACGTCGGTCTCGAGCTGTGCTGCCCGCTTCTCCTCGGTCAGGTCCCGGGTCACCTTGGCGAACCCGCGCAGGGTGCCGTCTTCGTCACGGAGCGCGGTGATCACGACGTGCGCCCAGAAGCGGGTGCCGTCCTTGCGCACTCGCCAACCTTCGTCCTCGAAGCGCCCGTCCTCGGTGGCCCGTTCCAGCTCCGTCTGCGGCCAGCCCGCGCGGATGGCCTCTTCGGGGTAGAAGCGGGAGAAGTGATGGCCGATGATCTCGTCGGCGCGGTACCCCTTGATGCGCTCCGCCCCGCTGTTCCAGCTGACGACGATGCCGCGATCGTCGAGCCCGAAAATCGCGTAGTCCCGCACCTGCTCCACCAAGAGCCGAAACAGCTCCGCGCGGGGAGCTCGGTCCGCCGAGCGGAGTGGAGGTGGTTCGTCGGGCATCGGTGAAGTGTGGGCAGGCGAAACCGCTCACCGGCTCACCAACTAGCATAGCGCCGCCGCGCGGGCGTGGGGTCGATGGAGCCATTCGCGGTGGCTCCCGCGCGGAAAAATCCGTGCAGCCCCTTCGAGGGTGCCTCCGGTGCGCCGGGGGGACCGCATGTGTCGCGGGCGGGCTCGGTGTCGCGGGCGGGCTCGGTGTCGCGGGCGGGCTCGACGCGGGCGGGCTCGACGCGGGCGAAAAGTTGTCCCCTCGCCGCCGAGGTGGGCAGGGTCGACGTATGGACCAGCGCTGCGAGGTTTGTGCGGGGTTTCGGCCGGAGGCGAGCCGACGGCCGCGGAAGTTGGTGGAGGTGCCCTTCGACGTGAGGAGCGTCGTCCTGTGCACGGGGCACGCCCGCATCGCCGAGAACTCCGGTGTGACGACCTTCGAGGCTCTCCGTGAGCTGTACGGCGCCGGACGGCGGTCGTTCGTTCCGCGTCGCGCGCCGACCTCGGGGACGCTCCCGAACGATCAGCGGCGGAGCCCCGGGCGCCGCGCCAGCGATCGGCTGGGCTGAGGCTGCGGCGCGGGCCGTGGTCGCGCCGTCCGGGCTCCGCGGTGTGGCGGACCCGTGTGGAGGCGCGGAGGAGGCGCGGTGACGTGGGGGGCTGGCAGCGGCGGCGATCGCGGGGGGATCGGGGGCGCCTGCGGGGGCGGGGTGAATCTGGGGACGGGCGGTGGGTAGCCGTGACCCCTCCCGTCGACGAGCCGTGGTGGTCGTCATTTCGCGGGCGGCGGAGTGCGCTTGGGGCGGCCGGGGCGCGGTTTGGGCGTGGTCGGCGGCGCGAGAAACTCCGCGGGCTCCGCTTCGAGCAGAGGCGAGAGCTCCGCGAGGAAGAGCACGGAGAGGTTCTTTTGCCCTGCCTCGATGCGCTGCAGATGCCGGACGGAGACCCCGAGCCTGCCCGCGAGGTCCTCCTGGGTCATGCCCATGCGGGAGCGGAGCTCGGCGATTCGTCGTCCCGCGTCCGCCAGAACCCGATCGGGATCTCGATAGCGCACCTCGTCAACTGAGCGGCGAGAACCCTGAAGAAACACGGTCCCGAAACGTCGTGTTTCGTGCTAGGGTCTCACCCGCCGGACGCCGAGGCCGTCCGGGAATGGCGCCGGTGGGGCGCCCTCGGTGTGCGCGGCGCGCGCGCCGGGATGAGCAGTACAGCCTGGCAAGGGGGAGTGACGGGTTGGAAACACATGGGTTGGAGAAAAAGCTGGATTCGCCGAGGCGGATACCGGGGCGACGTTGGTGCGCCGGTCGGCCGTCGAGGGAAGCAGTCCACGAAGAACGAGCGGCACACGAGGGGGACGAACAAGCAGGAGCGCCCGGACACGGAGCACACCAGAGCGCGGCCGAACAAGGGCGACCCGCCATCGACGGAGCGCGAGTCGGAGACGTCGCTGGGGGCGAGGGCGAGAGAGCGGGCGCCGACGGACTCGTCGACGGAGTCGTCGACGGGCGAGCGGGCGCTGACGGAGTCGCGCGAGGCG